>NZ_QURH01000945.1 GCF_003428695.1 Actinomadura logoneensis
CGCCGAGCCGTCCGGCGGGCCGGGGACCGTCGCGGGCTCCTGGACGGCCCGCCGCAGCGCGCGCTCGGCCTCGTCCGCGTCCAGCCGGCGGTCCGGGTCGCGTTGCAGCAGACCGGTCAGGACGGGGGTGAGCGGCCCGGCGAGGCGGGGCGGGTCCGGCTCGTCCGCCAGCAGCGCGGCCATCACGCCCCACACGCTGTCGCGCTGGTACGGCGGGCGGCCCTCGACCGCCGTGTACAGAGTCGCGCCCAGCGACCACAGGTCGGACGCGGGCGTCGCCTTCTCGTGCCGGGCCTGCTCGGGCGCGAGGTAGGCGGGGGAGCCGACGACCACGCCGGTCTGCGTCAGCGTCTCGTCGCCCGCGATGGCGGCGATCCCGAAGTCGGTCAGGACGGCCCGGTCCGTCCCCAGCAGCACGTTCCCCGGCTTCACGTCGCGGTGGACGACCCCGGCGGCGTGCGCGTGCCGCAGCGCGTCCAGCAGGTCGAGGCCGATCGCGGCGGCGCGGCCGGGCGGCAGCGGACCGTCCCCGTCGAGCAGCGCGTCCAGCGACGGCGCCCGGACGAGCCGCATGACGATCCAGGGCCGCCCGTCCTCCTCGACGACGTCGTGGACGGTCACGATGCCGGGATGGTCGAGCCGGGCCGCCGACCGGGCCTCCCGGAACGTCCGCTCGTGCACGCGCCGGACCTGCTCGTCCGCGAGGCCCGGCGGCAGGACGACCTCCTTGACGGCGACCTCGCGGTCGAGCGTGCGGTCGCGGGCCCGCCACACCGCGCCCATGCCGCCGCGGCCGAGCAGCTCCAGGAGTTCGTACCGCCCTGCGATCACCTTGGGGGGCATGCCCCCAGACGATACCGATGACTCACCGCTTCGCCTGCTTGGTAAGGCTTGCCCGGCTACTCGGGCTCGCCCTCGCGGCTGCGCAGGAGCCGCCGGAGCGAGTCGAGCCGGGCCTGGCCCGCGTGCCCGTCGGCGACCCAGGAGTCGAGGCCGCAGTCGGCCTGGAGGTGGTCGCACTGCGGGGGGCAGCGCTCGGCCGCGCCCTCGGCGAGGTCCTCGAAGGCGTCGACCACGTTCTCGGGCTTGACGTGCGCCAGGCCGAAGCTGCGCACGCCCGGGGTGTCGATGATCCAGCCGTCGCCGCCGGGCAGCTCCAGCGCCAGCGCGGACGACGAGGTGTGCCGGCCGCGCCCGGTGACGGCGTTGACGTGCGAGACGGCCCGGTCGGCGTCCGGGACCAGCGCGTTCACCAGCGTGGACTTGCCGACGCCGCTGTGCCCGACCAGCACCGTCACCCGCCCCGCCAGCAGGTCGCGCAGCTCGCCCAGCTCGCCGCCGCGCTCGGTGACGACGAACGGGACGCCGAGCGCGTCGTAGATCTCCAGCAGGGACGCCGGCGACGTGAGGTCGGCCTTGGTGAGCACGAGCAGCGGGTCCATGCCGGCGTCGTAGGCGGCGACGAGCTGCCGGTCGATCAGCCGGGGGCGCGGCTCGGGGTCGGCGAGCGCGGCGACGATCGCGAGCTGGTCGGCGTTGGCGACGATCACCCGCTCGAACGGGTCGGTGTCGTCGGCGGTGCGGCGCAGCGTGGACGTGCGCGGCTCGATCCGGACGATCCGGGCGAGCGTGTCGGGCTTGCCGGTCACGTCCCCGACCAGCGCGACGCGGTCGCCGACCACGACGCTCTTGCGCCCGAGCTCGCGGGCGCGCATGGCGGTGATCTCGCGCTCCCCGGACGCGTCCTGGACCAGGCAGCGGTAGCGGCCCCGGTCCACGGCGGTCACCAGGGCGGTGACGGCGTCCTCGTGCGCGGGCCGGATGCGGGTGCGCGGCCGGGAGCCGCGCCGCCCGGGCCGGATGCGGACGTCGTCCTCGTCGTAGTCGCGTGTTCGCCGTGCCAGTGGTCCGCCCCTTACCCAGCCGTCGTCAGCATCGCGCTCCACCGCTCGGTGAAGTCCGGAAGTGTCTTGCCCACGGTGCCCACGTTCTCCACCCGGACGTCCGGCACGGCGAGGCCCAGCACGGCCCCGGCCATGACCATCCGGTGGTCGTCGTAGGTGTGGAACACGCCGCCGCGCAGGGGGCGCGGGCGGATCTCCAGGCCGTCCGGCAGCTCGCGGGCGTCGCCGCCGAGCCCGTTGATCTCGGCGACGAGCGCGGCGAGCCGGTCGGTCTCGTGGCCGCGCAGGTGCGCGATCCCGGTCAGCCGGGACGGGCCGTCCGCGAGCGCCGCGAGGGCGGCCAGCACGGGGGTGAGCTCGCCCACGTCGCGCAGGTCGGCGGTGAGGCCGCGGAAGCCGGAGCCGCCGCGCACGGTCAGTCCGTCCGGGCCGAGGTCGACCTCGGCGCCCATCTCGGCGAGCAGGTCGCGCAGGGCGTCGCCCGGCTGCGTCGTCTCGGCGGGCCAGCCGCCCACGGTGACCCGGCCGCCGGTCACCAGCGCCGCGCCGAGGAACTGCGCCGCGTTCGACAGGTCGGGCTCGATGTCCCAGTCGCGTCCCTTGAGCCCGCCGGGCGCGACCCGCCACACGTCGGGCTCGGAGTCGTCCACGGTGGCCCCGGCCTCGCGCAGCATCGCGACGGTCATCGCCAGGTGCGGCGCGGACGGCACCGGCGGCCCCTCGTGTCGCACCTCCAGGCCCTGCTCGAACCGCGGGGCCGACAGCAGCAGACCCGAGATGAGCTGGGACGACGCCGACGCGTCCAGGGTGACGGTGCCGCCGCGCAGGCCGCCCCGGCCGCGCACGGTGAACGGCAGCGCGCCGCGCCCGCCGTCGTCGATCTCCGCGCCGAGGGCGCGCAGCGCGTCCAGGATCGGGCCCATCGGGCGCCGCCGGGCGTACGGGTCGCCGTCGATCGCCACGTCGCCGTCGGCGAGCGCCGCGACGGGCGGCAGGAACCGCATCACGGTCCCGGCGAGGCCCACGTCGATCTCGGCCGGGCCGCGCAGCCGCTCGCCGGGGTCGACCAGCCAGCCGCGCACCTCCTCGGCCGCGCCCACCGCCTCGGCCTCCGGACCGGCCGCCTCCACCTCCAGGACGTCCGCGCCGAGCGCGCGCAGGGCGTGCGCCATCAGCCGGGTGTCGCGGCTGGCCAGCGGGCGCCCGATCCGGGACGAGCCGGACGCGGTCGCGGCGAGGACCAGCGCCCGGTTCGTCATCGACTTGGAGCCGGGCAGCGTGACCGCGGCGTCCACCGGGCCCCGGGCCACGGGCGCGACCCAGTCGCGCTCGGGTTGAGAGAGCGGCATGCCCCCAGGCTATCGGGCCGGGACCGGGGGAGTCGGACCCGGAACCGACTTGGCCGAGAACGGGCCGAATCTGCCGTTAGCGACCGGAGTCACAGTCGCTTTTGCCCGGGTCGGTGCGGTCAAGTTCTACGCTGTGTAGTAGATCTACGCTCTGTAGTAGATCGAGGAGGCAAGGCGTGGACGAGTTGCTTCTCGCGAGGTGGCAGTTCGGTGTGACCACCGTGTACCACTTCCTGTTCGTGCCGGTCACGATCGGCATGTCGCTCCTGGTGGCCATCCTGCAGACCGCCTGGCTGCGCACCGGGAACGAGCGATACCTGAAGGCCACGAAGTTCTGGGGGAAGCTGTTCCTCATCAACTTCGGCATGGGCCTCGTGACCGGGATCGTGCAGGAGTTCCAGTTCGGCATGAACTGGTCGGACTACTCCAGGTTCGTCGGCGACATCTTCGGGGCGCCGCTGGCGATCGAGGCGCTGCTGGCGTTCTTCCTGGAGTCGACGTTCCTGGGGCTGTGGATCTTCGGCTGGGACCGGCTGCCGAAGATCCTGCACCTGGCGTGCATCTGGATCGTGGCCGTCGGCACGATGCTGTCGGCCTACTTCATCCTGATCGCGAACTCGTTCATGCAGCATCCGGTCGGCTACCGGTTCGACAGCGGGCGGAACCGCGCCGAACTGACCGACTTCTGGGCGGTCCTGACCAACAAGGTCTCGCTCGCGACGTTCCCGCACACGATCTTCGGCTGCTGGGTCACCGCCGGGGTGCTGGTCTCCGGCATCGCCGCCTGGCACCTGGCCCGCAAGCGCAACGTCGAGGTCATGCGGACCTCGTTCCGGCTCGGCCTGGTCGCGACCCTCATCGGGTTCATCGGGGTCGGGATCTCCGGTGACTTCCTCGGCAAGGTCATGACCGAGACCCAGCCGATGAAGATGGCCGCCGCCGAGGCGCTGTACCACGACGAGAAGCCGGCGTCCTTCTCCGTCCTCACCATCGGCACCCTGGACGGCTCGCGCCCGCTCTTCCAGGTCCAGGTCCCGCACCTGCTGTCGTTCCTCGGCACCGGGAGCTGGGACGGCGAGGTCAAGGGCATCAACGACCTGAACGCCGAGTACCAGCAGCTCTATGGGCCGGGCGACTACCGGCCGATCATCCCCGTCGCCTACTGGGGCTTCCGGGTCATGATCGGCGCGGGCGCGCTGGCGGCGGCGATCGCGCTCGCCGGGCTGTGGCTGACCCGGCGCGGACGGCTCCCGCAGAGCCGCTGGTTCTGGCGGGCCTCGCTGCTGGCCGTGGCGCTCCCGTTCATCGCGCACTCCGCCGGATGGATCTTCACGGAGATGGCGCGGCAGCCCTGGGTGGTGTTCGGGCTGATGCGGACCGAGCAGGGCGTCTCCCCGAGCGTCGGCGCGGGCAGCGTGCTGACCTCACTGATCGTGTTCACGCTGCTCTACGGGGCGCTGGCCGTCGTGGAGGTCGGGCTGATGGTCAAGTACGCCAAGTCCGACCCGCCCGAGGTGGCGGCCGAGTCCGACGAGCCGGACGGCGAGGACAAGCCCCTCGCCTTCGCGTACTGAGGGGACAGCGACGATGCATCTCCAAGACCTCTGGTTCATCGCCATCGCCGTCCTGTGGACCGGCTACTTCTTCCTCGAGGGCTTCGACTTCGGCGTGGGCGTGCTGACCCGCGTGCTGGCGAAGGACGAGACCGAGCGGCGGGTGCTGATCAACACGGTCGCGCCGGTCTGGGACGGCAACGAGGTGTGGGTGCTCACGGCGGGCGGCGCGACCTTCGCCGCCTTCCCCGAGTGGTACGCCTCCCTGTTCAGCGGGTTCTACCTGCCGCTGCTGCTCGTCCTGGTCGCGCTGATCCTGCGCGGCGTGGCGTTCGAGTACCGGGGCAAGCGGGACTCCGCGCGCTGGCGGGCCGGCTGGGACCACGCGATCTTCTTCGGGTCGCTGCTGCCCGCGTTCCTGTGGGGCGTGGCGTTCGCGAACATCGTCCGCGGCGTCGCGCTGGACGGCCGGCACCTGTACGTCGGCTCGTTCCTCGACCTGCTGAACGTGTACTCGCTGGTCGGCGGCCTGACCACGCTGCTGCTGTTCACCTACCACGGCGCGGTCTACACGGCCCTGAAGACCACCGGCGACATCCGGGACCGGGCCCGCGCGCTGGCCACCCGGATCGGCGTCGCGACCATCGTCGCGGCGGCGGGCTTCCTGGTCTGGACGCAGGTCAACCACGGCTCGGCCGCCACCGCGGTCACCGCCGGGCTGGCCGCGGTCGCGCTGGTCGCGTCCTGGGCCCTGACCCGGGTGGACGGCCGGGACGGCTGGCGGTTCGGGCTCTCCGGGGCGGCGATCGCGTTCGCGGCGGTCACGCTGTTCGTCTCGCTCTACCCGAACGTGCTGCCGTCCACGCTGGACGCGGCCAACAGCCTGACCGTGGACAACGCGGCGGCCTCGCCCAAGACCCTCGGGATCATGACCTGGGTCGCCGTCCTCTTCCTGCCGCTGGTGCTGCTGTACCAGGGCTGGACCTACTGGGTGTTCCGCAAGCGCATCGGGGTGCGCGACATCCCGGCCTACCAGGCCCACTAGAACCGGCACGAGGAACAGGTGTCCGATGCCCAGACCGCTTGACCCGAGGCTCGTCCGCGAAGCCCGCGCGACCGCGCCCTACCTGGTCGCGTGCGCCGTGTCCGGCGGTCTGGCCGCCGCCTGCGCCCTGGCGCAGGCGGCGTTGCTGGCGCACGGGATCGCCGCGCTGACGGTCCCGCTCGCGCTCGCCGGCGTCGTCGCCTTCCGGGGGCTGCTGGTGTGGGGGCAGCAGGTCGCCGCCCACCGGTCCGCCGCCGGGGTGAAGGCCCAGCTGCGCGCCCGGGTGCTGGAGAAGGTCGTCCGGGACCGCCCGGACCGCCCGTCCGGCGAGATCACCGCCCTGGTGACGCGGGGCGTGGACGCGCTCGACCCGTACTTCGCCGGGTACCTGCCGCAGCTCGCGCTGTCGGTGATCGTCCCGGTGACGGTGCTGGCCGCGCTCGCCGTCACCGACCCCCGGTCGGCGGTGATCGTCGCGGTGACGCTGCCGCTGATCCCGATGTTCGGCGCGCTGATCGGCCTCTACACCGCCGGGCGGACCCGCCGCCGCTGGCGCAGCCTGGAGGTGCTGGCCGGGCACTTCACCGACGTCGTCACCGGGCTGCCGACGCTGAAGGCGTTCGGCCGGGCGAGGGCGCAGGCCGCGCAGATCGAGCGGATCACCGGCGAGCACCGGCGCGCGACCATGGGGACGCTGAGGATCGCGTTCCTGTCCGCGCTGGTCCTGGAGATCGCCGCGACGCTGTCGGTCGCGCTGGTCGCGGTGTCGATCGGGCTGCGGCTGGTGTCCGGCTCGGTGCCGTTCGAGACCGCCCTGTTCGTCCTCATCCTCGCGCCCGAGGCGTACCTGCCGCTGCGCGCGGCGGGCGCGCAGTTCCACGCGGCGCAGGACGGCGTCGCCGCCGCCGAGAAGATCTTCGCGGCCCTGGACGCGCCCGGCGGACCCGTCCGGACCGGCGGCTCGTCCCGTCCGGCCGGGGAGATCCGCGTCGAGGACGTCACGGTCGCCCGCCGCGACGTGGTCGGCCCGTTCAGCTTCACCGCCCCGGCCGGAAGGCTGACCGTGCTCGCGGGACCGTCCGGCCTCGGCAAGTCGAGCCTGCTGGACGTCCTGCTCGGGTTCGTGCCCGCCGCGTCCGGACGGGTGCTGTCCGGCGGTGAGCAGGTCACGCCGGGCGAGGCGTGGCGGCAGGGCGTCGCCTGGGTCCCGCAGCGGACGTTCCTCATCGCCGGGACGGTCGCCGAGAACATCGCGCTCGCCGTCCCCAGCGCGCCGGACGACGCCGTCCGCCGCGCCGCCGAGGCCGTCGGCGTCACCCGCTTCACCGCCCTCGACGCCGAGGCCGCCGCCCTGTCGGCCGGGCAGCGGCAGCGCGTGGCGCTCGCCCGCGCCGTCCTGCGCGTCGACCTCCTCGGCACCCCGCTCGTCCTGCTGGACGAGCCGACCGCCCACCTCGACCCGCGCACCGAGCAGGACGTCCTGGACCTGCTGGACGGCCCGCTGCGCGGCCGGACGGTCATCGCGACCACCCACCGCGGCGCGCTGCTGGACCGCGCCGACCACCTCGTCCACCTGGACCCCCGTCCGGGCGTCCCCCTCGACACGGCGGCGGTGCCGGTATGACGACCACGACGGTGAACGTGCGGCGGCCCGGCGTCCGCCTCGGACTGGCGGTGCTCGCCGGGTCCGGCGCCCTGATCTGCGGGATCGCGCTCATGGCGACCTCCGCGTGGCTGATCTCCCGGGCGTCGCAGCACCCGCCCGTCCTGTACCTGATGGTCGCGATCGTGTCCGTCCGGGCGTTCGGGATGGGCCGCGGCGTGCTCCGCTACGCCGAACGGCTCGTCTCCCACGACGCCGCGCTGCGGCTCCTCGCGCGCACCCGCGTCCGCGTCTTCGAGCGCCTCGCCGACCTGGCCCCGGCCGTCCGGCCGAGCGGCGACGGCGGGCCGCTCGGCGTCGTCCTGGACAACGCCGAGGGCGTCGCCGACCGCTGGCTGCGCGGCGTCCTGCCGATGGCCTCCGCCGCCGTCGCGTGCGGCGCGGCCGTCGTCCTGGAGTGGTGGCTGCTGCCGTCCGCCGGGGCCGTCCTGCTCGCCGCGCTGCTCGCGGGCGGGCTGGCCGCGCCGCTGCTGGCCGCGTCCGGCGCCCG
>NZ_QURH01000946.1 GCF_003428695.1 Actinomadura logoneensis
ACGCGCCGGAGCCCGGGCCGGGCAGCCGTGCCGGAGGCCGAGCCGGGCAGCCGTGCCGGGCGGGGCGGTGGCGCCTCCTGGCCGCGCCCGGGTCACGGACGGCAGGTCTGATCGGCGGCGGGTAGGTCGCCGGTGGCCAGGTAGGCGTTGACCTCGGCCTCGACGCAGGCGTTGCCGTACTCACCGTAGATCCCGTGGCCGGTGACGCCGCGCAGGGTGATCAGGCGGGAGCCGGTCAGCGCCCGGTGCATGGCCCGCGCGCCCTTGTAGGTGGTGGCGGTGTCGCCGGTGGCGGACACGATGAGCGCCGGGGTGCCGTTGGCGACGCGCGTGATCGGCTCGCGCGGCTTGACCGGCCAGAAGGCGCAGGGCCAGAGGTTGTTCTTGAGCGGGCCGAAGAGGGGGTGGCGCGCGCGGCTGCGCTGGATGTCGTTCCAGTAGGCGGCCGGGTCGCCGGACACGGCGCGGTCGCCGCACGTGATGGCGGCGGCCGGACTGGCGAGCGGCGAGCCGGCGCTGGTCAGGGTGAAGGCGAGCATCCCGGCGAGTTCGGGGCCCGGGGCGGCCGGACGTCCGTGGGCGGCCTGGTTCAGGGTCCGGACGGTGGCGGAGAACCCGGCGCGGGCCTCGGGCCGGTCGTCCCCGGAGCCGACATAGAGGATGTAGGGGACGAGCTGGTCGTCCACCCGGTAGGAGCCGACGCGGAGCGGACGCCGCCCGGCCGCCTTGACGATGGAGTCCGCGGTGGCGAGGACGCGGGCGGGGGTCGTGCCCAGGCCGTAGGTGCCGTGGCGCTTCGCGGCCCAGGCCGCCCAGCCGCGCAGCGCGCGTTCCGCCTCGTCCTCGGTGCCCCGCATCGCCCGCGCGCCCCACTTGCCCGGATCGCCCGCGCTGTCGAGGACGACGCGGTCCGTCCGGCCGGGGAACATCTGCGTGTAGACCGCGCCCAGATAGCCGCCGTAGGAGACGCCGAGGAAGGAGATCCGGCGTTCGCCGAGGGCGCGGCGGACGAGATCGATGTCACGGGCGGTGTCGCGGGTGTTGACGTACGGGAGGACGTCGGCGTACCGCTTGGCGCAGCGTTCGGCCAGGTCGCGCTGCACCGCGACCTGGCGGTCGAACCCCGCGCGGGTCGCGCCGGGCGAGCGGAGCCACATGCCGACGGGCCAGCCGCAGTCGAGGGGTGTGCTGCGTCCGACGAACCGCGGGTCCAGGCCGATGATGTCGTAGCGGGCGGCGAGGCCCTTCATGGCGGCGCGCGTCTCCAGGGGCATCTCCAACGTGCTCTGGCCGGGACCGCCGTTGTTGAGGACCAGGGCTCCGATCCGGTGGGCCCGGTCGGTGGCGGCGATGCGGGACAGCGCGAGCTTGATCGTCCGGCCGCCGGGCCGGGAGTGGTCGAGCGGGACGGTCAGCTCCGCGCACCGCGCGCCCGCCTTGTCGAGTGCCTTGCCGGTGGTGTCGTCCGGGCCCTGAGCGCAGAACCTCCAGGCGAGCGGCGGGCGCGGGCTGCCGTCGGCTCCCGTCGAGAACGCGACCACGGCGCCGGAGGCGGCGACCGCGGCGAGGAACGGAGCCACGAACGCGCGGGACTTCGCGAAAGTCGTCTTCATGCTGCGGGACGCTAGTTCCGTCCGCCCCGGCGGCACGATACAGCGGGCCGCCCGCCCGCTGGTACAGCCCGCTGTAGTGCCGGTCGGCGACACCCGGCGGATAATGAGCCTCCATTCGACGTCACGAGGAGGTGGGGCATGCGTGTCCGTGCGCCGTTGTCCGGCTCGGCCTACGCGCTGAGCATGCTGGCCACCTCCGTGGCCACCGTGCTCGGCGCGCCCCTGCTGCTGTTCCCCGCGGCGGCACGCGCCTGGGCGGGATGGCACCGGCGGCGCGCCGGAAGACTGCTCGGCGTCCCCGCCGAGGAGCCTCCCGCCGGGCGGCGGGTCCTCGCCTGGGCGCCGGCGCACGTCGCGGCCGGGTTCCCCCTCGGGATGGCCGCCCTGCTGTGCCTGGGCAACATCGTCGTCGCGGCGGTGGCCCTGACCTCGTGGTGGGCCTTCCCCGCCGACGACCGCCCCTCCCTGTTCTCCCTGCTCGACGTCCACGTGGACGACTGGACGACCGCGCTGGCCGGCGGCACGCTCCAGATCGCCGTCCTCGGGGCGGCGGCGTGGTGGGCGCTGCCCGCGCTGGCCCGGCTGCACGCGCGGATGTCGCTGGCGCTGCTCGCGCCGTCGGCCCGCGAGGTGCTCACCGAGCGGGTGGACGTGCTGACCAGGAGCCGGGTCGGCGTGGTGGACGCGCACGGCCGGGAGCTCCAGCGGATCGAGCGCGACCTGCACGACGGGACGCAGGCGCGGCTGGTGGCCATCGCCATGCAGCTGGGCATCGCCCGCGAGTCGCTCGCGGACGATCCGGCCTCGGTGGCGACGCTGCTCGAGCGGGCGCACGAGACGGCGGAGGAGGCGATGGCCGAGCTCCGCTCGGTCCTGCAGACCATCTACCCGCCGATCCTGGCCGACCGCGGGCTCGACGGGGCGCTGACGTCGCTGGCGTCCGGCGCGGGCGTGCCCGTCCGGCTGGACCTGCCCGACCTCGGACCGCTCCCGGCGACCGTGGAGGCGGTGGCCTACTACGTCATCGCCGAGGCGCTCACGAACGTGGCCAAGCACGCCGCCGCGACGCGCGCGGCCCTCCAGGTCGCGCGGACGGGCGACGTGCTGCGCGTCGAGGTCACCGACGACGGGAGGGGCGGCGCCGACGAGGCGGGCGGCACCGGCATCACCGGGATCCGCCGGCGCGTGGCCGCGCTGGACGGCGACGTCCGCCTCGACAGCCCGCCGGGCGGCCCCACCACGCTCACCGTCCGGATACCGTGCGCCCAGTGATCGTTGAGGAGGTCCCGTGCGGGTCGTGATCGCGGAGGACAACGTCCTGCTCGCCGGCGGCCTGGAGCTGCTGCTGGCGACGAAGGGCTTCGAGGTCGCGGCGGTCGCCGGCGACGCCCCGGCGTTCCTGGACGCCGTCGCCGCGCACCGCCCCGACATCGCCATCGTGGACGTGCGGCTGCCGCCGTCGTTCCGCGACGAGGGCGTCCACGCCGCGCTGCGGGCCCGCCGCGAGCACGGCGCGCTGCCGATCCTGGTGCTGTCCCAGTACGTGGAGCGCGACTACGCGGGCGAGCTCCTGTCCGACGGGCGCGGCGGCATCGGCTACCTCCTCAAGGACCGCATCGGGCGGGTGGCCGAGTTCGTCGACGCCGTCCGCCGCGTGGCGGCCGGCGGGACGGCGATGGACCCGGAGGTGGTGGCCCAGCTGCTCACCCGCCGCGCCGGCGATCCCCTGGACGCCCTCACCGTCCGCGAGCGGGAGGCGCTCGCCCTCATGGCGCAGGGCCACGACAACGCCACCATCGCCGAGCGGATGCACATCTCCGAGAACGCCGTCCACAAGCACGTCGGCAACATCTTCGCCAAGCTCGGCCTGGCGCCGGACGACTCGGGGCACCGCCGGGTCCGGGCCGTCCTGGCGTACCTGGACGGCACGTCCCGGACACCCGACCCGCCTTCCGGAACCGCCCGCTGACCGGCGCCCGTCAGGCGGTGTGCTCGGCGGCGACGGCCTCGAAGACCTTCATGTCGGCGTCCCAGTCCGAGTCGGGGCGGGGCCAGTGCAGGACGATGTCGGTGACGCCCAGTTCGGCGTAGCGTCCGGCCAGGTCGGTGAAGGACTCCGGCGACTCCAGCCACGGCTCGTCGGTGAAGCCGGTGAGCAGCAGGCGGCGCTGGGTGGAGGGGTCGCGCCCCTCCTGCTCGCAGGCTTCGGCGAGCATGCCCAGGTGGCGGCGCACCAGCTCGTACGGGTCGTCCGACCGGGGGCCGTTCGCGGTGGTGATCCACCCTTCCCCGTGCCGCGCGGCCAGGCGCATCCCCCGCGGCCCGCCGCCCGCGATGAAGAACGGGACGCGCGGACGCTGCACGCAACCGGGCCCGGCCACGAACTCCTGGGCGCTGTAGTACCGCCCCTCGTGCGTGGTCCGCGGCCCGCGGAGCGCCCGGTCGAGCAGGTCCACCCATTCGGCGAACCGGTCGGCGCGTTCGCGGGGCGTCCAGTCCGGGCCGCCGAGCAGGCCGCCGTCGGACGCGCGGGACGTTCCGCCCGCGCCGATCCCGGCGGTGTAGCGACCGCCGCTGATGTCGTCGATCGTCTTGATCGCGTGCGCGGTGGGGACGGGGTGCCGGAAGTTCGGTGAGGTCACCAGCGTCCCGAGCCGCACCCGCGAGGTCACGGCCGCCGCCGCGGCCAGCGTGGTGTACGCGTCGTACCAGGGCGTGTGGCCGCGCCAGGCCGTGTGGTCGTAGACCCAGGCCGTGTCGAACCCCAGCTCCTCGGCCCGCCGGAACAGCTCCCCGGTCTCCCGCCATGACTGGATCGGCCAGACCACCGTCCCGAGCCGCACTGCCTCCACGCGTCCCCCTCCTCGTCGCCGTCCGCGTCCGACCGGACCATCATCCCGCAGCGTCAAGGTGCCGGGACACCGAGGATCGGCGGCGGTGTGGTGCGCGCGTCCGAATTTCCGCTCGCGGCGATCTCGGCGGTTCCCGTCCCTTCCTTACTGGGCGGTAGCCGTTCAGGCTCGGGGCGTTTCGGTGATCTTCCCCTGAAGGAGACCATTCGCGTGAGACGGAACGTCATCGCGACCACCCGCCGCCGCGGGGCGAGGCCCGGGCTGCGGGCCGCGGCCCTCGTGACCGGTGCGGCGCTCGCCCTGTCCGGGACGGGCGTGGCGTGGGCCGACCAGTCCGTGTCGTCCAAGCCGCCGACCGGCTGGGAGACCGTGGGGCCCGACTCGGTCGGCGGGTCCGTCGGGCTGTCCCCCGGCAGGCCGGACGAGCTCGCCGTCATGACCGCCTCGCCGCAGCTGCTCTGGCTCTCGGAGGACCGGGGCGCGCACTGGCGGCTCCGGGACACCGTCCCGAAGACCTACGGCGCCACGCGCTCGTTCGTCGTCGATCCGAGCGACCCCAGGCGCATGTACCTGCTGGTCGCGAAAGCCGTCGGCTTCGGGACGTACGAGGGCTGGCTGATGCGCAGCACCGACCGGGGCGAGACGTGGAGCACGCTGCGCCACGACACCCAGGACGGCCCCCTCCAGCTCGCCGTCTCCGGCCGGACCGTCGTCGCCGAGGGCCTCGACACGATCGGGGTGAGCACCGACGGCGGGGACAGCTGGCGGGACATCCCCCGGCCGTGGGAGCGCGAGGGCATGGCCGCGCCGCTGCCGAAGCGGATGCTGAGCCTGGTCGGCGACGACCTGTACGCCGCGACGACCGCGCCCGGTCAGGACCTCTGGGTGGTCAGGGGCATCGGCGGCGCGCACCCCGTCCCCGAGCGGCTCGGGCAGCCGGGCAGGCAGACGATCACCGAGGTCGCCGCGTCGCGGTGGGGCCTCGTGGTGACGGCCGGGCACGCCCTCTACGGCACGACGGACCGGGGACGGAGCTGGCGGCTGCTCGTCGCCGACAAGGCCGCCAACCTCTACGGGCCGCAGATCTTCGGCGACGACGTGTTCGTGACGACCTCCGACGCGGTCTACGCGAGCCGCGACCGGGGCCGGACCTTCGCGCGGTGGAACGTGCCGATCCCGGGCCAGGGCGTGGGCGAGGTCGCACCCGTCGGCGGCGCGCGCGGGACGACCCTGGTGTCCGATCCCTACGTCGGCCTGTACTCGACCACCAACGGCCGCGACTACCGGCCCGTCGGGGTGCCGAGCGAGACGGCCACGAACCTGCTGACCGCCCGCGACCGGCGCGGCCGGGAGGTGCTGGTCTCCGCCGGCGTCCAGGACCTGTTCCACACGCCGGTGCCGACGGGCGAGGTCACCGCGGCCACCCGGCGGTGGACGCGGGTCACCTCCGACGCGCTGCACTCCTCGCCCAAGATCGGCGTCTCGTCCAGGGACCCGCGCAGGGTCTGGCGGGCCGAGGAGAACGGCCAGGCCACCGGGGTCTACCGCAGCGACGACGGCGGCGCGACCTGGACGAGGAACAGCGTCGTCGCCGACGGCGGCAACCCGGCGGCCCTGCTCGTCCACCCGGCCGACCCCCGCCGGCTGTTCGTCGTGTACGCCTCGGTCGACGGCTGGAGGATCCGCGGCAGCGACGACGAGGGCGCGACCTGGTGGACGGCCGGCCTCCCCGACGCGGCCTACTCGTCCCTGGCCGGGGACCCGAGGGACCCCCGGCGCGTCTGGGCCGGCACCTCCTCGGGCCTGCTGCGCTCCGACGACGGGGGACGCACCTTCACGACCGTGGCCGAGGACCGCACGTCCCACGTCCTCGTCGATCCCCGCGATCCCCGGCGCGTGCTGGCGGGCGGCTCCGACCTGCGGCTGAGCACGGACGGCGGGGCGACGTTCCGCACCGTCCAGCCCGCCGCCGACGGCAACCTGGAGCGGGTGATCGCCGACCCGCGCCGTCCCGGGACGCTGTACGCCGCCTGGTCCGGTGAGGGCCGCGCGGGCGTCTGGCGCAGCGACGACGCGGGCCGCACGTGGCGCGACATCGGCGCGGGCCTGCCGAGCGCGCCGACGTCGTCCCTCGCCACCAGCGGCGACGGCCGCTGGCTGTTCGCCGGCACCAACTACGCGGGCGTCCAGCGCCTCCCCCTGGGCTAGCCCGTTCACCGGACGCCACCGGCGCCTCCGCGCGGGCCTGCCGCGCGGAGGCGCCCGCACGGTGGCGGAGGTGCCGGTCACGGTGGAGGCGTGCGCGAGGTCAGCGGCGGAAGGTGTGGATCGTCGTGTTCACGTCGCACGGGCTCGGCGGGACCACCGCGACGCGCAGCCGGCCGGTGGCCGGGTCGTAGTCGACGCCCTCCGTCTCGAACTCGCCCTGGCAGTCGCTGACCAGCGGGAGCTGTCCGAGCGAGGCCACCCGGCCCGTCACGTCCCGGCCGCGCAGCGGCGCGGAGAGCGTGATGCGCAGCAGCTGCTTGGTCGTCGGGAACAGGTCGGTCCCGGTGTCGTCGGTCGCGCAGATAAGGGAGGTCGCGGTCACGAAGTCGCAGCCCTGGACGTCCCGGACGGGCCGGTCGAGCCTGATCCGCCCGGCGAGGGGAAGCGTCCCGCCGGTGCGCGGCGTCCGGGGGTTGAGGACGGGGGTCGGCAGGACGAGGAGGCGGTCCATCGTGCCCCACTCGCCGCTGACCATCCACCGGCCGTCGGGCGTGACGGCGGCGTAGGAGTTGTTCATCAGCTCGCCGGGCGCCAGCGGGTGGACGTACCGGTAGCGCGCCCCGCCGGGCGTGGTGACCAGGAACATCTTCGCGGCGGGGTCGGCGGCGGTCCACTGGTAGGCGTCGAAGACGTAACCGCGGGCGGAGTCCGGGTCGCCCACGTGGCCCCAGCCGGCGGCCCGCAGCTCGTCCGGGACGGTGCCGTTGCCGGTGAAGTACAGCCCCCGGCCGCGGACGGTGGCGAGACCCTGGTTGCTGGTGGCCGACGGCCGGGACTCGCTCCCGGTCAGCTTCCAGGGCCCGAGGCGGAGGGTGTCGGCCGCGGCCGTGCCGGGGAGGGCGGCGGCGAGGACGGCGACGGCCGCCGTGAGCGTCGCCGCGATGCGCGTTCTGATCATGACGGGCAGCGTCGCGGACCCGGATGGACCGAAGATGAACCGCGCGCCCACAACGGATGATCTTCGGTGAATAGTCATCTTTCGTACCTCTGGAGGTCGTTTCACATCTCTACGGTCGCTTGCACACAGCTTTGTCAATGAGGAGACCGACGTGGGCCACGACCACCAGCACCACCACGCGCATGAGCACGGACACGAGCACGCGCACCACGGGCACGCGCACCACGGGCACGCGCACCACGGGCACGACCGGGCGGCGTACGCGGACGAGACGGTGCCCGACGCCGAGCTCCCGCCCGGGGACCTGGCGCGCCGCCGCTTCCTGCAGAGGCTCGGCCTGGCGGGCGTGGCGGGCGTGGCGGGCGTGGCGGCGACCGGCGCCGGCATGGTCGCCGCGCCGTCGCCCGCG
>NZ_QURH01000949.1 GCF_003428695.1 Actinomadura logoneensis
CACGGGGTGATCAGACACTTGCCTGATCTATAAAGGCACTGGCTTTTAACACGCTGTTGAGTTCTCAAGAAACGGACACCCACCGCGCTCGGTTCACTTCCGTGAACCTCGCTCCGGGGCAACCCTTCTAACTTACCGGGTTCCGCTCGCTTGTCAAATCGACTGTTTCGGACGATGTGACTCGTGAACTTCATCGGCTTCACGGGCGTCGACCATCGACCGAATCCAAGTCGGCTGATGCTGTCGCTTCGTGAAGTACCCGCCGGGCCGACCGCCTCTCCGGCGTCCTGCATCCCGTCTCGGGCTTACCAGACCATCGTACCTCAGGCCGAGACTGGCTCGAACCGATTTTCCGGTCTGGCTCCCCGGGGCCGTCCGCCGGTGTCGGCGTCCCGCATCCCCTCGGGGCAGTGAAGACTTTAGGAGGCGTTCGGACCATGGTCAAATCGGCGTCACCGGCGCAGGTCGGGGGCCTGGGGGCCGCCGATGGACGTGCGGTACGGTTCGGCCCATCCCGTCCGGTTGGCCGCAGGGAGCGCCGTATGTACCCCTTCTCCCCCGTCGGCGGACGGTCCTCGGCAGAGCGTCTGGTCGTCGCCGCGACCATGGGGACGTCGGTCCACGACATCCGGGCCTGGCGGTTCCGGCCGTCGGGCGGCGCGATCGAGGCGCGGGCCGAGCCGGACCGGTTCCGGGCCATGGACGATCCGCAGGGCAGGGGCCTCCATCTCGGCTGCGGCGCCGCCCTCGTGAATCTCCGCCTGGCGGCGGCGCAGTTGGGCCACGGAGCGGTCGTCCGGCTGCTGCCCGACGATGACGATCCGACTCTCCTCGCACGGGTCCGCCTCGTACGCGCGCGCCGGACGTCTCGTTCCGACCGTCTTCTCTACGCGGCGACCATGCGGCCGAATCCGGTGCGCCGGCCGGGCCACCGAAGTCTTCCGAACGCCTTGTTCCTGCACGGGCTCGCGGAGGCGGCTCGTCTGGAGGGCGTCACGTTTCGTCTGCTTCGGGCAACGAACGGGGACAACGTCCGGCGGGCGGTGCTCAGTACGCGCGGTGACGGGCCCCGGGCCTGGATGCGCGCAGGACAGGCGCTGCAGCGCGTGCTCTTGGACGCGTCGGTGCACTCCGCGGCCGTGTCGTTCCTGTACGAGGTCCTGGGCGCGGACGGCGAGGGCGAGCGGTCGTGGTCGCTCCTCACGCCGGGGGAGGTCCCGCAGGTCCTGCTGGAGATCTCGGCGCCGGCGCCCCGGACTACGACCTGCGGCGGAACCGCGAGAGCACGAACGACAGCGGCACCGGACTGGGGTCGGGCAGTCCGCTGAGCCTCTCCGTGAGGATGTCCGCGGAGATGTGATGGGCGCTCGGCCCCATGCCCACGAGCGTCAGGAGTTCGTCGTGGGTCAGAGACGCCTCGAACTCCAGGTTCTCCCGCGAGAGAAGCTCGAAGTGTTCGGCGAGGGCCGCGTCGGTGCGTTCGGCCTTCTGCTCGTCCACCTTGAGGAGGCCGAGCGATCCGACGAGCGGTCCCAGGTGCCGACTGGACGGGGTGACCACGATCAGGGAGCCGCCCGGCCGGAGGACGCGA
The DNA here is from genome assembly GCF_003428695.1 of Actinomadura logoneensis. Classification (GTDB taxonomy): domain Bacteria; phylum Actinomycetota; class Actinomycetes; order Streptosporangiales; family Streptosporangiaceae; genus Spirillospora; species Spirillospora logoneensis. Next base: position 1,592 of record NZ_QURH01000949.1, read on the forward strand.
TGGAACTCCTCCGCGTTTCGAGGGGCGAAGATGTTGATGATCGCGACCGCCGCTCCGTCGGCGACGGGCAGGGGACGCCAGAGGTCCGCGACGATCGCGCCGATCCGCGGATGCGCCCGGGCCGCGCGCCGCGCGGCGTGCTTGGAGATGTCCAGAGCGAGGCCCGGTGTCTTCTGCGCCTCGGGTTCGTCCAGGACGGCGCTCAGGTAGTACCCCGTTCCGGCACCGGCGTCCAGGAGGCAGCCGCCATGGGGGTCCGTCTCGCCGGTCGAGGACGACGCGAGCCGCGCCACGGCCTTGGCCATCGGCGCGAAGTGCCCCGCGGCGAGGAATTCCGCCCGGGCGCGGACCATCTCGGGGGTGTCGGCGGTGCCGGGACGGGCATTGCCCGGGAGCAGGTTCGCGTACCCCTGGCGGGCGACGTCGAAGCTGTGCCGTTCCGGGCAGCGCAGCCCCCGGTCGTCCTGCGCGAGGGGCCGGCGGCACACGGGGCAGATCAGGAAGGGGACGACGTCGGCGAGCACCCGTCCATCATCGTGCATCCCGTACGCGAGCCGTCCGGCCGCCCCGTTCGGGAGCGGCCGGAGGATGTCGCGACAGACCGGCCCGCCGGTAGGGGCGGGCGCGCCCGCGTCTGAGCGTCGTCTCTCAGGATTTGAGGCGCCGGCCTCAGGACTTGAGGCGGCTCCGGACGTCGTCCATGTCCAGCTTCTCGACCTGCTCGATGACGCTCTCGAGCGCCTGCTCGGGCAGGGCGCCGGGCTCGGCGAAGACGATCACGCCGTCCCGGATCGCCATCAGCGTGGGGATCGAGGAGATCCCGAAGCGCTGGGACAGCCCCGGCTCGGCCTCGGTGTCCACCTTGGCGAAGGTGATGTCCTGGTGCTTCTCCGCGGACTTCTCGAACACCGGGGCGAACATGCGGCACGGTCCGCACCAGGCCGCCCAGAAGTCGACCAGGACGATGCCGTCGCCCCGGGCGACCTCGTCGAAGTTCTCCTCGGTCAGTGTGACCGTCGCCATGTCGTTTTCTCCTCGGTCCGGGTATCAGGTCAGGTAGAGCGGCGTACGCCACCGAAGTATTCCCAAGTCGGGAATCACAGGGCGGTAATTAGCGTTCTCCTCTTAGGGAGATCGCACCGGAGAAGGGTCAGGATGGCTGCAACCCGTAACAAGGGCGACAGGGTCGACACCCCCGACAAGGACCTCGTCGGGGCGTATCTCGACCGGATCGGTCGTACGCCGCTGCTGGACGCGGTGGAAGAGGTCGACCTGGCGAAGGCGATCGAGGGCGGGCTCTACGCCGAGCAGCTGCTCGAAGAGGACCGCGTGCCCTCCGGCACCTCGCGCGAGGAACTGGAGGAGCTTGTCCAGGCAGGGCTGCGCGCTAAGCAGCGCTTCGTCGAGGCCAACCTGCGGCTCGTCGTCTCCATCGCCCGCAAGTACCCCACGGACTCGCTTCCGCTCATCGACCTCATCCAGGAGGGCAACCTCGGGTTGATGCGCGCGGTGGAGAAGTTCGACTACCGACGTGGTTTCAAGTTCTCGACGTACGCCACCTGGTGGATCCGCCAGGCGATCGGGCGCGGACTGAGCCACACCGCCCGGACGATCCGGCTGCCCGTCCACGTGGAGGAGGAGCTGTCCCGGTTGCGGCGCGCCGAGCGCCAGTTGAGCCGCGAGCTGGGCCGGGAGCCCACCCGCGAGGAGCTGGCCGAGACGGTGGGCGCCGATCCGGAGCACGTGGACGAGCTGCTGAGCTGGCGGCGCGACCCCGCCAGCCTGGACGCCACCGTCGACGACGCCGGTGAGACCGCCATGGGCGACCTGCTGGAGGACCCGGAGGCCGTGACGCCCGAGGCCGAGGTCGTCGCGCTGGACGACCTCGAGGGCCTCGACCGGATGCTGGAGCGGCTGCCCGAGCGGGAGTCCGCCATCTTGCGCGCACGTTTCGGCATGGACAACGGCCAGCCGCTGTCGTACGCGCAGATCGGCGCCCGGTACGGACTGAGCCACAACCGCGTGCGGCAGATCACCGACCGGTCGCTGCGCCGCCTCCGGCAGATGGCGACCGAGCACGAGCCCGCCGGGACCCGCACTCTGACCACTGCCGCAGAGCGTCCGCGGCCGCACGCCGTGGATCCCCGCTCCCGGAGCCGGGCCGCCTGACCGGAGCCCTCCCCGCCCCCGCAGCACGGGCCCGGGCCTCCGCCGAACCCCCCGCCAGACCCTGCCGAACGCCGCCGCGAGTCCCGCTCGCGGCGGCGTTCGTGTTCCTCCGGTTGCCGGGGAGTGACCGTCAGGTGTCGGAATCATGCCGAGTGCGCCGTCCTTCCAAGACCGGCGGGCGCGTTGTGCCATAGCCTTGTCCACCGTGAGTACCTCTAGCGTCACGGGGGAGCTGGACGCCTGGCGCGGCCTCCCGGCACTGCAGCAGCCCACCTGGGACGACCCGGCCGAGGTCGAGGCCGTGGCCGCCGAACTCGCCAAACAGCCCCCGCTGGTCTTCGCGGGCGAATGCGACCAGCTGAAGAACCAGCTCGCGGAGGTGACGCACGGGCGGGCGTTCGTCCTGCAGGGCGGCGACTGCGCGGAGACGTTCGCGGGGGCCACCGCCGACGACGTCCGCAACAAGCTCAAGACGCTGCTCCAGATGGCGGTCGTGCTCACCTACGCCGCCAGCGTCCCGGTGGTGAAGATCGGGCGGATGGCAGGCCAGTTCGCCAAGCCCAGGTCAAAGCCGGTCGAGGTGCGCGGTGGCGTCGAGCTGCCCGCCTACCGGGGGGACGCGGTCAACGGCCTGGGGTTCTCGCCGGACGAGCGGCGCAACGACCCGCGTCGGCTGCTCCAGGCGTACTTCTCGTCCTCGGTGACGCTGAACCTGTGCCGGGCGTTCACCAAGGGCGGCTACGCGGACCTGCGGCAGGTGCACGCCTGGAACCAGGACTTCGTGGCCCAGAGTCCCGCCGGGCGGCGCTACGAGCAGCTCGCGGGCGAGATCGACCGGGCGCTGACGTTCATGAAGGCGTGCGGCGCCAATCCGGACGAGTTCCACGGGGTGGAGTTCTACTCCAGCCACGAGGCGCTGATCCTGGAGTACGAGCGGGCGCTGACCCGCATCGACAGCCGCACCGGCTCCCCCTACGACGTGTCGGCGCACTTCCTGTGGCTGGGCGAGCGGACCCGGCAGCTGGACGGCGCGCACGTGGAGTTCCTGCGGCACATCCACAACCCCATCGGGGTGAAGCTGGGCCCGACGACCACGGCCGACGACGCCCTGGCCCTGATGGACAAGCTGAACCCGCACGGTGAGCCGGGCCGGCTGACGTTCATCACGCGGATGGGCGCCGACCGGATCCGCGACGCGCTGCCGCCGCTGGTGGAGAAGGTGACCCGCAACGGCGGCCCGGTCGCGTGGGTGTGCGACCCGATGCACGGCAACACCTTCGAGGCCCCGTCCGGGCACAAGACCCGGCGGGTCACCGACGTGCTGGACGAGGTCGCCGGGTTCTTCGCGGTGCACCGGTCGCTCGGCACCCACCCGGGCGGCATCCACATCGAGTTCACGGGCGACGACGTCACCGAGTGCGTCGGCGGCGGGCACGAGATCGACGAGGCCGACCTGCACCAGCGGTACGAGACGGCCTGCGATCCGCGGCTCAACCGCGGCCAGTCGCTCGACCTGGCGTTCATGGTCGCCGAGCTCTACCGGCGCCTCGACTGACGCCCACCGGTCGCGACGGTGATCGGCCGGCCCGGTCGAGGAGACGGGGCCGGCTGAGAAGACCGCGCCGATCGGAGAGAACGGACCGGCCGGCCTGCGGCGGCATCACGCGCTCATCTCGCTGAGTGACGCCGTCGCGGGCCGCTCCGTGTCGAAGGACGCCCGGAAGTGGCGGGTCCTACGGGGCTTTTCGGGGCCGGGGCTCTTCGGGGCTCTGGCGGCCCTACAGGGCCACTTCCGCCCAGACGACCTTGCCGCCGGTGACGGGCTCGGCGCCCCAGGCGGTGGCGAAGCGGTCGACGATGAACAGGCCGCGGTGCGACTCGTCCAGCGGGCCGGGGACGGTCAGCCGGGGCAGCTGGCTGGCGCGGTCGCGGACCTCGACGCGGACCCGGCCGTTGATGCGCTGGAGGCGCAGCTCGAGGGCCGTCCCGGCGTGCCGGACGGCGTTGGCGACGAGTTCGGCGACGATGGCGGTGACCAGTTCCTCGCGGTCCAGGAGGGCCCAGGTCCGCATGGTGCGGGCGGCGAGCCGCCGGGCGTACTCGACCGCCTCGGTCTGCGGCGCCGCGCGCAGTGTGGTTTCGGTCACAGCTCCCGTCATGGACCGACTCCCTCCTCCGCCTCGCCGAGCAGGAACCTGTCGAGGCCGGTCGTGCGCAGGACGTTCTCCACCCTGCCGTACGCGCCGGTCACGGTGAGCGACGCGTTCTGGGCGCGCGCGTGCTTGTAGGCGCGCACGAGCACGTTGAGCCCGGACGAGTCGCAGAAGTCCACGGCGGCCAGGTCGACGACCACCGCGCGTTCCCCCGCGTCGAGCAGTTCGGTCAGCCTGGCCCGCAGCTCGTCCGAGGAGTGCAGGTCAATGGAGCCGCGCGCGGAGATCGTCGCGCGGTCGTCATCTCGAGTCGTGTGCAAGGCAAGCCCCACACCACACCACCTTACCGATAGCCGGTCTCATCATGACGCGCGTAGGACGATGAGCGCGACGTCGTCGTTGGAGGGTTCGGGACCGAAGTCGCGGACCGCCCGCTGGATCCGGGCGGCGACCGCGCCCGCGCTGAGCCCGGTGCATCCGGCGAGCAGCCGCTCCAGGCCGTCCCCGTCGCCGAGCAGCCGGCCCCCGTGCCGCCGCTCGGTGACGCCGTCGGTGACGCACAGCAGCACCTGGCCGCGGTGCAGGTCGACGGTGTCGGCGTGGAAGGCGACGTCGTCGAAGACGCCGAGCAGAGGCTGCGCGGTGCCGACCTCGTGGACCGTCCCGTCCGGATCGAGGATCAGCGGCGGCGGATGCCCCGCGCTGGTCAGGGTGATGCGCACGCCGTCCCGGTTCGGGCGCGGCGTGATCTCGCCGTGCAGCAGGGTCAGCAGCCGCCCGCGCTCGGCCTCGCCGAGGATCAGCCGGTTGAGCCGGCCGAGGACGTCGGGGACCGGCAGCTCCTCGGCGGCGAGGATGCGCAGCGCGTGCCGGGCCAGGCCGGTCACGGCGGCGGCCTGCGGGCCGGTTCCGCACACGTCCCCGATCGCGAACCGCCAGCGCTCGACGGGTCCGGCGACGCGCGGGCCGCCCGGGCCGCCCTCGCGTTCGGGGCATTCGAAGACGTCGTAGAAGTCGCCGCCGACCTCGCTGCCCTCCCCGGCGGGCTCGTAGACGACCTCGACCTCCAGGCCGGGGATGTCCGGGACGCCGGGCGGCAGCAGGCTGCGCTGCAGGGCGCTGCTCATGGTGGTCTGCGCCGAGTAGAGGCGGGCGTTGTCGATGGCGAGGGCGGCACGGCGGCTCAGCTCCTCGGCCAGCTCCAGGGCGCTGCGGGGGAACCGGTCCCCCGCCGGGCGGCCGATGACCATCGCGCCGATGCGGCGGCCCCGCGCGACGAGCGGGAAGGCGTGGACGGCGCCGGCGGCCTCCGGCCCGGAGCCCTCGGCGAGCCCGTGCCAGGGGCCGGGGGCGTCGGGGCGGGGTCCCTGGGCGGCGCGGTCGAGCTGGGCGCGCAGCGCGTCGGTGCGGGTCTCGTCGGCGTGCCAGACGTAGGCGAGGACGGGCGGTCCCGCGGCGGTGTCGGTGTAGACGGCGCACCAGGTGGCCAGCCGGGGCACGACGAGCTGGGCGACCAGGGCCATGGTGCGCTCCTGGTCGAGGGTTCCGGCGAGCAGGTCGCTGGCCTCGGCGACGAAGCTGAGCCAGCCGCGCCAGGACCGTTCCAGCTCGCCGACGCGGGCCTTCTCCAGGGAGAGCGCCATCTCCTCGGCGATCCGGCCGAGCCGGGCGCCGTCGGCGGGCTCGAACCGGCCGGGCTCGGCGGACACCGCGACGACCAGGCCGGTGAGGCGGCCCTGGTTCTCCAGGGGCGCGGCGGCCATGGAGCGGGCGCGGAGCGCGGCGGCGATCGGGTCGGAGGTGTCGGCGGCGATCCAGGGGGTGCCGGCGCGGGCGTCGGGGCCGAGGTTGACCACCGACAGCTCGTCGGGGCCGGGCTCGGTGGTGAGCCCGGCGGAGGCGGCGACGACCAGGGTGCCGTCGCGCTCGGTGAGGAGCACGGCCGCGCCCTCGGCGTCCAGCAGGTCGCGGACGGAGGCGAGGGCGTCCTCCAGGGACTCCACGCCCGCCGGGGTGCGCAGCAGGCGGTCGTTGGCGGCGGGCAGGGCCGGAGGCTCCGAGCGGCGGGACAGGGAGCCGCCGGTGGGGCGCGTGGACCTGCGGCCCGCGGCCCGCGCCGCCGAGGCGGAGCCCTC
>NZ_QURH01000947.1 GCF_003428695.1 Actinomadura logoneensis
CCGCGAGCACCGCCCGCCGCCGCACCCGCGCCTGGTCGGCCCCCGGCCGGGCCTGCGGCGGCACCGTCACAGGCGGCCCCTGAGGCGGGACGGCGACAGCCGCGTACCCCGATCCCACTTCCGCCGGGGCGGGATGCACCGAACCCGGATGTGCCGGGGCCGGATGCGCCGGGCTCGGGTGCTGCGGCGCTGGATGCTCCAGGGCGGGACCTGCCGGGGGCGAGTGCGTCGGCCCGGAGCTCGCCGGGCCGGGGGCCGGGGGCGCGGTTGCGGGTGACGGGACGGGTGGCGAGGACGGCGGGGCCGACGGGACGGGGTCGTGCGCGGCGATCCGCAGGTCGGCGAGGACCTGGGCGGGAGTGGGCCGTCCGGCCGGGTCCTTGGTGAGGCAGCGCGCCAGGACGTCCGCGAGGAACGGATCGACGCCGTCCAGGTCGGGCTCGCGGCCGACGACGCGGTGGACGATCGCCCCCGGACTGGACGCGTCGAACGGTCCGCGCCCGGTGGCCGCGTACACCAGGACGCCGCCGAGGGAGAAGACGTCGCTGGGCGGCCCCACCTCGTCCGCCTCGACCTGCTCGGGGGACATGTAGGCGAGCGTGCCGATCACGGCCCCGGTCGCGGTCATCGCGCTCGCGTCGAGCGCGCGGGCGATGCCGAAGTCGATGATCCGGGGGCCGTCCTCGGCGACGATGATGTTGCCCGGCTTGAGGTCGCGGTGGACGAGCCCGCAGGCGTGGATCGCGGCGAGCCCTTCGGCGAGCCCCGCGCCCAGTTCGCGAACGCGTTCCGGCGGCAGCGCTCCCTCCCGCTCGACGAGCGCCCGCAGCGACGGCCCGGGGACGTACGCCGTCGCCATCCACGGCGCGGCGGCGTCCGGGTCGGCGTCCACGACCGGCGCGGTGTAGAAGTCGTTCACCCGGCGCGCGGCCTCCACCTCGCGGGCGAAGCGGGCGCGGAAGCGCGGGTCGGCGGCGTGCTCGGCGCGGATCACCTTCACCGCGAGGCGGCGTCCGGCGGGCGTCTCGGCCAGGTACACCCGGCCCATGCCGCCCGCGCCGAGCCGGGCCCGCACCCGGTACGGGCCGATCTTCTCCGGGTCCTCCGGCGCCAGCGACTCCATGCAGAGGGACGATAGCGTTCCTTTACCCCTCGGGATCGCCCGGGGGAGTCCCCTCCCGGAAGCGCGCGGTGCCGTCCGGCCCGCTCCCGAGGCCCTTCGCGCGAGACGGCCGGATGCGGCGTCCGTCAGGGCCTTCTCAACAGTTCCTGACCGCGTTTGGGAACCCGGTGGCGAGGGGGACGTTCGCCGGTGGAATGTCCGACCGGCGTCGTACGGTGGGCGGGTCACGGAAGGGGTCGGCCAGTGAAGCTGCTCACCGCAACCAACCTCACCCAGGGCCACCGCGGCAACGACTTCGCCTGGTGCGTGGAGGGCGAACTCGTCCACATCGGCGTGGTCTGCGACCGCGACGGCGGCGACCCGGACGGCGGCTGCGGCTGCGCCCGCGCCTTCGCCGGACTCAACTCCCACCGCGCGACCACCACCGCCATGGTCCGCGAGGTGCCGGGCTTCACCGAGGCCGACTACGTCGAGGCGATCCGCAGCAGCCTGGAGCAGCAGGGCTACGACGGATCGCACGCCGAGCACGAGGCGGCGGGCCTGCGCACCCTCGTCCGCGACTGGCCGGTCGGCGCGATCGTCGAACGCCGCCTGGACGAGATCGTCGTCCGCCAGGTCGTCCAGCCGTAGCCCGGACGGGCCGTCGCCGGCCATGCCCCGCCGCCCCTCAACGGCCGCCCGCGCAGGTCATGCCGCCGCTCGCCGCGGGAATAGCCGGCGCCGACACGAAGAGTGTGGTCAGGGGAGGCAGGCGGGGACGCCGCCGGTGCCGCCTCGGGTGAACTCGGCGATGCGCTCGGCGGCGGTTCCGTGGTCGCCGGGGCGGGTCCACGGCGTGCCGTCGCCGATCCGGTGGAACGCGGCGTCGATCTCGGCCTGGTCGCCCGGGTCGGCGCGCAGCGCGCCGTCCCGCGCGGCTCCGCGCAGCGCGGCGCCCGCCAGGCAGTCGGCCTGCAGTTCGGTGCGGGCGGAGACCAGCGCGCGCGGCATCCGGTGCTGGACGGCGTGTCCCCACTCGTGCGCGATGACCATGTAGATCCACGCGTCGCCGCTGCCGAGGCCGTCGCGGATCAGGCGTTCGTCCCAGGCGAGGTAGTCGCCGTCGGGGCAGTACGCGGCGTTGTCGGGCTGCAGCGGGTGGCCGCCGCAGCGCGGGGTGGTGGCGGCGTCCGAGCCGTCGTAGGGGCCGAGGACGGCGGGCGGGTCGTAGCGTCCGCCGAAGTCGCCCGTCCAGTGCAGGCGCCAGAAGCCGTCCACGACGTCCTGCGCATCTTGGAGGCTCTGCTGGAGGTCGGGACGCTCCTCGGCCGCCGGGACGAAACGGGCCCGGTCGGCGAGGGACGCGGACACGGCGAACGCGCCCGTGGGGGAGCCGGGAGTGAGCGATCCGGGGCTGAACACCACGGGACCCTCGTCCGGGACGACGGTGAAGGCGGACGCCGGTCCCGCGCCGCTCGACAAGACCGCCGCCAAGCACCCACCCGCCACGACCGCCACGCGGCGGGGGCGGAGCGTGGAGCGACGGAGTAGGGGCATCCCGCCTCCCAGGATCAGGGGACGGGAACCATCCGACGCCATCCCCGTGCCCGGCGCGGACGCCTCGCCGCGGAACTCACGGCGGGGTGAACGACGTCTCCCCGGCCGGTCACAGCGCGTGCTCGGATCGGCGCGCGCCGAAAAGGGCCGTGGACTTGTCGTCCGCCGTCGGGCCGTGGGAGCGGAGGACGACCGGCGCGCCGAGCGCCGCCTCGACCTCGGCCACCGGATCGCCGAGCGGTTCCAGCACGGGACGCGCCGACAGCAACCGCCGGGTGAGCGCCGCCTGCCGCTCCAGGTCGTGCGCCGCCGCCACCGGAAGCCGCCGCACGGTCCCGCCGTCCATCGCGTACGCGCGGCAGATCCGCAGGTCGGGACGGGCGGCGGCGACGTCGAGGTGCGTGAGCGCGAGGCCGTCCACGCCTCCGGCGGCGCGGACGGCGTAGTCCAGCGCGACCGCGTCCAGGTGGCCGACGCGGAACGCGCCCTGCCACCGGCCGTGGCCGTTGTGCGGGTCGGGCAGGTCGGCGGTGAGCGCCGGGTCCTCGGTGACGAACGGGCCGGGCCCGTGCCGGGTGGCGTAGGCGCGCAGGACGCCCAGCCGAAACCCCTCCTCGCCCGCCTCGGCGAGCAGCGTCTCGGCGTTCTCGAACGTCGTCGTCGACCACGTCGTGTACGGATGGAAGCCGTGCCACTCGTCCAGCAGGACGCCCTGCGCGCCCTCGAACACCGTGCGCCCGGAGCGCAGGACGCGCGGGAGGTGCCCGCCGTCCACGATCCGGACGTTGGCGGCGAAGGACCGGAACGCCGCCGCGCAGTCCTCGACGTCCGGAACGTGCTCGTTGCCCGGGAAGACCTCCAGAACCGGCTTGCCGCCCGTGAGGACGTCCGGAGCGGGCTTGCCGTCCGGGAAGTCGCCCGGAGCGGGTTCGCCGCGCGGGAACAGGTCGCGGTACCAGTCGCGCAGGGCCGTGAGTCGCCGCAGGAGGCGCGCCGGAGCGAGGCAGTCGCCGACGCGCGGGGCGAGGTCGGGACGGGCCAGCGCGTATGCGGCGGTCTCGCCCACGCCCATCCCGCAGGACCCGTGCCGGTCCGTGCCGCGCGCCGTCTCCCGCGCCCGGTTGGCGGCCCGGTGGTACGGGGTGGTGAGGAGCGCGTCGCGGTCCACGGTGAGCCGCGCGAACGCGTCGCGCACGCCGAGCGCGCGCAGGTGCGCGCCCTCGGCGGCGAGCGCGAGCGGATCGACCGCCATGAACCGCGAGAGATGTGTGTGGACGCCGGGGGTGAACGTCCCGGACCCGAACTGCGCGAACGTGTGGTGCCGTCCGTCCGGCGTGACGACGTTGTGCGCGGCCTGCGCGCCGCCGTTGAAGCGGACGACCGTATGGACCGGCTCCGGCCCCCGCGCGCAGAGCCGGTCCACCACGGTCCCCTTCCCCGCGTCACCGAACCCCAGGTCGATGACGATGGTGTGCCGCATCAGAGACGCCGGTTCCCCGAGCCGCGTCCGTCATGCGCGTCCCGTCCGTTGCGTGCGTCACGTTCGTCCCACCCGACACGTCCGTCGTCATCGCGGCGGCTCCGCCCGTCGTCGCGGCGGTCCCGGCCGCTGTCGTCGCGCGCCCCGCTGGATGCCGCACCGCGCCCCCGGCCGCGCAGGCCGGACGGGGCGGGGGACACGGCGACCGAGCCGCCGCGGTCGCGGCTCAGCGGGGTGAGCGCCTTCGACACCGCCGGTCCGGCGGCCGAGCCGAATTCGTCCAGGTGCGCCAGGCCCTCGTCGAGGTCGATGGCGTCCTCGCCGAGCCCGACGGTGAGCGCGATCGTCTCGCACACCGCGTCGAGGTCGTCCAGGAAGAGGACGTTCTGCCCGAGCAGGTCGCGCCAGAAGCCGCTCAGGTGCGGGTCGCCGGTGTGGTACGCGCCCGCCGGGATGATGAAGTAGACGTCCCACCTGCGGCGCAGTTCGTCCACCAGCTCGGCCAGCGGGACGTCCTCGCGCAGGTCGTCGCCGATCACGTCGCGCACCTGCCGCCGCCGCACGACCGGGTACGCCAGCTCGTCGCCGATCATGAACAGGTAGCCGCGCCTGCCGCGCCTCTCGTAGCAGTCGATGGCGGTGTGCCGGGCCATGAAGTACATGGCCAGCTCGTAGGACTCCTTCATCTGGCCGCCGCCCCCGCCCTCCAGCAGGATCCGGCCGAGGTCGTCGTCCATGCGGTTGTCGGACTCGAACTGCCCGACCTGCAGCGGCGCGCGGTCGCAGTGCGCGTCGCCGATCGCGCCGAACATGATCTGCGGGTTCGCGGCGTAGCCCTTGCGCAGCAGCAGCCCGAGCAGGTCCGGCAGGCGGGTCTGGAGCGTGCGCGGGACGGTCCCCATCGAGCCGGTCACGTCGAACAGCACGGAGACCGCGAGCGAGTCGGGGTGCTCGTCGGAGTCGCGCGACTCGCGCAGCGCGACGCCCTTCGGGTCGAGGTCGGGGTGGACGGACGTCGCGCCGCCGTCGCTGTACTGGAAGGCGCTGATGTTGTGCGCGTCCTGGTAGGCGCGGTTGGCGGAGTAGACGTCGGTGGACCAGTTGCCGCTACCCATGGCTTCCTCCTGGGGGCATGGTGAAGGGACGGAACGTCCGGGGGCCGTAGAGGCGGTCGAGCAGGTCGTCGAGTTCGGCGAGCAGCCGCCAGGCGTCGCGCGGGCGCCGGTGCGGCGCGGGCAGGACGCATCCGGCGAGGAAGCGGCGCATCGCGGCGGGCGCGCGGCGGCCCATGAGCAGGCCGACGCACCGGGACGCCATGAACACGTCCGTCGCCGGGACGGCGGCCCGGCGGGCGGGGATCTCGGGGGCGTACAGGTCGGCGTGCCGGCCGACCATCGCGGGGACGCGCCCGCCGGGCCGGGTGACCGAGTAGCACCAGTCCGCGAGGACGAGGCCGTGCTCGCCGGGGTGGACGAGCACATGCTCGGGCAGGACCGCGCCGTGCACGACGCCCGCCCGGTGCGCGAAGCCGAGCGCGACCAGCAGCCGCCGCCACATCCACGCCGCGTCGCGCGGGTCCAGGCCGTCCGGGTGGGCGGCGCCGATCTCGGCGAACGTGACGAACCCGTCGAGCGGCGCGAGCACGGTGACGCGGCGCGTCTCGCCGGTGCCGGGGTCGCGGTGCCGGAACGCCGTGAGGAGCTCCGGCGCGTACGCCCGGAACCTCCGGTCGCCGTCGCGGCGCAGCCTGCGCAGCGCCTCCTCCTCGCGGGACATGAGGTCGTTGTCGGCGGGGTCGCGCGGCATCTTGACCACGACGCGGCGTCGGGTGCGGAGCCCGGCCGTGCCGGGGTCGGCGGTCCGGCGTCCGGTGGTGTGGAGTTCGGCGGCGTAGAGCTCGGCGATGTCGCCGCTCGCCAGGGTCTCGCCGAGCCGGAAGCGGCGCGTTCCCACCGCGAAGACCGGCGCGTTCGCCGCGTTGTAGGCGCGCCACAGCTCCGACAGCCGCGCGAAGTGGCGGGACGACCCGTCCGGCGTCGCGTCCGGGTGGACGGCCCGCGCGAGCCGCCGGTACAGCCGCGCGGCCTCGGCCTCGGACGCGTCCTCGCCGAACACGTCCGCCGGGGTGGCGGCGCGCTCCAGCAGGGCCGCGGCCTCCGCGTACGCGAGCGGGGGAGTCATCTGATCTCGTCCTCCCGGCTCGGCCTGAGCAGGGCGGGGTGCAGCAGCCGCGCGTCGCCCGCCCGGTAGAGCTTGGGCCGGGGCCCGCCGCGCCGTCCCTCCCGGTCGGCGGTGCCGCCGGTGGCCTCGACGAACCCCGGGACCGACAGCACCTTGCGGTGGAAGTTGCCCGCGTGCAGCTCCTCGCCCCAGACCGTCTCGTAGACGGCGCGCAGCTCGGGGACGGTGAACTCGGGCGGGCAGAACGCGGTGGCGAGCGGCGTGTACTCCAGCTTCGCGCGGGCGCGTTCCAGACCGTCGGCGAGGATGCGCGCGTGGTCGAACGCGAGCCTGCGCGTGGTGCCCGGACGCTGCGTCCCGGCCTCGGCCAAGCCCAGTCCGTCCACCCGGACCCAGGCGGCCTCGGCGGCGTCGCCGCCCGCGCGCGGATCGGGCAGCTCGGGCGCGAACGCCAGGTACGCGACCGAGACGACGCGCATCCGCGGGTCGCGGCCGGGGGCGCCGTAGGTGGCGAGCTGTTCGAGGTGCAGGCGCTCCATCGGGCCGCCGGGCTCGGCCGGGTCGAGCCCGGTCTCCTCGGCCAGCTCGCGGCGCGCGGCGGACGGCAGGTCCTCGGCGTCGGCCACCCCCCGGACGAACCCGCCGGGCAGCGCCCACATCCCCGCGAAGGGGGCCTGGCCGCGCCGCACCAGCAGGACGTTCAGCGCGCCGTCCCGGATCGTGAGCGCGACGACGTCCACCGTCACCGCGACGGGGTCGAAGGCGCGCGGGTCGTAGGCGGCGAGGAACTCGCGCTCGTCCTGCGGCGGCTGGGTCATCCCAGATGTCCTTCTCAGTATGAGTCAATCTCTACTTGAGAAGAACGTAGCTCGCACTCGCATGGTTCGTCCAGGGGTGATTTGAGAAGGAAGGTGACCGTGCTCTACGCTCGACCCGATCAATAAGGTTAGGTTTACCTAACTATCGGACGCGACGAACGGCGGTGGGCTGCGCATGCTCCGGAGGCGGTGGACGGTGCTGGCGGTCGCCGTGCTCGTCCTCGTCCTCGCGGTCCTCGCCAGCCTCGCGCTCGGCAGCCGCGCCATCCCGCCCGGCCACGTGCTGGACGCGCTGCTGCACCCGCGCGGCACCGAGGAGGACGTGATCGTCCGGTCGCTGCGCGTCCCGCGCACCGTCGTCGGCCTCGCCGCCGGCGCCGCGCTCGCCGTCGCGGGCGTGCTCATGCAGGCGCTCACCCGCAACCCCCTCGCCGACCCGCGCATCATGGGCGTCACCTCGGGGGCCTCGCTGGGCGTGGTCATCGCGATCAGCGTGTTCGGGCTGACCGCGCTGCCGTCCTTCCTGTGGTTCGGCGTCGCCGGGGCGGCGCTCGCGGGCGCGTTCGTCCACGCCCTGTCCGCGCGCACCCGCGACGGCGCGTCCCCGGTGACCCTCGCCCTCGCCGGGACGGCCCTGGACGCCTCGCTCACCGGCGTCGTCGTCGGCGTCCTCACCGTCAACCAGCAGACCTTCGACACCTTCCGGTTCTGGGCCGTCGGCTCCCTCGCCGGACGCCCGCCGCAGGTCGCGACCTGGGTGGTCCCCTTCGTCGCGGCCGGCGTCCTGGTCGCGTTCGCCGCCGCCCGCGGCCTGGACGCGCTCGCGCTCGGCGACGACGTCGCGCGCGGCCTCGGCCGCAACGTCGGCCGCGTCCGGCTCGGCGCCGCCGCCGCCGCGATCCTGCTCACCGGCGCCGCCGTCGCCGCCGCCG
>NZ_QURH01000950.1 GCF_003428695.1 Actinomadura logoneensis
GCCGAGCACGGCGACCGCTGGGTCGCCGGCGCCGCCGAGCCCCCACCGCAGCAGCCCCCGCCGCCCGAGCCGCTGCCGTCGTCCGGGCCGACGATGGTCCCGCCGCCGCGCGGTGACGCCGAGGCACGCGGGCACGAGCCACCGCACCGTCCGGTGGACGAGCCGCCGTACGAACCGGCGGAGGAGCCCCCGGCCTGGCCCCCCGAAGCCGACCGGACCGCCTGGGACCGGCCCGCGGACGACGTCGGCGGCACCGCGCCCTACCAGGCCTCCGACGACGTGGGCGGCCACGCGTCCTACCGGGCAGCGGACGACGTCGGCGGGGCCGTGCCTTACCAGGACGCCGACGATCCGTCCGTGCGGGGCGGTGACCGGCCTTCGTTCCGGGCCGCCGAGACGGCGTCGGAGCAGCCGGTGGCCGGGGCCGGGGAGCAGGCGGGCGGCGGGACGCGGGAGCAGGCGGCCGGGCGACCGCCGCACGCCGTCCGCCGGACCCGGCGCCGGACGCGCCGGGAGCAGCCCGCCCTCTGGTGGGCGGGGTTCACGGTGTGGATGCTGCTGGCCTGGTTCGCCGGGTCGTGGCGGCTCGCGCTGCTCGGACTGGCCGGGTGGTGCCTGTACGAGTTCCTGCTGATCCCGACCGTGTGCCGGGTGATGGCCGAGCAGGGCTACCCGTGCCGGGAGCCGGTGCGGGGCAGGCTCTTCGCGTGCGGGCCGGAGCACCAGGCGTACAAGACCGAGGGCGTCCGGCGGCTGCTCGGGATGCGGCGTCCGGCGCGGGACGCCCGTGACGTCCGGGACGCGCACGACGGTCGGCCGCCCTCCCCGGAGGCCGGACGGAACGAGCGGGGGGTCGTG
This sequence comes from Actinomadura logoneensis, assembly GCF_003428695.1. Classification (GTDB taxonomy): domain Bacteria; phylum Actinomycetota; class Actinomycetes; order Streptosporangiales; family Streptosporangiaceae; genus Spirillospora; species Spirillospora logoneensis. The sequence continues at coordinate 859 of NZ_QURH01000950.1, forward strand.
CACTCCTCGGACGTCCGCTCCCGGCTCGCCCAGGCGGACCAGGTGTGCCTGGCCCTCGCCGGGATCGGGACGCTCGTCGCGGTCGCCGGGACGCTCTACGGCATCGCCGGCTGAGCCCCCGCCACTTCGGGAACGGCTCAGTACTCCAGGACGGCTCAGTACTCCAGGATGACGGTGATCGGTCCGTCGTTGACCAGGTCCACCTGCATGTCCGCGCCGAACTCGCCGGTCTCGACCTTCGCGCCCAGCGCCCGCAGTTCGGCGACGACGGCGTCCACCAGGGGTTCGGCGACCGGGCCGGGGGCGGCGGCGGTCCAGGTGGGGCGGCGGCCCTTGCGGGCGTCGCCGTAGAGGGTGAACTGGCTCACGACCAGCAGCGGCGCCCCGATGTCGGAGCAGGACCTCTCGTCGTGCAGGATCCGCAGGCCCCACAGCTTCGCGGCGAGCTTGGCCGCCTTCTCGGGCGTGTCGTCGTGGGTGACGCCGACCAGGACCATCAGGCCCGGCCCGTCGATCGCCCCCACGACGCGACCCGCCACGGTCACGCTCGCCCTGCTCACCCTCTGGACTACCGCACGCATGACACGACATTCTGCCTGCATGGGAGCAACGACGCTCATCACGGTGGCCCCGACGGGGGCGGAGTCGGCCAAGGCCGACGTCCCGGCCCTGCCCGTCACCCTGGACGAGCTGGTACAGACGGCCAAGGAATGCGAGGCGGCCGGAGCCGCCGTCATCCACGTGCACATCCGCGACGACGACGCGCGGCCGACCCTGGACCTCGCGCGGCTGCGCGACACCGTCCAGGCGCTGCGGGAGAGCACGGGACTGATCGTCCAGCTGTCCACCGGCGGCGCGGTCACCGATCCGTACGAGGACCGGCTGCGGGTGCTGGACGCCGAGCCGGACGGCTGCTCGCTGACCTGCGGGACGGTCAACTTCGGCGACGACGTGTTCATGAACCCCTGGCCGTTCATGGCCGAGCTGTACCAGCGCACCCAGGCGCAGGGCGTGGTCCCGGAGTTCGAGCTGTTCGACCTCGGCCACGTCGCGGCGCTGCACCGGCTGCTGGACAAGTACGGTCCGCCGTCCGGCGGGCACGTCCACTGCGACCTGGTGATGGGCGTCCCGGGCGGGATGCCGGGGGACGCGCGGACGCTGGTCGCGGCGGTCCAGGCGCTGCCGGAGGGCGCGACCTGGTCGGCCACGGGCGTCGGCCGGACGTCCCTGCCGGTCATGTTCGCGGCCCTGTCGGCGGGCGGCCACCTGCGGGTCGGCATGGAGGACACGCTCACCTTCGCCAAGGGCCGTCCGGTCACCGCGAACGTCGAACTGGTGCAGCGGGCCGCCGAGCTGGCCGGTCTCGCGCAGCGTCCGCCGATGAGCGCCGCCGACGCGCGCGTCCTCCTGGGCGTCGGCAAGGGCGGCAAGTAGGGATCGGGCCCGGAGCGGTCGGCGCGCCCCCGGACTCCCTGACCGGAGGGCGGCCGACCGCCGCGTCCGCCTGCCCGCAGGCCGGGGGGGCGGGGGTCGGTGCACCAGGGCCGTTCGGGTAGGAACGGGTGGAAAGCGTCGGAATGAGTGGGGGGTTGCTGTGACAACGGTGTCCACGCCTGTCCTGGTCGAGGTGGAACGTTCCGGGTTCGTGGAGTCGCGCCACCGGGGCAGCGCCGTGGGGCTCGCGGCGGACGGGACGACGGCCGTCCGCGCCGGGTTCCCGGACGAGCCGATCTTCCCGCGCTCGGCGAACAAGCCGATGCAGGCGGTGGCGATGGTCCGGTCGGGCCTGGAGCTCGACGGCGAGCTGCTGGCGATCGCGTCGGGCAGCCACTCGGGCGAGGACTTCCACGTCGAGGGCGCGGAGCGGATCCTGGCGTCCGTGGGGCTGTCGGCCGAGGCGCTGCGGTGCCCGGAGCAGTGGCCGCTGGACCAGGAGGTCGCGCTGGACGTGGCGCGGCGCGGCGAGGACCGGACGCGGCTGCGGATGAACTGCTCCGGCAAGCACGCCGCGATGCTCGCGACGTGCGTGGCCGCCGGGTGGTCCACCGCCGACTACCTCGACCCGGCGCACCCGCTCCAGGTCGCCTCGCGCGAGGCGGTCGAGGCGCTGGCGGGGGAGAAGGTCGCGGCGGTCGGCGTGGACGGCTGCGGCGCGCCGCTGTTCGCGGTGTCGGCGACCGGGGTCGCGCGGGCGTTCCGGGCGCTGGTGACGGCCGAGCCGGGGACGCCGGAGCGCAAGGTCGCCGACGCGATGCGCGCGTTCCCCGCGTGGACGTCCGGGACCCGGCGCGAGGAGCGCCGCCTGATGGAGGCCGTCCCCGGCCTGCTGGTCAAGTGCGGCGCCGAGGGCGTGGACGCGTTCGCGTTCGCGGACGGCCGGGCCGGCGCCATCAAGATCGACGACGGCGCGATGCGGGCCCGGACCCCGGTGACCGTGGCCCTGCTGCGCTCCCTCGGCGTCGAGCCCGCCGATCCGGCGGTGCTGGACGAGCTGGCGACCGTCCCGCTGTACGGCGGCGAGGCCGTCGTGGGCGAGATCCGCGCCGTCCGAGGCGTCTTCTGACCTGGCGTCTTCTGACCGTCCGAGGCGACTGACCGCATGCGGCGTCCTCTGAGCGCCCGAGGCGTCTTCTGACCGGGCGAGGCGTCCTCCAGCCCGGCGGACGGGTGGAGGCGCGGCTCTGGACCGTTCCAGGCCGCGCCTCCGAACCTCCGGTCAGTCCATGACGCGGGCCCGGCCCGCGCCGAGACCCGGGACCGTCTCCGCCAGCGCGATCGCGACGACCAGCGCCATCGGGACCGTCCAGCCGGACGTGGCGTCCCGCAGCGCGCCGATCAGCAGCGGCCCGAACGCCGAGATCACGTAGCCGAGGCCCTGCACCATCCCGGACAGCTGGGCGGCGGTCGCGGCGTCCGGGGAGCGCAGGCCGATCATGGACAGGGCGAGCGCGAAGGACGCCCCCTGGCCGAGTCCGAGCACCACGACGAACAGCCACATCCCGCCCATCGGCGCCCAGGCCAGCCCGGCGAACCCGGCCGCCGACAGCACCCCGACGAGCACCGCGATCGGCCGCTGGTCGCGCAGCCGCGCGGTCAGCAGCGGCAGGCACATGTTCCCGATGATCTGGATCAGGCTGGACGCGGCGGTGACGAACCCCGCGCTGCTCTCCGAGAGCCCGCGGTCGGTCAGCAGCGTCGGCAGCCAGGCGAACATCACGTACGCCAGCGACGACTGGAGGCCGAAGAACAGTGTGATCTGCCAGGCCAGCCGCGAGCGCCACACCTTGCGCGCGACGTCCCGGTGCGACACGGGGGCCACGGCATCGGACGCCGCCGCACCGGTCTCGGCCGCCGCCGCGGCCCGCCGCACCCGCAGCAACCGGGGCAGCCAGAACAGCGCGGCCAGCGCGGACGGGACGGCCAGCAGCGTCAGCGGCCCGCGCCAGCTCCCGCCGGTGGCGTGCTGCATCGGGACGGCGAGCCCCGACCCGAGCGCCGCGCCGCCGCTCAGCGCGACGGTGTAGAGCGCGGTGACCAGGGCGATCCGCTGCGGGTGGTCGCGCTTGATGATCCCCGGCACCGCGATGTTGCCGATGCTGATCGCCATCCCGGCGACCAAGGACCCGGCGAACAGCGCCGGAGTGACCGGGATCATCCGCAGGCCGATCGCCGCGGTGAGCGCGACCATCGCCGCGACCGGCAGCGCCTCCGGACGCGGCGGACGGCGCAGGAACGCCGCCAGCAGCCCGTACGAGCCGAGGAACATCAGCGGAAGCGTGGTCAGCGCGCCCGCCGCCGTCCCCGACAGGTGCAGGTCGTCGCGGATCTCACCGACCAGGGGGCCGACCGCGGTGAGGGCGGGCCGCAGGTTGACCGCCACCAGGACGATCAGCAGCAGCCCGGCGAGCGACCCGGCCTGGCGTCCCCGCGTGCCGTCGTCGGCGGGGGTGCGGGCGTCGCGCGGGGGCGTCGGGGGAGTGGCGGCCGGCGTCACGGAGCCGGAGGTGTCACGAAGCGTCACTGGGGCTCCTGGGGGGTGGGGCGGCCGACCAGCGCGTCCAGCGTGGCCAGGGTGGGTTCGATGATCGTCCGGGCGGCGCGCTCGGCCGCCTCGGGATCGCGGGCGGCGACGGCGTCCAGCACGGCGCGGTGCGCCTCCTGCGGGGCCTCGGCGACGGCGACGTCGGCGCGCAGGGCGGCGATCGCCTCGCCGAGCCGGCCGGCGAAGTACCGGTACGCCTCCACCAGCAGCGGGTTCTTCCCGGCCTCGACGACGCCGAGGTGGAAGCGGGCGTCGGCCTCGCCGAACTCGCGCTCGTCGGCGGCGGCGCCGCGCGCGGCGAGCAGGTCCTCCAGGCGGGCGAGGTCGTCCGCGGTGCGGCGGCGCGCGGCGAGCCGGGCGGCCTGCACATCGTAGGCGAGCTGCACCTCGAACACGTCGATCAGCGTCGAGCGGGCCACGCCGGTCAGCATCGGCCGCGGGTCGACGCGGCTGCGCACGTACGTGCCGTCGCCCCGGCGCACCTCCAGCACGCCGATGTGGGTGAGGGCGCGGATCGCCTCCCGGACGGCCGGACGGCTCACCCCGAGCTCGTCCGCGAGCCGGTGCTCGCCGGGCAGGCGCTCGCCGACCTGCCAGCCGCCGCCGGTGATCTCCGACTGGAGCTGGTCCAGGACGGCGTCCACGGTCGAGCCGGTGGGTACCGGATTCAGGGCCATACCGCCTCCAGAGGTCAGATGTCAGACATCTTACCCCCGCCGTACAGGCGGCCTTTCGGCTGGTCGGTCGGCTCGGCTGGTCGGTCGGCTCCGGTCACCACGGCACGGGCGTGCCGCCCGCGCTACTTCTTCCCGCGGTGCTCGTAGTCCTCGGGGACGGCGGCGTCCCGGCGCGTCCGCTGCGACGGGCTGCCCTCGATCACGCCGCCCTTCACCGGGCCGCGGTTCGCGGTCTCACCGGTGCGCTTGTCCGGGTCGACCCGTTTGGCCGAAGCGTGCCGGGTCAGCAAGAGCCAGATGACGAGCGCCAGCGCGATGACGATCGGGCCCAGGATGACCCAGTAGTTGTTCCCCACATGGTGGCCGTTTGCGGTGATGACGGTGGCTAGCACAGGTGGCACCTCCTCACCCGGCCCCTACCCGGGGAGCGCGGTTCAATCCTCGCCGCCCGCGAAGCCCACTCGCGAAGCCCACCCGCGCAGCCCGCCCGGCCCGGCCCTTCCGGCGCGGACCGCCGACCTGGGCCGGACGGTCCGCACCGGGTGGTCACATGCCGCGCGACTGGGAGATCGACCCCGAGGTGGCGAGGGTGAAGGTGCGCATGGACTCGGCGAACCGGGACAGGTCCCACTCGGCCGGTCCCTCGTACCAGTAGAGGTTGTCGGCGCCCTCCGCCCGCACGCCCGCGTCCTCGACGGTCCGGGCCCAGCGGTCCACGACGTCGAAGACGACCGCGTACGGCAGGAACCGGGAGAACAGGGCGATGCGCTGCTGGGACGGCATGTCCGTCTCCGGCAGGGCGCCCCGCTCCAGGAACGCCCGGAACCCGATGGTGTGCGCGAGGACGGTCGCGCCGCGCGCGGTCTTGGCCGGCATGTACTGGCCGCCGTAGGCGAGCGCCGCGCCCGCGACGATCACCGCGAGGCCGACCAGCGCCAGGTCGGTGGTGACGGCGAGGACGACGGTGGCGATGACGCCGAGCCCGGTCAGCGCCATGCCCGCGATCGTCCAGCGGGACCGGACGGTGTCGGGGCGGCGCGCGAACCAGCCCTGCTCCACCACGTCGTCGTACATCGCGGACCGGACGCGCTGGAGCTGGGTCGCGAACGTCCCGCCGAGCGCGGACAGCTTGACCGCGTCGCGGCCGTCGAACAGCGCGCCGAGCAGGATCCGCTCGTAGCGCAGCAGGTCGGCGTCGCCGCCGGGGCGCTGCAGGCGGCGCAGGGTCCAGTCGAGGCGCCCGGTCGTGCCCCGGTCGTCCTCCTCGATCAGCAGGTGGCCGCGGACGGCGAGGTCCACGATGGTGGCGGTCACGTCGATCACGTCCGCCTGCTCGTCGATCAGCGTGCCGACCTGGCCGGGCCGCACGCCGTTCGGCGGCTCGAAGTGCTCGCCGGTGACGTGCGCCTGGTCGCCCTCGGCGGCCCGCTTGCCCACCACCCGGGCGTCCCGCCCGCGCAGCATGTAGAGCACGATGACGCCGCCGACCAGCAGCAGGAGCAGCGCGCCCAGCGCGGACGCGGTCACGCCGTTCACCGAGAACGCGGTCGCGGCGGTGTGCCGCCGCTCGAAGACGGCCTTGCCGCCGCTCGCCCCCGCGGGGAGCCCGACGACGACGGTGAGGTTGTCGTCCGGGAGCATCTGGCTCTGGCTGAACACGCCCTGGGTGTGCGTGTGGTTCGTATAGAACTGCGTGCAGCCGATCGTACTGTCGAGCGCGCCCGCGAAGCAGTTGATGTTCTGGACCATGGCGGGCGTGTCCACGGTGGCGCGCGCCTGCGCGACCGGCACCTTCCAGCCGCCGACCGCCGTCCAGCGGAACTCCTCGGTCTGCTTCTGCTGGGCGACCGCGCCGCGCACGTCGTACTGGAGCAGCACGGTGTGCTGCCCGGTCGCCGCGCCACCGGTCAGCTTCACGACCGTGGTCGTCCCGGACGACGAGACCGACGTCCGGGTCGGGCCGCCGTCGGGGCTGGACGCCCGGACGTTCTCGATCTTCCAGACGCGGTCCTCGGTGACGCTGGCGTGCGTCCGCGTCGTGAAGGTCCGCTCGAACCCGGGGCTGGTGAACTGGTAGACGATCGTCTCACGGACGTGCGCGACGCCGCCCTTCCCGAGGGTGATCGCCGCCTCGTCCCTGACGACGCGGTCCGAGACCCGCCGACCGAGCGCGCCACCCGGCACGGCGACGGCCGCACCGGCGGCGCTGACCTCGGCGGACAGGTGCCGCGCCGGCTCGTACCGGCCGCCCGCGGCGTGCGCTGGAAGCGCGAGCGCGGCGGACAGAACGGCGGCGAGCGGCAGGGAGGCGACCAATGGCCGCAGGCGACCCAACATGGCGGCAAATGGTAGCGGTCCCGCCCGTATAGTTCTGCCCTATGGCTGGTCATTACCCCCCTCCGGCCGGACGACAGGGGCAACCCCCGTACGGTCCGCCGCCCGCGCGGCCGCCCTACGGCGGCCCCCCGCCCGGCGGTCCGCCGCGCGGCGCGCC
>NZ_QURH01000951.1 GCF_003428695.1 Actinomadura logoneensis
CCGTCCTCCCCGGGCGCGGCGCCCTCGCCTCCCCGGGCGCGGCGCCGCGGCCCTCCCGGTGCGGCCCTCTCGCCCGGGACGCCGCCACGTCCGTCCGGGCGCCGCTTCTACGCGACGAGGGGCCGTTCTCGCCATCGGTACGCCCCTGGCGAAAAGCAGGGCCCTCGGGCTTAACCGGGGTCGCGGGCGCGTTAATGTCCAATCATCCGAACCGATTAAAGGACCGGAGGAACACCCGGTGAGCATGCCTCCGACTTTCGACGAGTCGTCCCGGATCCAGGCGCGGGTGGCCGAGGCGCCGCTGCTGCCCCTGGGCGACCAGCTCTTCCAGCGGCTGCTGCGCGAGCGGATCGTCTTCCTCGGCCAGCAGGTGGACGACGACATCGCCAACCGCATCTGCGCCGAGCTGCTGCTGCTGTCGGCCGAGGACGGCCGCCGCGACATCACGCTGTACATCAACTCGCCCGGCGGCTCGGTGACGGCCGGCATGGCGATCTACGACATCATGCAGTACGTCCCGAACGACATCGTGACGGTCGGGATGGGACTGGCGGCGTCGATGGGGCAGTTCCTGCTCTGCGCCGGCACCACGGGCAAGCGCTACGCCCTGCCGCACGCGCGGATCATGATGCACCAGCCGTCCGGCGGCATCGGCGGCACGGCGTCCGACATCAAGATCCAGGCCGAGCAGATGCTGTACGTCAAGAAGACGCTCGCCGAGAAGATCGCCGCCCACACCGGCCAGCCGCTGGACCAGATCGAGCGCGACTCCGACCGGGACCGCTGGTTCACCGCCGAGGAGGCCAAGGACTACGGCTTCGTCGACCACGTGGTGCTCAGCGCCAACCAGGTGCCCTCCGAGGGCACGGTCAGCTGACGAATCATCCCGAAGCGGAGGCACAGCAAGTGAGCGAACTGTTCCGGCCCCAGGTCCAGGCAGGCGGAAGCGGCGCGGTGGCGCCGGTGGACAACCGCTACATCATCCCGTCCTTCGTCGAGCGCACCACGTACGGGGTCAAGGAGATGAACCCGTACAACAAGCTCTTCGAGGAGCGGATCATCTTCCTCGGCGTGCAGATCGACGACGCCTCGGCGAACGACGTGATGGCCCAGCTCATCACGCTCGAGTCGATCGACCCCGACCGCGACATCAGCATCTACATCAACTCGCCCGGCGGCTCCTTCACCGCCATGACGGCGATCTACGACACGATGCAGTTCGTCAAGCCGGACATCCAGACGGTGTGCATCGGCCAGGCGGCCTCGGCCGCGGCCGTGCTGCTCGCCGCCGGCACCCCCGGCAAGCGGGCCGCGCTGCCCAACTCGCGGATCCTGATCCACCAGCCGGCGACCGAGGGCACCTACGGCCAGTCGTCCGACATCGAGATCCAGGCCCGCGAGATCATGCGGATCCGCGAGCAGCTCGAGGACATCCTGGCCACCCACTCCGGGCGCGACCTGGAGGAGGTCCGCCGGGACATCGAGCGCGACAAGATCCTCACGGCCCAGGAGGCCAAGGAGTACGGCCTGATCGACGATGTCTTCGTCAGCAGGAAGCGCAAAGCCGAGGTAGTGTCGTCCTGACGAGACGGCGCTGACGGCGTCCCTTCGGGAGGGCGCGTTGGGCCCCCGCCCGGCCGGTACGGGACGGGCGGGGGGCTTAACAACCCACTGCGAGGCGGTAACGTCGAATCCAACGCCTGGAGCCTCCGGGACCAGACCCAGCCGCAGCGGATGGCCGAACAGGCCGCGGCCCCACGAAAAGGAGACAGTTGGGTGGCACGCATCGGCGACGGTGGTGACCTGCTCAAGTGCTCGTTCTGCGGGAAGAGCCAGAAGCAGGTCAAGAAGCTCATCGCGGGTCCGGGCGTGTACATCTGCGACGAGTGCATCGATCTCTGCAACGAGATCATCGAGGAGGAGCTCTCCGAGACCTCCGATCTCAAGTGGGACAGCCTGCCCAAGCCGCGGGAGATCTACGAGTTCCTCGACTCCTACGTGATCGGGCAGGAGACGGCCAAGAAGGCCCTCTCCGTCGCCGTCTACAACCACTACAAGCGGATCCAGTCCGGTGACACGGGCTCGGGCGACGGGGTCGAGCTGGGGAAGTCCAACATCCTGCTCCTCGGCCCCACCGGATCGGGCAAGACGCTGCTCGCGCAGACGCTCGCCAAACTCCTCAACGTCCCGTTCGCGATCGCGGACGCCACGGCGCTGACGGAGGCCGGCTACGTCGGCGAGGATGTCGAGAACATCCTGCTGAAACTGATCCAGGCGGCCGACTACGACGTCAAGAAGGCCGAGACCGGGATCATCTACATCGACGAGGTCGACAAGATCGCCCGCAAGAGCGAGAACCCGTCGATCACCCGGGACGTCTCGGGCGAGGGCGTCCAGCAGGCGCTGCTGAAGATCCTGGAGGGGACCACCGCGAGCGTCCCGCCGCAGGGCGGCCGCAAGCACCCGCACCAGGAGTTCATCCAGATCGACACCACCAACGTGCTGTTCATCTGCGGTGGCGCGTTCGCCGGGCTGGAGAAGATCGTCGAGTCCCGGGTCGGCAAGCAGGGCATGGGCTTCGGCGCGGTGATCCGGTCCAAGTCCGACTTCGACGAGGCGGCCAACGTCCTCGGCGACGTCATGCCGGAGGACCTGCTGAAGTTCGGGATGATCCCCGAGTTCATCGGCCGGCTGCCGGTGATCACCAGCGTCCACAACCTGGACCGCGAGGCGCTGATCAACATCCTCACGGTGCCGAAGAACGCGCTCGTCCGCCAGTACCACCGGCTGTTCGAGCTCGACGGCGTCGACCTGGAGTTCACCGACGACGCCCTGGAGGCCATCGCCGACCAGGCCATCCTGCGCGGCACCGGCGCCCGCGGCCTGCGCGCGATCATGGAGGAGGTCCTCCTGTCGGTGATGTACGAGGTCCCGTCCCGGCAGGACGTGGCCCGCGTCGTCATCACCCGCGAGGCCGTCCTGGAGCACGTCAACCCGACCCTCGTCCCGCGGGAGCGCAGCAAGCGCGAACCCCGCGAGAAGAGCGCGTAGCAAGCCCGAACAGGCCCGTCACCACCGTGGCGGGCCTTTCGCATGCCCTGTGACGCGGGGGAGCGCCGCGCCGGTCGCGCGGGGCTCAGTTCCGGCCGGACTCGCCGAGGCCGGCCTCGCGGGCCATGACGATGGCCTGGGCCCGGTCCGCGACGTGCAGCTTCATGAAGATGTTCGACACGTGGTTGCGGACGGTCTTGGTCGACAGGAACAGCGCGGACGCGATGTCGGCGTTGCCGCGGCCCTGCGCGATCAGCTCCAGCACCTCCCGCTCCCGCTCGGTGAGCTGCGGGAACGCGTTCTGCTTGGGGTGCGGCATCCCGGCGAAGTAGGTCAGGACGCGGCGGGCGATCTCCGGGCCGTAGATGGCCTCGCCCGCGGCCACGGCCCGGACGGCGCGCGCGATCTCCTCGGCCCCGGACTCCTTGAGCAGGTAGCCGCGGGCGCCCGCGCGCATGGCGGCGAAGACCGAGTCGTCGTCCTGGAACATCGTCAGGACGAGGACCCCGGCGCGCGGGTTGGTGCGGGTGATCGTGCGGGTGGCCTCCAGGCCGTTCCCGCCGGGCATGTGCAGGTCCATGACGACCACGTCCGGCCGCAGCTCGGCGGCCAGCCGGACCGCCTCCGGGCCGCTCTCGGCCTCGCCGACGACCTCCACGCCGAGCGCCTGGAGCAGGCCGCGCAGGCCCTGCCGGAACACGGGGTGGTCATCGGTGATCAGGACCCGGATCGGTGCGGCGCCCGCCGCGCCGGCCTGTCCGGCCGCGTTGCCGGTGCCCGCGTTGCCGGTGCCCGCGTTGCCGGTGCCCGCGGGTCCGCCCTGTCCGGCCGCGGCGCCCCCGGCCGGGGGGCCTCCGAGTCCGTGGGGCCCGGAGTCGCGGGTCCCCGGTTCATCGGTCGCCGGTTCGTGGCCCGGCGGCCCGTGGTGCTCCGCGTCGTGGTGCTCCGCGTCGTGGTTCCCGGCCCTGTCGCTCATGGCCTCGTCCTCCGGAAGCCGCGTCCCCTACCCGCGCCGTGGCGGCCTGCACCGCGCCGGTAGGGGGATGCTACCGCCGGGAAAGGGCTACTTCTTCTGCTCCACGGCGTCGCGGAACGTCCGCATCAGGGCCGCGGTGTCCGAGACCGTCGTCCCGTTCTTGGTCGGGACGACCGCTCCGAAGCTGCTGCTGGTGGCCCAGGCGCACTCGGTGATCGTGACGCCCGCCGAGTGAAGCTGGAAGCAACCGGCCTTGCCGCCGTGCGATCCGGGCTCCACGGTCTCGACGACGCTGCCGTTCTGGGACGCCGACGACCGGATGCCGCTCATGAAGGTGCCCGGGTCGCCGATCGGGCCGGTGCCGCCGAAGAAGATCACGCCCGTGGTGCCGGTGAGCGAGCCGCCGCTGCTGCCCGGGTCCTTGTAGAACGCCGAGCTGACGTCGGTGACCTTGCCGTGCGTCAGCGTCCGCATCTGCGTCTTGAGGCTGCTCATCCGGCTCTCCATCTGCGACTCCATGGTGGAGTCGCGGTTGCGTCCGGCGACGCTGTCGGGGGTCGAGATCGTGTACTTGTCACCGCCTCCGCCGCTGAGCACCACGACCGCGACCACCGCGATGATCACCAGGACGAGGCCGCCCCCGACCAGGCCGAGCACCAGGCCGGCCTTGGACTGGCGCGGCGGGACGCCGGGCGGGGGGCCGAAACCGGGCTGCGGCTGGGCGAAACCACCGGGCGGCTGGCCCCAGCCGGGCTGCTGTGAGTCCTGCGGGGCCCAGCCGGGCTGCGCCGGCGGCGGGGCCTGCGGGGCCGGCTGCGCGGGCTGGCCGTAACCGGGCTGCTGGCCGTATCCGGGCTGGCCGTAGGGGGTGGGGGCGCCGCCGGGGGCCGGCGGGTAGCCGCCGGGATTGCCTCCCGGCGCCTGGGGCGGAGGGTTCCAGCCGCTCACGTTCTCTCCTAGATCCTTGATCTCTCTTGACCCCGCACGTTATACGCGTCCGGGACCCGTAGAATCAGGGGCCGTGACTCAGCCCAGCAACGAGCCCAGCACCGAGCGCGGCGACGAGCGCGGCCGGACCGCGGCCGCCGACGTCGATCTGCCCACCCAGTACCAGCCGGCGAACGTCGAGGGCAGGCTCTACGAGCGCTGGGTATCCGCGGGCTACTTCACGGCCGACCCGGCCCGCGACCCCGCCGCTCCCGCCTACTCGATCGTCATCCCGCCGCCGAACGTGACCGGCTCCCTGCACATGGGCCACGCCCTGGACCACTCGATCCAGGACACGCTCGTCCGGCGCCGCCGCATGCAGGGCCACGAGGTCGCCTGGGTCCCCGGCATGGACCACGCGGGCATCGCCACCCAGAACGTGGTCGAGCGCGAGCTCGCCAAGGAGGGCCTGTCCCGGCACGACCTCGGCCGCGAGGCGTTCGTCGAGCGGGTCTGGAAGTGGAAGGGCGAGTCGGGCGGCCGGATCCTCGGCCAGATGCGCCGGCTCGGCGACTCGGTCGACTGGACGCGCGAGGCGTTCACGATGGACGAGGCGCGCGCCCGCGCCGTCCGGACGATCTTCAAGCGGCTGTTCGACGACGGCCTGATCTACCGCGCCGAGCGCATCATCAACTGGTGCCCGCGCTGCCTCACCGCCCTGTCGGACATCGAGGTCGAGCACTACGACCGCGAGGGCGAGCTGGTCTCGATCCGGTACTCGGACGAGATCGTCGTCGCGACCACGCGCGCCGAGACGATGCTCGGCGACACCGCCGTGGCCGTCCATCCCGAGGACGAGCGGTACCGGCACCTGGTCGGGACGACGGTGGAGCTGCCGCTGACCGGCCGCCGCATCCCGGTCGTCGCCGACGAGCACGTCGACCCGGAGTTCGGCACCGGGTGCGTCAAGGTCACCCCGGCGCACGACCCGAACGACTTCGAGATCGGCCGCCGCCACGACCTGCCGACCCTGTCGGTCATGGACGAGCGCGGCGTGATCACCGCGCACGGCCCGTTCGAGGGCATGGACCGGTTCGAGGCCCGTCCCGCCGTCGTCGCCGCGCTGCGCGAGGAGGGCCGGATCGTCAAGGAGGTCCGCCCCTACGAGCACGCGGTCGGGCACTGCCAGCGCTGCTCCACGGTCGTCGAGCCGCGCGTGTCGCTGCAGTGGTTCGTCAAGGTCGAGCCGCTGGCGAAGGCCGCGGGCGACGCCGTCCGCGACGGCCGCGTCGCGATCCACCCGCCGGAGATGGCGCCCCGCTACTTCGAGTGGGTCGACAACATGCACGACTGGTGCATCAGCCGCCAGCTGTGGTGGGGGCACCGCATCCCGGTCTGGTACGGCCCGGACGGCGAGACCGCCTGCCCCGGCCCGGACGAGGAGCCGCCCGTCGGCTGGACGCAGGACACCGACGTCCTCGACACGTGGTTCTCCTCCGCGCTGTGGCCGTTCTCCACGCTCGGCTGGCCGGACGCCGACGCCGCCGACCTCAAGCGGTTCTACCCGACGTCCGTGCTGGTCACGGGGTACGACATCCTGTTCTTCTGGGTCGCCCGGATGATGATGTTCGGCCTCTACGCGATGGACGGCGTCGTGCCGTTCCGGACGATCGCGCTGCACGGCATGGTCCGCGACCAGCACGGCAAGAAGATGTCGAAGTCGTTCGGCAACGTCGTCGACCCGCTCGACTGGATCGACCGGTACGGCGCGGACGCCACCCGCTTCACGCTGCTGCGCGGCGCGAACCCCGGCGGCGACGTCCCGGTCGCCGAGGACTGGGCGCAGGGCTCGCGCAACTTCTGCAACAAGCTGTGGAACGCCACCCGGTTCGCGATGATCAACGGCGCGCACGTGCGCGGTGAGCTGCCGGCCGAGGTCTCGACCGTGGACGCCTGGATCCTGTCCCGGCTCCAGCAGGTCGCGGCCGAGGTCGACGGCCACCTGGAGGCGTTCGACTTCGCCAAGGCGTGCGAGGCGCTGTACCACTTCGCCTGGGACGAGGTCTGCGACTGGTACGTCGAGCTGGCCAAGGTCCAGCTCGCCGACGAGCGCGCCGAGGCCACCCGCCGCATCCTCGGCGAGGTCCTCGACAAGCTGCTGCGGCTGCTGCACCCGGTGATCCCGTTCGTCACCGAGGAGCTGTGGACGTCGCTGACCGGCGAGGAGACGATCGTCCGCGCCGCCTGGCCGGTCGCGGACGCCGCGCGCGAGGACAAGGCCGCCGAGCTGGTCGTCGAGTCGCTGCAGCGGCTGGTCACCGAGGTCCGCCGGTTCCGCGCCGACCAGGGCCTGAAGCCGGGCCAGAAGGTCGCCGCCGCGCTGGAGTGGGGCGACTCGCCGCTGCGCGACCACGAGGAGGGCGTGCGCGCGCTGCTGCGCCTCACCCCGCCCGGGGACGGCTTCACCGCCACCGCCTCGCTGCCCGTCGAGGGAGCGGTCGTCCGGCTCGACACCGCGGGCGCGATCGACGTCGCCGCCGAGCGCAAGCGGCTGGACAAGGACCTCGCCGCCGCCCGCAAGGAGGTCGAGCAGACTACCAGGAAGCTGGCGAACGAGGCGTTCATGGCCAAGGCCCCGGAGGCGGTCGTCGCGAAGAACCGCGCCCGGCTCGCGCAGGCCGAGGCGGACATCGCGCGCCTGGAGGCCCAGCTCGCCGCCCTCCCGGCCGGCTGACCCCGGCTGATCCGGCCGCCCGACGCTCGCCGTCGCCGTCGCCCCCATCCCGGTCTGCGGGACGGGGGCGACGCCGTTTCGGGAGGACGACCCGGGTACATGTCCCGGGCAGGCGATCCGGGCGGACGCTCGGGGAACCGGAACGGCCGCGGGAGGGTCCAACTGGACGGGCTTTCGTACACTGGCGGTGTCTTCCCGTTCGACGCAGCGCAGGGAGAGTGATGTCCGAGTCGTCGTCGCAGCCTCCCGATCCCGCGCCGCTCCATCCGAAGCCGCCGGAGACCGCCCCCGAGTTCGCCGTCCCGCCCGTCCCGCCGCCGCCTCCGGCCCCCGCGGAGCCCCCGCCCGGGAACGCCGCGCCGGAGCCCGCCGCCTCGGCTCCGCC
>NZ_QURH01000953.1 GCF_003428695.1 Actinomadura logoneensis
CGCCGCCGGGGTCACCGGGCACCGCCCGGGGCCTGCGCCAGGCGGAGCGGCGCGGCGGAGCGGGCGGGCGACGGACCGGGGGAGGCGGGGGTACCGGCCGGGACGGGCCCGGCCGGTGCCCGCCGTCCGGCCGCGCGGCGCGTCACCATGACCGGTCCCACCGCAACAGGGGAGGTCAGGGCGACGGTCCGCACGGCCGGCCGGTCGACCGGGTGCCGCTCGATCGGGTGCGGCTCGATCGGGTTCAGGTCGATCAGGTGCAGTAGGTGTGGCCGGCGTAGATGCAGCAGTGCATGCCGGTCGAGGTCCACCAGCACGCCTCGGCCTTGGCCTTGGTGGACGGGACGATCCTGTCGAGCATGCGGTCGCTCAGTCTGGTGAGGGCACGGACCATGGCTAACCACCTCCGGGCACGCCGGATTCGCTCCGGTCGCGGGACTGGTCGGGCGCCGGGACGGTTCCGGAACCCGCCTGGCGCTCGCTTGCCCAGAAGCTAACCGGCGGCGATCAAGCGCTCAAGAGCCCGGTTGCGCGTTGTGGTTTCTGCGATCAGCGGCGGACGGATCTTGGTGACTGTTGCCGGTTTGGAGCGTGCCCGGCGGCGCCTGAACCGCCCAGACGGCGGAGGACGACGCCCAGCAGCCGGTCACCCGCGTACAGCCCGCGTTGCCGGGAGTCGACGCTGTCCGGATTGTCGCCGAGGACGACGAGGCGGCCGGGTGGGACGGGCCCGCCCTCGCCCGGCACTCCGGGCGGAATCGGGTCTCCGGGGAGCGCGACGACCCGCTTCACGTTCCAGTCCGTCCCGTCCAGTTCCTCCGGCCGGTCCGGCCCGTCCCGCCGGTCTGGTTCGGTCGGCGCTCCGGAACCCCGCGCCGGGGCGGGCGGTCCGGGAGGGCGGGAGAGGTGGTCGGGGGTCTCCGGGGGTTCGAGGACGACGACGTCGCCCGGCCGGACGTCCGCGAGCGACCGCCGCCGGACCAGGACGCGGTCGCCGTCCCCGAACGTCGGGGCCATGCTCCACCCCTCGACGGTGACGACGACCAGCCGCCGCCGCGCCCACAGCACGGCGGCGGCGCCGGATGCCAGGACGCCGAGCGTCCACACGGCCGGCGCCGTCCGTCCCATGCCGGGGCTCAGGCGCTCGTCTTGGGCGCGGCGATCGGAGGCTTGCGCGCCCAGTCGGTGTAGTTGGTCAGCAGCCAGTGCGGCTTGGCGCCCGCGCGGAGCTTCAGCTGGAGGGGCCGGTTCATCTTGTCCACCCGCAGGTAGAACGTGATGTCCTGCGCGCCCGAGGTCCGTGCCAGGTCGGCGTAGAGGCCGCCGAAGCCGGGCTGCCCGCCGAGCACGCCGAGCGGGGCCGTCCCCTGGTAGAGGGTGCCGGTGTGCTGGAGCCTGGCGGCGTTCTCCAGCATCGCCGTCAGCGCGGAGACGGACCCGGCGGAGCGGATCTGCGCCGCGAGCGCCGGGTAGCCCTTGGCCGTCACCGGCACCTGCCGCCAGACCTTGCCCGCGCGCACGTAGGCGTTGCCGCCGATGACGATCGCGCGTCCGAGCCGCTTGGTCTCGCCGGACCCGGAAAGCTGCATCGCGTAGGACGGCTCGGCCCCGTTGACCAGCGTGAACGTTCCGTGGGCGGTGACGTTCCCGCCCGGCCCCGTCCGGCGGAAGCTGAACGACGCGGCGGGCGTGCGGCCCGTCGCCTCGCGGATCTGGGCGGCCAGCGCCGTTCCGGGGCCCTTCGGGGCGGACGGCTGCGCCGTGGGGGCCGTGGTGGCCACCTGGGACGGGTGCGGCGGATCGGCGGTCTCCTTCTTCCCGCCCATGGTGAAGTAGGCCCCGGCCCCGCCGCCGACGACGACCACGGTGGCCAGGCCGACGAGCGCCCAGCGGCGCCCGCCGCCTCCGCCGCGCCCGCCGGACGGGGCGGAGACGCGGTTCTGGCCGGTGATGCGGATCCGGGAGGGGGCGGGCTCGGGCGCGGCGGCGGCCTCCTTGACCAGCTCGGCGAGCCGGCCCCGGCCCTGCGCCTCCCAGGACGGCCCGTACGCCGCGACCGCCGCCTCCTCCAGCTCGGCGGCGAAGTCGGCGGCCGACGCGGGCCGCTTCTCCGGCTCCTTGGCGAGGCCGTGCGCGAGGACGTCGCGCAGCGGGCCCGGCACCTGGTCGACCGGGACGGGCGTCTCGCGGTGCGCCTTGGCCCACCCGGAGTTGCCGCGCGCGCTGAACGGCGGCCGTCCGGTCAGGCACTCGAAGAAGACCGCGGCGGCGGCGTACAGGTCGGACGCGACCGACGGCGGCGCGCCCTCCCAGAGCTCGGGCGCGGCGTAGGCGGGCCCGGCGGTGGGGCCGAAGCCGAGCCCGAAGTCGGTGAGGCGGGCCTCGCCGTCCGGCGCGACCATGACGTTGGAGGGCCGGAGCGCCCCGTGGACGACCTCCCGTCCCTCCCCGGCCGCCAGCCCCAGCAGGACGCCGCCGAGCGCCGACAGGGCCGCCAGGGGCCCGGCGGGGCCGCGCGAGGCGAGGATGCGGCGCAGCGAGACGCCCTCCGCGCGCTCCATCACGATCGCCGTCCCGCCGCTCGGCGACGGATTCTCGACGAAGTCGAAGAGATCGACGACGTTCGGATCCTCCAGTTGGGACAGCCTGCGCGCCACCATCCGGTACCGCGAGAGCAGCGCCTCGTCCGATTCGAGGCGCTTGTCGAGGTAGCGGATGGCGACCTTGGTCTGGGTCATGTCGTCCACCGCGAGCACAACGCGCCCAGCGGGCCCCCCGCCAAGGTCCCGCTCGTGGGTGAATCCCGGAACCGTCCAGCCGTCGACCACGGTGTGAGCCATCCCTCCGATCCGGCGGCGCCGGTGGAAACCCGGGGGTGCCGCCGCTCGCGACACCGACATCCCGCCTGAAGCATTCTCGCCTGTCCCCAAGGGGCAGACGACGCCTTTGCTGGAATATCGGCCGGTACCAGGCGAGGTCAAGCCGCGTCACCGAACTGCAACTGGTTGACTGGAGGGGTGACGGATGCAGACAAGTCCCAGGAGTTGTTCGAGCGGGCCGGCCGGGTGATCCCCGGTGGCGTGAACTCGCCGGTGAGAGCGTTCCGGGCGGTGGGCGGCACCCCCCGGTTCATCGCCTCGGCGCGCGGCCCGTACCTCACCGACGCCGACGGGAACGAGTACGTCGACCTGGTCTGCTCGTGGGGCCCGATGATCCTCGGGCACGCCCACCCGGCCGTCGTCGAGGCCGTGACCGGCGCCGCCGGGCGCGGAACGTCCTACGGCGCGCCGTCGGCGGGCGAGGTCGAGCTGGCCGAGGAGATCGTGGCGCGGACGCCGGTGGAGGCCGTCCGGCTGGTGAACTCCGGCACCGAGGCGACCATGTCGGCGATCCGGCTGGCGCGCGGCTTCACCGGGCGCTCCAAGGTCGTCAAGTTCGCCGGGTGCTACCACGGGCACGTGGACGCGCTGCTGGCCGCCGCCGGCTCCGGCGCGGCGACGCTGGCCCTCCCGGACACGCCGGGTGTGACCGGCGCCACCACCGCCGACACGATCGTGCTGCCCTACAACGACGTGATCGGGGTCGAGCGGGCGTTCGCCGACCACGGCGACGAGATCGCCTGCGTGATCACCGAGGCGGTGCCGTGCAACATGGGCGTCGTCCCGCCCACCAAGGACTTCAACCTGCTGCTGAAGCAGCTGTGCGAGCGGTCCGGGGCGCTGCTGATCCTGGACGAGGTGCTCACCGGGTTCCGCGCGTCGCGGTCCGGCTGGTACGGCCTGGAGGGCGTCGCGGGCGACCTCGTGACGTTCGGCAAGGTGATGGGCGGTGGCCTGCCCGCCGCCGCGTTCGGCGGTCGCGCCGACGTGATGGCCCGCCTCGCCCCCGCGGGCCCCGTCTACCAGGCCGGGACGCTCTCGGGGAACCCGCTGGCGACCGCCGCCGGGCTCGCCACGCTGCGCAACGCCACCGACGACGTGTACGCGGCGATCGACCGCAACGCCAAGGCCGTCTCCGAGGCGGCGTCCGAGGCGCTGGCCAAGGAGGGCGTGCCGCACCGGGTGCAGCACGCGGGCAACCTGTTCTCGGTCTTCTTCACCGACGCCCCGGTCGTGCAGAACTTCGCCCACGCGCAGAACCAGGACACCGCCGCCTTCGCCGCGTTCTTCCACGCGATGCTCGACCGCGGCGTCTACCTGCCGCCGTCGGCGTTCGAGGTGTGGTTCCTGTCGGCCGCGCACGACGACACCGCCCTGTCGAAGATCGTCGAGGCGCTGCCGCACGCCGCCCGGGCCGCCGCCGAGGCGTCCGCCTGACGGGCCTGGCCGGGGGCGCACCGCCGGACCGCCCCCGGCCCACCCGCCGCCCGGATCAGAAGGCGGCCTTGAGGGCGCGTTCGACGGTGTCCGGGTGCGGGGGCTCGAAGGGCGCGCGGACGGCCGGGTCGTCGATCAGGCCGCGCGCCGCCAGGCACGCCTTGAGGACGGTCGGGGACGGTTCCGAGAACAGCGCGTCCACCAGCGGGACGAGCCGTTCGTGGGTGGCGCGGTCGAGGGCCGCGTAGGCGGACGGCACGAGGTTGCCCGTCGCCGCGATCACGCCGGCGGCGCCCAGGGCCACCATCGGGTAGGCGTACGCGTCGTCCCCGCACAGCACCTTCTCGCCGGCCTCGGCCAGCAGGCGGAGCGTGTCGCCGTCGATGCCGCCGGGGCAGTGCTTCATCCCGATGACGCCGTCCAGGGCCAGGACGCGCAGGATCGCGTCGGCGGAGAGCGCGCGGCCCGTCCGGTAGGGGATGTTGTACATGAGCACGGGCACGTCCACGGCGGACGTGACGGCGACGTAGTGCTTGACGACGCCGTCCTCGGACGGGCGCAGGTAGTACGGGGCGACGACCAGCAGCCTGTCGGCGTAGGGGGCGCGCTCGCGCGCCTGCGCGATGGTGGCGTCGGTGCCCATCGTCCCCGCGCCGACGGTCAGGGGCACGCCGTAGGCGTCGCAGACGCGCCGGGAGACGCGCAGCACGGTCTCCGTCTCGTCCGGCCTGAGCATGGCGGCCTCGCCGGTGGTGCCGAGCGCGACCAGGCCGTCCGCGCCGCCGTCCAGGACGTGCCGGGCGAGCCGTTCGAGGGACGCCGTGTCCACCTCGCCCGTGGGTGTGAAGGGTGTGACCAGTGGGACATGTGTGCCAAGCATCGGAGTCACCTCGTGGGGGTGGGCTCAGGGGCCGGATCCGCGGTTTCGGACACGTCCCCCGAACGGGAACGGGGGTGGAGGCGGGGACGGCGGAACCGGACGGCGCCCAGCGCGACCCCGCCGACGATCAGCGCGGCGGCCCCGAGGCGCGCGGGGCTCACCTCCTCGTGCAGCGCGAGCCGGGCCGCGGCCAGCCCGAACGGCGGGACGAGCAGGGCGTACATGCTGACCGTGCCCGCCTCGTAGCGGCGCATCAGCAGCCCCCACAGGCCGTAGCCGAGCAGCGTGGACAGGTAGGCGATGTAGGCCAGCGAGGCCAGGCCCTCCAGGGACGTGTGCGCCAGCGAGTGCCCGATCTCGTCCGGCCCCTCGAAGGCGAGCGAGAGGGCGAGCAGCGGCAGCGGCGGCACCAGTGACACCCACACCATGAACCCGAACGAGTCGACCGGGCCGGTGGCGTGGGCGTTCATCCGGCGCATGGCGACGTTGGCCATGCCCCAGAGGAACGCCGCCGTGACGCAGAGCAGGAAGGCGCCCAGCGGTCCGCTCGTCCCGCCGGACTGCAGGACGCCGAGCCAGGCGACGCCGCCGAACGCCACGGCCATCCCGGCGATCTGGCGGGGGCGCAGCCGCTCCCGCAGGGTCAGCCAGGCGATCAGCGCCGTGAACAGCGCGGACAACTGCAGGACGACCGAGGACAATCCGGCGGGCATCCCGATCCGCATGGCGATGAACAGCAGCCCGAACTGCCCGACGCCGAGCGGCAGCCCCACCATCAGCAGCCACCGCGCCGGGACGGGCGGACGCCGCACCAGGAACACCGCGGGCACGGCGGCCACGGTGAACCGCAGCGCGGCGAAGAACAGCGGCGGGTAGTGCTCCAGGCCGATCTTGATCGGCACGAAGTTGACCCCCCAGACCGCGGCGATGAGCACGGCGAGCAGGACATGGCGGGGACGCATGTCCCGATCGTCCTGAAACGGTGTGTTTAGGACAAGCTAGAACTTCTTGACAGATGGATTTAGCATTGCTTCATGCTGGATCTGGAACGTCTGCGCGCCCTCCACTCGGTGGCCACCTACGGGTCGGTCAGCGCGGCGGCCGACGTGCTCCACGTGACCACCTCCGCCGTCTCCCAGCAGCTCGCCAAGCTGGAGCGGGAGACCGGCCAGAAGCTGCTGGAACGCAACGGCCGCGGGGTCCGGCTCACCGACGCCGCGCAGCTGCTCGTCGGGCACGCGGGACGCATCCTGTCGCTGGTCGAGCAGGCCCAGGCCGACCTGGAGGCGCACCGCGGCGCGGTCGTCGGGCAGCTCTCGGTCGGCGCCTTCCCGACCGCGATCCGGGGCCTGTTCCCCGCCGCCCTGCGCTCCCTCGGCGTCGACCACCCCGACCTGCGCGTCCGGCTCAGCGAGCTGGACCCGCTGGAGAGCATGCCGCTGGTCGCCCGCGGCGACCTGGACATGGCCGTCGTCCAGGACTGGAGCAACGAGCCGCTGCCGCTCGCCGAAGGCCTGGTCAAGGGCGTGATCTGCGCGGACGTCGCGGACGTCGCGCTGCCGCCCGGCCACCGCCTCGCCGGCCGCAGCGAGATCGACCTGGCCGAGCTGGCGGGGGAGAACTGGATCAGCTCCACCCCCGGCTCGATCTGCTGCGACTGGCTGCACAGGACGCTGCGCTCCATCGACCGCGAGCCGCGCATCGACCACCACGCCTACGAGTTCGCCACCCAGCTCACCCTGGTCGCGGCCGGGGTCGGCATCGCGATACTGCCCCGGCTCGGCCGCTGCGACGTCCCCGAGGAGGTCGGCATCGTCACGCTCAAGGCGCCGCTCACCCGCCGGGTCTACGCGGTGTGGCGCGAGGAGGCCGCCCGCCGCCCCGCCATCCGCGCCGCCCTCGACGCCATCCGCGCGGCCGTCCCCGCCGACCTCCCCGCGGCCCCGCCCGAACTCCCCCTCCTCACCGTCTGACCACCCCGGCCGCCCGCCCTGCCGCCCTGCCCTGCCGCCCCGCCCGGCCGCCCGGTTCGTCCAGCCCGGCGGGGTGATCGTTCTTCCGCTACATTGCGCCCCGGATTGATCTTGTTCGAGGGATGCGGGTGCGGGTGCGGGCGACGAGCGGGTGGCGGGTCCCGGGGTTCACGACCGTCCGGGAGCTGGGCGAGGGCGGGCAGGGCGCGGTGGTGCTCGCCCGGCACGACGCGTCCGGGACGCTCGTGGCGATCAAGTACGTCGCGGACGGCACCGACCGCACGCTGCTGCGGCACGAGGCCGCCATGCTCGGCCGCGCCGACAGCCCGCACGTGGCGCGGCTCTTCGAGCTGGTGGAGACCGCGGAGGGCGCGGCGATCGTCATGGAGGCCGTGGACGGCGTCCCGCTGCGGACCGTCCTGGAACGGCAGGGGGCGCTCGTGCCGGAGGCCGCCCTGGCGGTCCTCAAGGGCTCGCTGCTCGGCCTCGCCGCCGCGCACGCGCTCGGGGTCGTCCACCGCGACTACAAGCCCGCCAACGTCGTCGTCCCGCCGGACGGCCGCAGCAAGCTCATCGACTTCGGCATCGCCGTCGACGCCGGGCGGCGCAGCGGCGGTGCGGGCACGCCCCCGTACATGGCGCCGGAGCAGTGGCGCGGCGGCGTCGCCACGCCCGCGACCGACGTCTACGCCGCGACCTGCGTGTTCTTCGAGTGCGTGACGGGCCGGCGGCCGTTCGCCGGCGGCCAGGCCGCGCTGGAGCACGCCCACCTGACCGAGCCGCCGCCCGTCGAGGCCGTCCCGGAGGCCCTGCGCCCGCTGGTCGGGCACGGGATGGCCAAGGACCCGGCCCGGCGTCCGGCCGGCGCCGCCGACTTCGTCGCCGAGCTCGAAGCGGTCGCGTCCGCCGCCTACGGGGCGGACTGGGAGCGCCGGGGCGTGCGCGCCCTGGCCGCGACCGC
>NZ_QURH01000952.1 GCF_003428695.1 Actinomadura logoneensis
CGCCGACCGCGCGCGACGGCAGTCCGCCGCGTGCCGACTCGGGCGCGGCGACGGCCAGCGCGGCGCGCAGCGTCCCGGTCTCGGCGGACCACAGGGACGGTTCGCGCGCCGGCCGGAACGGGCCCCCGAGCGGGCAGAGCCGGAAAAGCTGACCGGTCAGGTCGGCGGACGCGGCGCGTGCCGGCTCGGCCAGCGGACGGCCGGCCGCGGCCCACTGCTCGCGGTAGTACGGGACCTCGGAGAACGCCCGCGCGACGACCCGGCGGCGGGCCGCCTCCCAGCGCCGCTCGGTCAGCACGGCGTCCGCACCCCCTGCTCCATGGCGCTCCCGCCTCCCCTTCCCCACCCGTGGACGACGCGGAACATTAGATGCCACACTGCGCGGGTGATCAAGGGTTTCAGCGTTCGGCTCCTCGATCCACGACGGGACACCCTCCCCCCGGGCTGGGATGAGTTCCGCGCGTCCGAGGGGCTGCACGCGGTCTGGTCCCCGCAGGTGCTGGGCGCGCTCACCGCCCTGCGCACCCCGCCGCTGCTCGCCGTCTGCTCCGACGCGGACCGCATCGCGGGCGTGGTCGGCGGCGTCTACCTCGGACTCCGCCGGGGGACGCCGCGCCCGTGGCGGGAGCCGCTGATCTTCGACATGCGGCTGCCCGGGCAGAGCGGACCGCCCTGGCACTTCGCCGAACGGGTCCCGCCCGCCGCCCGGCGCGCCCTGCTCCGGCGGGTCGAACGGCTCGCGGCGCGGCGGCTCGGCCCCGGCTGCCTCGGCGTCGTCTACCGTCCGCTGTCGGGTGGCGACCTGGCCCTGGTGGCGCGGCGCGGGACGTTCACCCTCGAGTCCGCCGAGGGCACCCGGATGCCCGTGGAGTTCGGGTCGGTGGACGAGTGGCTGCGCTCGCTGAGCAAGAGCCGCCGCACCGACCTGCGCCGCCAGGTCCGGATGATCGACGCCGCCGGGGACCTGGAGGTCGCCGTCGGCGTCCGCCGGACCGACCTCGACGCGGACGAGCTGGCCCGGATGCACGCCGCGCACACCGCCAAGCTCGCGGCGCGGTTCGACGTCCGAGCCCCGCTGCCGCCGGAGTACTTCCGCGCGCTCTGCGAACGCGACGACGTGGCGATGGTCAGCTACCGCGAGACGCCGTCCGGACGGCTGCTGGCCTGGGGCACGCTGCTGATGGCGGGCGCCGCCCCGGGGCTCGGCGCGTGGGCCGCGCTCGACCCGGCGGACGGCGGGCGCAAGCACCTGTACTTCGACCACTACGTCCGGCTGCTGGGGCTCGCGGTCGAGTCGGCGCGGGACGCGAAGGAACCGCCGGTGCTGAACGGCGGACAGGGGATGGCCGAGGTGAAGCGGTCGCTCGGGTTCGAGACCGTGCCGATGCGCACGCTCGTCGTCCCGCGTCCGCTGGTGGGGCGGTGACCCCGCGCGCGCGGATCATCGATCCGCTGGCCGAGCCCGTCCCGGACGCCTGGGACGCCTTCGTGGACGACCAGGGCGTGGCGGCGGGCTGGCGTTCGGCGGTGCTCGGCGCGCTGGCCTGGTGCGCCCGGCACCGGGTGGTGCTGGGACTGGTGACCGACGAGGGCGGCGCACCCTGCGCGCTGTTCGCCGGACGGCACGTCCTGGCCGGCCGTCCGCACCGGTACGAGGGACGCGCCGAGCGGCGGCGGTTCGTCCCGGGGATGCTGGAGTGCCATCTGCCGCCGTCGGTGACCGCGTCCGGCCACGTGTTCCACGCCGACCTGGACGCGCCGGGCCGCGCGGCGGCGGTCGCGGCGTTCGAGCGGGCCGCCGCGCGCTTCCTCGGCCCGGCGCTCGCGGGGGTCGTGCACCGGCAGGTCGGCGAGGCGGACCTGGAGGCGTTCCGGGGGCCCGGCCGGATCGTCCGGCCGGTGCTGGCGGAGAGCGTCGTCGTCAACCGCTGGGACACCTTCGACGGCTACCTCGCGAGCCTGCCGCGCCGCGACCGCAAGAACCTGCGGCGGCTGTACCGCCTGGTGGACGAGGACCCCGGCGTCCGGACCGCCGTCGAACCCCGGCTGGACGGCGTGGAGGCCGCCCGGCTGGCCCACACCGTCCTGCTCCGGTACGCCGGCGGCGGCCGGCGCGGGCCGAACCCCCTGCCGTCGGTCTACAACGACCGGCTCGGCGGGCTGCCCGGCGTCCACTACTTCACCTACCGGGAGCCGGACGGCGCGCTGCTCGCCTACGGTCTGCTGCTGGAGGACGGCCCGGCGCTGCGCTGCATGGGCTGGGGCAGCCGGGACGCGGCGGACGGCGGACGCTCCAACCTGTACTTCGACCACTTCCTGCGGCAGATCGCGTTCCTGGTGGAGCGCGACCGGGACCGGCTGATCATGGGGAAGACGATGACCGAGCTCAAGGAGCGGTTCGGGGCGCGGAACGAGCCCCTGTACGCGGTCGCGGGCGCGCGGAGGTTCTGGTGAGGCGGAGGTTCTGGTGAGGCGGAGGTTCTGGTGAGACTGCTCGGACGGCGCACCCGCGAGGTCCCGGACGTGGACGACACCTGCCTGCAGTGCGGACGGCCCGGCACCGACCTGCTGGAGGCCGACGCCAGGCGGGTCCGGCAGTCGTGCCGGGTGTGCGGGGCCGTGCTGACCACGCCGACGTCCCGCCGCCTCCGCACCGCCCCCGACCCGGCGGCGACCGGCCAGGCGTCCGCCGCCTCGGAGCCGGGGCCGGTTCCCGGGGCCGACGCGCAGGACGGCGCCGGCCCGCTCGCCGCGTACCTGCCGCCGGACATGCTGGCCTGGGTCCGCGAGCACCACGGCCCGGACCTGCCGGACGCGCCGGACAAGGCGGTCATGACCGCCTGGCACACCGGCTACGACGAGTTCACCGCCCGCACCGCCGGAGACGGCGACCCGAGGCCGCCGAAGTTCGGCAAGGTCGTCGGCGCGCTGAACGCCGCCTGCTTCGACGTGGACCTCGCCCTCGAACGGCTCGTCCCGAAGTCCGGCGGCGCCGAGGCGGGTGGGGGCGCGGGCCGGCCGGACGGGGGCGGCGCCGAGCGCGAGCTGGCGCGTGAGCGGGCGGAGTACCTGCTGCGGTGGATCGCGGGGCCGGGCCGGTCCGACAGCTGGATCGCCGCGCGGGCCACGGTCGGCGCGAACCCGGCCGGTGGGAGCCCGGCCGGTGGGGCTCCGTCCGGTGAGGGGCCGGACGCGGCGGAGGTGGAGGCCGCCCTCGCGCTGCCCAGTCTGACCGATGCGCTCCGGTCGGACGGGGGACGGACGCTGCGGCTGGCCCTGTTCGGCGTGCGGAAGGGACCCGCGCTGGGGGACGTCGTGGAGCACTTCGGTGAGGAATCGGTGCGCGATGCGCTGCGCGCGTACGCGGCGGACGGCTCCCGGCCACTCCTGGACACGCTCACCGCGCGCCTGGACGCCGCCCGCTGACCTGCCCGCCCACGCCCGGCGGAAAGGCCGTGCCCGCCTGAAAGACCGTGTCCGGTCGAAAGGCGGTCACGGCCCTTTTCGTTCCGTGGCCTCGCCATTGGCGGGCCGTCGTCGCTCCCATTGCCGAGCGTGGCTCCGCCGTTTCGGAAAGAGCGGGTCCGCCAGGTCAGGGGGCCGCCGCCCGACCCTAACCCCCGAAAACATGAAAGGCAAGAGTTCCGACGTGCAGGAAAAGGACACCGGAGGGCCGTTCCGCCGCTGAGTCGATCTTGCTACGTTTCCACCCCGTAATCACACCCGTGGTCCGCCGGCGGCAATCCCGAGGGCGGGGCTCAAGCCTGCGTGGAAATGCTATCGAGCATTGACGTAGCGTAGTGAAAAAGGAGTGCGAGCGGTGTCCGGTTCGGTACTCATCACGGGCGTCGCCGGGTTTCTCGGCAGCCATCTGGCGGACGCCCTGCTGGCTGGCGGCAGCGCGGTGCGCGGCATCGACAACCTGAGCGGCGGCTACAAGGACAATGTCCCGGACGGCGTGGAGTTCCGCGACGTCGACTGTCGTTCGATCAGCGAATATTCCGACCTTCTCGACGGCGTCGACACGGTTTACCACTGTGCCGCCGCGGCTTATGAGGGGCTGTCGGTATTCGCTCCGTACCACGTCGACCAGCACACCTGCAGCGCCACCGTGGCGGTGCTTTCGGCGTCCGCCCAGGCCGGCGTCCGCCGCTTCGTGCACTGCTCGTCGATGTCCCGTTACGGAGACGGCGTCCCGCCCTTCCACGAGGACATGACGCCGGAGCCGGTGACCCCCTACGGCATCGCCAAGTACGCCGCCGAGCTGATGGTCCGGTCGATCTGCGGAACGCACGGCATGGAGTTCAACATCGCCGTGCCGCACAACATCATCGGCCCGCGCCAGCGCTACGACGACCCCTACCGCAACGTCGCCGCGATCATGATCAACCGGATGCTGCAGGGCAAGCAGCCGGTGATCTACGGCGACGGCTCCCAGGTGCGCTGCTTCAGCTTCGTCGCGGACGTCGTCTCCTGCCTGGTCGCGCTGGGCGAGGACCCGTCCGTCCAGGGCGAGGTGGTGAACGTCGGGCCGGACGAGAACCCGGTGACCGTGCTGCACCTCGCCGAGACCATCGCCGAGGCCCTCGGCATGGAGTGCGACCCGGTCTTCGTCCCGGCCCGGCCGCTGGAGGTGCACCACGCCACCTGCTCGTCCGACAAGGCCCGGCGGCTGCTCGGCTACGAGACCCGCACCTCGCTGCGGGACGGCATCGCCGACATGGTCGAGTGGATGCGGGCGCGCGGTCCCCGGCCCTTCGAGTACGACATCGAGCTGGAGATCGTCTCCGCCATCACGCCCTCGACCTGGACCGCGAAGCTGATATGAGCGGGCTGACCGTGGTCGTGCCCTGCTACAACGAGGGCGCGCAGGTGGAGACCGCGTACGGCGAGCTGACCGCGGCGCTCGCCGGTGTCGAGGCGCTGGAGCTGCTGTTCGTCGACGACGGCAGCTCCGACGACACCCTGGAGCGGCTGCGCGGGCTCGCCGAGTCCGACCCGCGCGTCCGCTACCTGTCCTTCACCCGCAACTTCGGCCTGGAGGCGGCGCAGGCGGCGGCGTTCGGCTACGCGTCCCAGCCGTGGTGCGCGCAGATCGACTGCGACCTCCAGGCGCCGCCCGAGGAGATCCCGCTGCTGCTGGCGAAGGCGGCGGAGGGCTATGACGTGGTGTTCGGCGTCCGCCGCGACCGCCAGGACGCGTGGGGACGCCGGGTCGCCGCGGTCGTCCAGCAGTGGGTGGCGCGGCGGCTGCTCGGCATCGAGCTGCCGCCCGGCGCGTCCACCTTCCGGGTCGTGCGCACCGAGGTGGCGCGGACGATCGCGGGGCTGCGGCTCGGCTCGCCCTACTTCCTGGCGACCGTCCCGCTGGTCGGGGCGCGGTACACGACCGTCCCGACCGGGCACCGGCCGCGGACGGCGGGCCGCTCGAAGTTCCGCCTCGCCCGCCTGGCCGGGCACAGCTTCGAGCTGTTCTTCGGGTTCTCGTGGCGTCCCCTCAACGCGGTCTACCTGCTCGCGGTGCTCGGTGTCGTCCTCGGCCCGTCCCTGGCGCTGGCGACGTGGGGCCTGGGCGCGGACGGCGGGACCGCCCTCGCGGCGCTCGGCGTCGTGCTCGGGGCGCTCACGCTGGTCTGCACCGCGCTCGTCGGCCGGTACCTGCACCGCCTGATGGCCGACATGGCGAAGATCCGGCCGTTCTACATCCGGGAGGCGAACGTGGAGATCCGCCCCGAGGACGCGCTCGCCCCGGGCACCCGGGTCGCGCCGCCCGCCGGCCGCCGGGCGGTGCTCCAGTGACCGGCGCGGACCAGAGGCCGCCGGACGGGGCGCTGGTCGTCCTGGGCGCGGCGGAGGAGCAGATCCCGCTGTACCTGGAGGCGCGGCGGCGCGGCGTCCCGTCGATCGCGGTGGACATACGGCCGGACCGTCCGGCGCTCCCGTTCGCGGACGCGTTCCTCCAGGTCTCCACGCGGGACGCGGACGCGATCGCGGCGGCGCTCGGCGACGCGCGCCCGGCCGGGTTCGTGACCTGCGCCAGCGACGCCGGGCTCGTCGCGTGGCGCGAGCTGTGCCTGTGGTACGGGACCGCCTACCGGTACCCGGAGGGCGCGCTCGCGGGCTCCACGGACAAGGCGGCCTTCCACGAGCTCGCCCGGACGGCCGGGGTCGCCGGATACGGGTTCGCCGAGTCGTCCGACCCGGACGAGCTGGTCGCGCAAGCCGCCGGGCTGCGTTACCCGCTCGTCGTCAAGCCCGCGGACGGCTCGGGCAGCAAGGGCGTGCTCCGCGTCACCGGCCCGGACGACCTGCCCGCCGCCGTCGCCCACTCCCGGACGTTCGCCGCGTCCGGCGCGGTGATCGCCGAAGAGGTCGTCGAGGGCCGCCAGCTGGTGGTCGAGACCTTCGTCCGGGACGGGCGGCCGCACTTCACCGCCGTCCTGGAGAAGGAGTTCGTCCCCGGCACCGACTTCATGGTCGGACGGCTGCGCTGCCCCGCGCGGCTGCCGGACGCGGTGCTCACCGGGCTGGAGGCGACCGCCGGACGGCTCTGCGCCGCGCTCGGCGTCACCGACGGCCCGGCCAACTTCGACGTCGTCCTCGGCGCGGACGGCCGGGAGCGCGTCATCGAGGTCAACGCGCGACTCGGCGGCAACGGCATCCCGCGGCTGCTCGCCGCCGCGTACGGCGTGGACAACGTCCGCGCGCTCGTCGCCCTCGCCCTCGGCGAGCCGTTCGACCTCACGCCGGAGCGCACCGCGCACGCCGCGCTGGAGCTGATCGGATCGCCGCTGGACGAGGACGGCGAGCTGGTCGCGGTCGGCGGCCTCGCCGAGGCCCGCGCCGTCCCCGGGATCACCGACCTCGCCCTGTTCGTCCGGCCGGGCGACCTCGTGCGGCCGTTCGACCAGTCCGGACACAAGATCGGCCACCTGGTCGCCACCGGCCCGACGGCCGAGGCCGCCGACGCCGCGCTGGCCGAGGCCCGCGCGCTGCTCCGGCTGACCGTCCGCCCGCTCCCCGCCCCCGTCCCGGCCCCAGCCGTGGCCGTGTCCGTCCCCGCCGCCGTGCCGCTCGCCGTGCCGGCCACCCCCGCTCTCGATCCAGGAGAACACCATGTCGTCAGCTGAGCAGACCCGCGTCGAGTCCGGGCGAGGCGGTGACGTCCCCACGCCCGCCGAGCCCGCCCCCACCGCGCCGACCTCCACCGAGTCGTCCTCCGGCGGGGAGGCGCTGCAGCCGTTCCTGCGGGCGAACGGGGTGACGCTGATCGCCGGGGCGGTCGCGGCCGTGCTCGGCGGCATCATCTGGTTCGCGCTGCCGCACGAGCACGACATCACCTCGCTGTGGGTGTTCCTGTTCAAGCTCACGCCGTTCGCCGCCGGCGCCGTCGCGGTCGCCTACCTCGACCAGGCGTGGGCGCGGCGGCTGCGGCTGCCCGAGATCGCCATCCCGGCCTGCTTCCTCGTGTTCTTCTGCTTCTTCGTCCCGCGCATGTTCTTCGTGGCGAAGAAGCCCGGCTCGGAGCTGTACTACACCGTCCTCACGCTGGTGCCGTTCATCATCCTGGCGCTGGCCCTGGCCTACCGGATCGGCGGCGGCAAGCGCGGCACGACGCTGCGGCTGTGCGCGGCGCTGCTGCTGCTCCAGCTCTCCGGCCTGGAGGACTTCGCGTTCCTGACCGTCAACCACCACACCGACCCGGCCTGGACGCCGATCCCGAAGGTCTGGAAGTGGGCCGACCACATGAAGGTCTTCCTCGGCCACTACCCGACCAAGGGCGAGGCGTACGCGTTCATCACGGTGCACGTGATCCTGGCGCTCGCGGTGCTGTTCGTCCCGGCGAGGACGGTCCGCGCCGCGTGGACGAAGGCGCGCGGCGGCAGGGGGACCGTCCGGGCGGCGGACGGAGGACGGTCCTGACCCGCGTCACCGTCGAGGTCGCGGACCCGCGCCACGACCCCGAGCCGGACGGCTGGCGCGAGCTGGCCGGATCGGCGCGGCGGCGCGCGGTCTGGTCCTACGACCTGCTGCGCACCGCCGCGTGGGCGTCCCGGCACCCCGTCCTGCTCGCCGTCGCCCGCGAGGCCGGACGCCCGGTCGCGGCGGTCAGCGCCGTCCTGGCCGGTCC
>NZ_QURH01000954.1 GCF_003428695.1 Actinomadura logoneensis
CCGCCCGCCGGCCCGCCGCCCATGCCGCCGCCCGGCCCGCCGGCCGCGAACGCGGTCAGCTCCTTGACGGCCACCTCGCGGTGCAGGACGGCGTCGTCCGCCCGCCACACCGTGCCCATGCCGCCGCTGCCGATCCGCTCGCGCAGCCGGTACCGGCCCGCGACCGTCCGCCCGGCACCCCCGTGCTCCACCGCACCGCCTCCTCCGCAGGCGCTCGTCCGCCGACTATCGACCGGGAGGCGCGGCGCGTCAACAGCCGTCAGGTGAGGTTCTGGCGGAGGGCGTCGAGGGTCGCGTCGTCCAGGCCCATCCCCTCGCGCAGGAAGCCGTCGAACGAGCCGAACAGCGCGTCCGCCTCGTTGAAGGCGGCCTCCAGGTAGGCGGGCTGCTGCTCCAGCAGCGGGCGCAGCAGCTCCGGCTCGGCCATCTGGCCCAGCTCGGCGATCGCGGCGAGGATCTTCTCGGTGGTGTGCCGCAGGTAGTCGTCGGAGCGCAGGAAGTCGGCCATGATCGTGGCCCGGTCCACGCCCGCCGCGGCCAGCAGCACCGCGGCCAGCCAGCCGGTGCGGTCCTTGCCCGCGGTGCAGTGGAACAGCAGCGGCACCGCCGCCGGGTCGGCGACCAGCCGCACCGCCTCGGCGAACCGGCCGCGCTCGGTCTCGTCCCGGACGAACGTCCGGTTGATGTCGATCATCAGGTTCTCGAGCCGCCCCTCGGCGAACGCCGCGCGCTGCCGCTCGGCGTCCCGGCTGCCGATCACCTCGTAGAACACGCCGAGGTTGCCGCCGCCGACCGGCAGGTGGACGGTCCGGACGCCGTCGGGGAGCCGGTCGCGGCCGTTGGTGTCCACCTCCATCGGGGTCCGAAGGTCCACGACCGTCCGGACGCCGAACTCCGCCAGCCGCCGGACGTCGGCGTCGCTGAGGCGGGTGAGCGCGTCCGCGCGCAGCACCCGGCCGCGCGCCGTCCGACCGCCGCCGGGCAGCGGATGCCCGCCCAGGTCGCGCACGTTGTCGGCGCCGTCGAACGGGAGGTGGCCGTGGGGGTCCGCGAGCAGCATGGCCCCATCGTTCCGGACACCCGACGAAAGGGGCGAACCGGGGTCGGCTAGATCAAAACCCCTTCACACCGACTGGACATGGCGACGGGCCCCCGCGCCCGGACGAAGGATGTCGTCCGGCCGCGGGAGCCCGCGCGCCGAGGCCGCGGGCCGCCGTCAGACCGCCGTCAGACCGCCGTCAGACCGCCGTCGGACCGCCGTCGGAGGGCCGTCGGAGGGCCGCCGGTCCGCCGCCTAGACCACCGCCGGGCCGTCCACCGCCGGGCCGTCGCCGGGCCGCCGCCAAGGGCGCCGTCGAGGCCGCCGTCGGGGGACGGCCGGCGAAGGACCGGCCGTCAGACGGTGCGCAGCTCCAGCGTGCAGCACTTCGGGCCGCCGCCGGCCTTGCGCAGCTCCGTCAGGTCCACCGGGACGGGGTGGTAGCCGTGCTCGGTGAGCGTCGCGATCAGCCCGGTGGCCTCGGCGTTCACCACCACGTTCCGCCCGTCGCTGACCGCGTTCAGGCCGAGCACCGCCGCGTCCGCCTCGGAGGCGATCACGGCGTTCGGGAAGAGCCGCTCCAGCACCGCGCGGCTGCCCGGCGAGAAGGCGCCCGGATAGTACGCGACGTTCTCGCCGTCCAGCGGGAACAGCGCGGTGTCCAGGTGGTAGAAGCGCGGGTCCACCAGGCGCAGCGTGACCACCGGGCGGCCCAGGAACTCCTGCGCCTCCTGGTGCGCGCCCAGGTCCGTCCGGAAGCCCGTCCCGGCGAGGATGATCCGGTCCAGGGTGAGGAAGTCGCCCTCGCCCTCGTTGGTGTGCTCGGGCTCCTTGACGTCGGCGAAGCCGTTCGCCCGCAGCCACGCGCTGTACGCCGGGCCCTCGGCGGCCCGCTCGGCGAAGGTGAACCGCGCGCCGTAGGCCCGCCCGCCCACGACCAGCGCGCCGTTGGCGGCGAACACCATGTCCGGCAGGCCGGGCACCGGGTCGATCAGGCTCACCTCGTGCCCGAGGGCCAGGTAGGTGGAGCGCAGAGCCTCCCACTGCTCCACGGCCAGCTCGGCGCTCGCGCCCGCCGACGGGTCCATCCACGGGTTGATCGCATAGGTGACCGCGAAGTGCTCCGGACGGCACATCAGGTAGTGCCGCCGCAGCGCCGTCCGCTCCGGGAACGCCGGCGCGGGCGCCGGTGCCGGGGCGGAGGTGGTCGCGACGGACGGCTCGGTCGGCTCCATCGCCGGGGTGATGGTCATGACACGCGCTCCTGCTCAGTCCACGGGCCATCAGATGATCGAAAGCCTAGGAACGCCGTGCCTCACGCCCAAGCCCATGAAATTGCGCTGACCAGAAGTTTCGTTGCGCGTATGGCTCGGGATCCGGCGATTCGTTGCGCGCCCGGCAGCGGCCTGCGGAAATACGAAAACCCTGCCCGGACGGGTCGGACGGACAGGAGGCCCGCGCGACAGGTCGGACAGGAGGTCCGCGCGTCCGGATGGAAGGGAGGCCCGCGCGTCCGGGTGGGCGGCGAGCCCGGCGGTACGCCTGGCCGTGCTGCTGAGCGGGCGTACAAGGGCCGGAGACGCACGCGGCCGTCCCCGCGGTGGCGGGGACGGCCGGTGTGAGCGCCGTGGCGGGCTGGTCGCTAGAGGTTGATCATGTGGCCGGCGAGGCCGTGCACGGCCTCCTTGACGGCCTCGCCCAGGGTCGGGTGGGCGTGGATGTTGCGGGCCACCTCGTGGACGGTCAGGTCCCACTGCTGGGCCAGGGTCAGCTCGGGCAGCAGCTCGGTGACCTCGGGGCCGATCAGGTGGCCGCCGAGCAGTTCGCCGTACTTGGCGTCCGAGACGAGCTTGACGAAGCCGTCGCCCTCGCCCATGCCCAGCGCCTTGCCGTTGGCGCTGTAGGGGAACTTGGCGACCTGGACGTCGTAGCCGAGGTCGCGGGCCTGCTGCTCGGTGTAGCCGAAGGACGCGACCTGCGGCTGGCAGTAGGTCGCGCGCGGGACCATGACGAAGTCGATCTCCATGGTCTCGGCGTCGGCGATGGTCTCGGCCGCGACGATGCCCATGGCCTCGGCGGCGTGCGCGAGCATCAGCTTCGCGGTGACGTCGCCGATCGCGTAGATGTGCGGGACGGACGTGCGGCAGCGGCCGTCCACGTCGATCGCGCCGCGCTCGGTGAGCTTGACGCCCGCCTTGTCCAGGCCGTAGCCCTCGACGTTCGGGGCGAAGCCGATGGCCTGCAGGACCTTGTCGGTCTCCAGGACCTTCTGGGCGCCGTCCTTGCCGGTGATCGTGACCTTGACCTTCTCGCCGGAGTCGTCGATCGCGTCGACCCGGGTGGAGGTGAGGACCTCGATGCCGAGCTTCTTGTAGCGGCGGCTGAGCTCCTTGGAGACGTCGGCGTCCTCGTTGGGGACCATCCGGTCGAGGAACTCGACGATCGTGACCTTCACGCCGTAGTTGTGCAGCACGTAGCCGAACTCGACGCCGATGGCGCCCGCGCCCGCGATGACGATGCTCTCGGGCAGCTCGGAGGAGAGGATCTGCTCCTCGTAGGTCACCACGCGCTCGGACAGCCGCGTGCCCGGCAGCAGGCGGGTGTGCGCGCCGGCCGCGATGATGCAGTTGTCGAAGGTGACGGTCTCGGACGAGCCGTCCTGCTTCGCCACCTGCAGCGTGTTGGCGTCGGTGAACGTGCCACGGCCGTCGAAGGTCGTGATCTTGTTCTTCTTCATCAGGAACTGGACGCCCTTGACGAGCTTCTCCGAGACCTGGCGGCTGCGCTTGTACGCCACGCCGTAGTCGAACGACACCCCGCCGTCGACCTTGATCCCGTACTTCTCCTGCTCGGTGGTGAAGATGTGGGCCAGTTCGGCGTTGCGCAGCAGCGCCTTCGAGGGGATGCAGCCGACGTTGAGGCAGACACCGCCCCAGTAACGCTCCTCGATGATGGCCGTCTTCAGGCCGAGCTGGGCCGCGCGGATGGCGGCGACATAGCCACCCGGGCCCGCGCCCAGGACCACGACGTCAAAGTGTTCGCTCATTCCTCCGACGATATTGCGCGCGGAGGAGTGCTCGCATCTTATGCGCGTTCACCGGGGAGGCGTTCGTCACACTGTGTCAGGGTCGGGCCTGGTTGCGGGACGGTAACGTTCAATGGAGGCCCGTCGCCGTCACGCCTACGGAGGAGTAGTCCAAGTTGAGGATCCCCAAGCCTGTCAACGCGGCCCTCGACTGGGCGGAGCAGCACTTCGGCGCCGTCGCCGCGGTGCTGGCGATGGTGGTCGCGTCCGCGGCGGCGCTCGCGCTGCCGCTCGGCGCGGGGCTGCCGGTCGCGGGGTTCGTGCTGGGCCTGGCGATCGGCGGGTTCGCCGTCTACGCCCGGATGTCGCGGCGGCTGGCCAGGGCCCGCCGGGAGAACGACGACCTGCTGCGCGAGAACGGCTCGCTGCGGCACCGCAACACGATCCTGGCCAGCGGCGTGATCACCCGCGAGTCGCAGACGACCCAGGCGCTGCTGATGATCCCGGACGACGAGGACCTCGCCGACGAGCCCGTCCCGGACCTGGCCGACGAGCTGCTGGGCGGCCCGGCCACCGCGTCGGGCGGCGCCGCGGCCGGGGCCCTGGACGACGGCTCGGACGCCGCGCGGGACCCGCAGCGCACCGATCGGCTGCCGGAACTTCCTGACGGGTTGTAAGCCCCTCCCCGCCCACCGCGACCCGGTGATCACCCAAGGTGATCGCCGGGTCGTCCGCATGCCCGACCCCAAGACTCGGTAAGGCTCTCCTTAGGACTGTCTATTGAGTGACACAAGGTGAGGTAATACTTCCGTTGTGTCAATGTGATTACGCTCGGTAGTGTCACTGCTGCACGCGGTCCATCGACCGGCGACGCGCCGGTCCGGGCATGGGCCGTGCGTGCGACCACGCCCCTCAGCGGCCGACAAGCATCGGAACGGTGGTGTCCAGCGTGACCGAACAGCAGCAGACGGACCAACAGCAGCAGCAGCGGAGTCTGGGGACGGCGGCGGCGCGGAACCTCGCGACGACGACCAAGTCCGTTCCCCAGATGCAGGGCATCTCGTCCCGCTGGCTGCTCAAGCTGCTCCCGTGGGTGCAGTGCGCGGGGGGCGCGTACCGGGTCAACCGGCGGCTGGCGTACACCGTCGGGGACGGCCGGATCGAGTTCCTGCAGACCGGCGCCGACGTCCGCGTCATCCCGCTGGAGCTCGGCGAGCTGCCGGCGCTGCGCGGCTACGAGGACGAGGAGGTCCTCGGCGAGCTCGCCGGCCGGTTCGAGCAGCAGGAGCACGAGCCCGGCGACGTCATCGTCACCGAGGGGCGGCCCGTCGACACCGTCGTCCTCGTCGTGCACGGCAAGCTCGAGCGGGTGGGCCGGGGCGAGTACGGCGGCGAGGCCGTCCTCGGCGTCCTCGCCGACGGCGACTTCTTCGGCGCCGAGGCCCTGCGCGGCGGGGAGCACGACTGGGAGTACTCGGTCCGGGCCGTCACCGCCGTGACCCTCCTGACCCTGCCGGTGTCCCGGTTCCAGGAGCTGATGGAGCGGTCGGAGGGGCTGCGCGAGCACGTCGAGTCCCACCGGGACCGGCCGAGCCGGTCCACCAGCCCCGAGGGCGAGGCCGAGATCGAGCTCGCCGCCGGGCACGAGGGCGAGCCGGTGCTGCCCGGCACGTTCGTGGACTACGAGCCGTTCCCCCGCGAGTACGAGCTGAGCGTCGCGCAGACCGTCCTGCGCGTGCACACCCGCGTCGCCGACCTGTACAGCCAGCCCATGGACCAGGTCGAGCAGCAGTTGCGGCTGACCGTCGAGGCGCTGCGCGAGCGGCAGGAGCACGAGCTCGTCAACAACCGCGACTTCGGCCTGCTGCACAACGCCGACCTCCGCCAGCGCGTCCACACCCGGACCGGCCCGCCCACCCCGGACGACATGGACGAGCTGCTCACCATGGTGTGGAAGGAGCCCGCGTTCTTCCTGGCGCACCCGCGCACGATCGCCGCGTTCGGCCGCGAGTGCAGCCGCCGGGGCGTCTACCCCGAGCCGGTGGACGTGCAGGGCCACCACATCCCCGCCTGGCGCGGCGTGCCGATCTTCCCGTGCAACAAGATCCCGATCAGCCGGACCCGGACCAGCTCGGTCATGCTGATGCGGACCGGCGAGGCCGCGCAGGGCGTCGTCGGCCTGCACCGCACCGGGCTCAAGGACGAGGTCCAGCCCGGCCTGTCGGTGCGCTTCATGCACATCGACGAGCACGCGATCATGTCCTACCTCGTCAGCGCCTACTACTCCGCCGCCGTGCTGGTGCCGGACGCCCTCGCCGTCCTGGAGAGCGTGGAGATCGGGGTGGCGCAGTGACGACCGCCGCCCACGAGCCGGGCGGGGGGCCCGGCACCGCGACCGGCGCCGCCGACGGCGACGACCGGCTGAGCCTGTCCACCAGGGCGGCGCGGAACCTCGCGACGACCACCAAGTCCGCGCCGATGATGCAGGGCATCACGCCCCGCTACCTGCTGCGGCTGCTGCCCTGGGTCGAGGTCCCGGGCGGCTCCTACCGGGTCAACCGCCGCCTCGCGCACACCGTCGGCGACGGCGTCGTCGAGTTCGTCAACACCGGCGCGTCGGTCAGCGTGATCCCGACCGAGCTGGCCGAGCTGCCGCAGCTCGCTGGCGTGGACGAGCCGCTGCTCCAGGACGCCGCCGGACGGTTCGTCCAGCGCGAGTTCGAGCCCGGCGACGTGATCGTCGAGCCCGGCGGGCCGGTGGACCGCGTGGTGCTCATCGCGCACGGCAAGGTCGAGAAGGTCGGCCGGGGCGAGTACGGCGCGGAGGTCGTGCTCGACCTGCTCGCCGACGGCCGGTACTTCGGCGCGGCGGCGCTGCTGCCCGCGCCCGGCGAGTGGGAGCACGCCTACCGCGCGGTCACCCCGACGACCGTGCTGGTGCTGTCCCAGGACCAGATCGGCGAGCTGCTCGGCCGCCACCCGGAGCTGCGCGCGCGGCTGGCCGACTTCGCCGACGCGCCCCGGCCGCCGACCAACGCCAAGGGCGAGGCCGAGATCGAGCTGGCGTCCGGGCACGAGGGCGAGCCCGTCCTGCCCGGGACGTTCGCCGACTACGAGCCGGCCCCGCGCGAGTACGAGCTGAGCGTCGCGCAGACGCTGCTGCGCGTCCACACCCGCGTCGCCGACCTGTACAGCCACCCGATGGACCAGGTCGAGCAGCAGCTCCGGCTGACCGTCGAGGCCGTGCGCGAGCGGGAGGAGGACGAGCTGATCAACAACCGCGACTTCGGCCTGCTGTACAACGCGGACCTGAAGCAGCGGATCCAGACCCGGTCCGGCCCGCCCACCCCCGAGGCCATGGACGACCTGCTGAGCCGCCGCCGCGGCACCCGGTTCTACCTGGCGCACCCGCGCACGATCGCCGCGTTCGGCCGGGAGTGCACCCGGCAGGGCGTCTACCCGGGGACGGTCGAGCGGTTCGGCCGCCGGGTGATGTCCTGGCGCGGCGTCCCGATCTTCCCCTGCGACAAGATCCGGATCAGTGACCGCGGCACCAGCGCGGTGCTGGCGATGCGGATCGGGGAGGACGACCAGGGCGTGATCGGACTGCACCGCACCGGCCTGCCGGACGAGTTGCAGCCGGGTCTCTCGGCGCGGTTCACGGGCATCGACGACCGCGCCGTGATGTCCTACCTCGTGTCCGCCTACTTCTCCGCCGCCGTGCTGGTGCCGGACGCGCTCGGCGTGCTGGAGAACGTGGAGGTCAGCCGGTGACGTACGAAGCCGGCCGCTAGCCCGGAGCTCGGAAGACCGGAGCCCCGGTAGTCCGGAGCCCGGTCGACCGAGCCCGGTCCACCGGGCCCGTGGACCGGGTCCGGTCGGCCGGGCCGGTCCACGGACCGGAACCGGCCGGTGGACCGACGCCGGCCGGCGGACGCAGCCCAGCCAGTCGATGACGCCCGATCCCCGCATCCTCACCAGGGAGGCCGCAGTGCCCCGCCGACGCACCGCGCCGACGCGCGCCGCAGCGACCGTGTCCGCGGCCGCAGCGACACCGAGCCCCGCCGAGCCGCCCGCCCCGCGG
>NZ_QURH01000955.1 GCF_003428695.1 Actinomadura logoneensis
CCCGCCGACGACGTCCCGCCCGCCCCGGCCGCCCCGTCCGACACCGAGCAGCCCGGCGCCGGGCGCGACAAGCCCGAGACCGCCCGGCTGGAGGGGACCGAGCCGTCCCGGCCCGACGGCGCCGACCCGGCCCGCCCCGACGGGACCGACCCGTTCCGTGCCGACGGCACCGAACCGTTCCGCGCCGACGGCACCGGGCCGTCGCGGCTGGACGGCCCCGCGGCCACCTCGTCCGACGCGCTGTCCGAGCGGGACGAGGCCGCGATCTTCGCCGACCTGGTCGCCAACTTCGACGCCGTGCACGAGGGCGACCGCGTCCCCTGGCCCGACCAGGAGAACATCCACGAGGACGAGGAGCCGCCCGGCGAGGGCGACGACCGCACCGGCCGCCTCCCCCGCGCCCGCGTGATCCGGGCCGCCGACCTCGACGACGAGGACGAGCCGCCGCCCGCCGACGACGAGGGCCACTACGTCCCCCCGCCCCCGCCGCCGCTGCCCGCCGCCGACCCGCTCACCAAGGGCGCGTGGATCGCCCTGGTCGGCGGCCCCCTCTACCTGCTGATCACGGTCGTGCTGAACTGGAACGTCCCCGGCTGGGCCGCGTTCCTCGCCGTCGCGGCGTTCATCGGCGGCTTCGTCACCCTCGTCCTGCGGATGGGCGACGAGCCCCGCCCCCCGGACGACGACGGCGCCGTCGTCTGATCCTCCCGTTCCGCGCGGACGCTGGAGCTCGCCGGAGGGGCTAGAGCTCCAGGCGCGCCAGGACGGGGCGGTGGTCGGTCGCGCCGGGATAGTCGGCCAGCAGGTCCGGGTCCGTGGGGACGCCGCAGCCGAGCACCCTGACGGCCCGGTCCGCGAACACGCCGTCGATGCGGCGGTCGGGCCGGGCTGCGGAGAAGGTCAGGGCGTCGCCCTCGGGCGCGACCGCGTGCGCGTCCTGGAAGCGGGCGGCGAGGCGGCCCCACGCCGGGCCGTCCGGCTCCTCGTTGATGTCCCCGGTGAGGACGACGGGCGCCCGGTACCGGGCCCCGGCGCGTTCCAGCAGGGCCAGGACCTCCCCGACATGCCGCAGGCGCGGCTCGTCCGCCAGGTCCAGGTGCGTGCTGGCGGCGATCAGCGGCAGGCCGTCCACCCGCAGGACCGCGACCGCCAGCCCGCGCCGGTGCAGGCCGGGCTCGCGGGACAGCAGGTGGAACCGGCGGGCCACGCGCCTCACGCGCGGCGCGGTGAAGACCGCGAGCCCGCAGGCGCGGCGGCCCGCGGCGATGCGCATCCCGCAGGCCCGCGCCAGCCGGCGGCGCTGCCACCACCAGCTCGCGAACCGCGGCACCTCCTGCAGGCACAGCACGTCCGGACGCAGCGCGCGGACGACCCGCGCCACCGCCTCCGGATCGTCCCGCAGCGACCGGATGTTGTAACTCACCACACGAACCGGCACGGCCACGTCCTCCCCCTCGGACATCCACGGAACGCCCCACCCCGGAGCCGGGGCTGGGCGTACCCGGGCGCGCGCTGACGGACCACACTCGAAACCGCCGGTCGGAGCCGGGCGGTTCAGAACCCGGGGTCCTGAGCCGGGTGGGTCAGGAGCGGGCCAGGTCGGCGGCGCCGACGATACCGGCGGCGGAGCCGAGTTCGGCGATCCTGATCTCGGGCAGCGGACGGTGCCCGCGGCCGGTGAGGGCGTTCGCGAACGCCTGCCGGACGGGCTCCAGCAGCAGGTCCCCGGCGTCGGAGAGGCCGCCGCCGATCACGAAGCAGCCGGGGTCGAGCACGGCGGTGAGGTCGGCCAGGCCCTGGCCGGTCCAGTGCGCGATCGTCCGGAAGCACTCCAGCGCGGCGGCGTCGCCCTCGCGGGCGGCCTCGGTGACCTGCGGGCCGTTGATCCCCTCGGGCCGTCCGCCGCCGAGCTCCAGCAGCCGCCCGGCCAGCGCCGGGGACACCCGGGCCAGCTCGCGCGCCTCGTAGACCAGGGCGTTCCCGCTGGCGTACTGCTCCCAGCAGCCCCGGTTGCCGCAGCCGCAGCGGCGGCCGTCCGGGACGACCCGGACGTGCCCGTACTCCGCGCCGACCCCGAAACGTCCCCGGTACAGCTCGCCGTCGATGACGAGGC
This sequence comes from Actinomadura logoneensis, assembly GCF_003428695.1. Taxonomy (GTDB): domain Bacteria; phylum Actinomycetota; class Actinomycetes; order Streptosporangiales; family Streptosporangiaceae; genus Spirillospora; species Spirillospora logoneensis. The sequence goes on from NZ_QURH01000955.1 coordinate 2,114, forward strand.
CGCCGCCGATGCCGGTGCCGAGCGCGACCAGCACCATGAAGTCGTGGCCGCGGCCCGCGCCGTAGCGGGCCTCGCCCCAGGCCGTGGCGTTCGCGTCGTTCTCCACCACGACCGGCAGCCCGACGAGGTTCTCGACGATCGCCTTGATCGGCTCGTCCCGCCAGGCCAGGTTGGGCGCGAACATCACGACCGAGCGCGTCTCGTCCACGAACCCGGCGCAGCCGAGCCCGACGGCCGTCACGTCCTCGAACTTGCCCTTCAGCAGGTCGACGACCTCGGCGATGGTGTCGGCGGTCTCCTTGGGGTTGGTGGACGGGGTGGGCCGCCGCACCTTCTCCAGGATGTTCCCCCGGTCGTCGACGACACCGGCGGCGACCTTCGTCCCGCCCACGTCCACGCCGATGGTCAGGGCCATGAGCGTTTCCCTCCGCCAATTCGTTGAGTTGTCAACCGATGTCCGTCGTGTCCTCGCCGCGGGCGCCGGTTCCGGGCCGGGCGCCGCCGCCGGAGCGGGTGTCGCGGCCCGAGCGGGTGTCGCGGCCCGAGCGGGTGCGCTCGTAGGCGGCGGCGACGTCGAACGCCGCGGCCAGCAGCGAGCGCCCGGCCTCCTCCACGTGCCGCCGGACGTCCGGACCGGACTCGCGGGCCAGCGCGATCGCCCGGCAGACCGGGCAGTTCCGGCACTCCGGGGCGCCGGTCGCGATGTGCGGGTCGTCGGCGAACGCGCCGGGCTCCTCGGTGAGGACGTGCGCCCACACGTCCTCGTCCGCGGTCCGCCCGCGCCCTTCCCGGGCGGAGGCGTCCGCCTGCGGCTCGCCGGTGGCGCGCCTCCAGACGTCCCCGGCGTCGTCCCCCGCGGAGGACGCGCCGGACGCCGCGCCCGAGAGGCCGGACGCGGCCGTGCGGGCGGCCCGGCCCACCCGGCGCCGGAGGGCGTCGATGAGCTTGGCCGCCTCGTCGAGGACGTCGCCTGGCTGCTGGTCGGTCATGAGAACATTGTCCATCCCTGCTCGGCGGGAAACGGTAGCGGCCCGCACCCGATGGGGCACATCGGTCAGCCCTCGATGTGCCGCTTGAGACCCTTGAGCGCCGAGTCGATGATCCGCTTCTCGCCCTTGCGCCTGACCATGCCGATCATCGGGACCCGGACGTCCACGGCCAGCTCGTAGGTGACCTCGGTCTCCGCGTCCCCCGCCGGGGTCAGGGTGTAGGCGCCGTGCAGGCCGGTCACCACCGCGCCCGGCTCGACCAGCTCCCAGCGGACGGCGTCGTCGCCCTCCCAGGTGTAGGCGAGCCCGACGGTGTCGCTGATCGGGCCGCCCTCGAAGGTCATCCGGGCGCGCCGGGCGCGGCCGTCGTCGCCGGTCTCGGTGACCTCGAAGGACCGGATCCCGCTCGCCCAGTCCGGATATGCCTCGAGGTCGGCGATCACCGCCATGATGTCGGCCTGCGCGGCCCTGATCGTGGTGGACGAGCTCGTGCGGTCCGCCATGGGTCCCTTCCCTCCGGCTCTGCCGCGTTGGCCGCTGCCGTTGTCGTTGTCCGCCGTCGTGCGCCCTCGCGCCCGGCCGTGGGCCCGGCCGCGCGTCCTGCCGCGTCCGCCGCCGCACCGCGCGGTCGCGTCCCGCCGTCCGTGCGCGGGACACATCCTCGCGGAGATCCGGTCAGATCGTCAGTACGTAGGGCTTCCCGCTCGCCCGGAAATGTCCCACATTGATGCATTCGGTGCGGCCGATGCGCATCCGCCGGGCGAGCGGCTGGTGCACGTGGCCGAACAGCACGTAGCGCGGAGACGTCTCGCGGATCGCCTCCAGCACCGCCTCGCTGCCCCGCTCGAACCGCCGCGCGACCGTGTCGTACAGCAGCTCCGGGACGGCGGGCGGGATGTGGCAGCACAGCACGTCCACCGCGCCGACCGCCGCGACCTTCGCCGCGAACTCCGCGTCGTCGATCTCGTTCGGGGTGCGGTAGACCGTCCGCAGCCCGCCGCCGACGAACCCGAACCGGACACCGCCGATGTCGGCGATCTCGCCGTCCAGGACGCGGTGCCCCGGCCGGACGAAGTCGGCCCACAGCCGCGGCACGTCCACGTTCCCGTAGGTGAGGTAGGCGGGCGCCGGCATCGCGTCGAACAGCTCGGCGTACTGCCGCCGGACGGCCTCCTCGATGTGCGGCCGGGCGTCCCCGCCCAGCGACGCCCACATCCGCCGGGAGAACTCCCGCGCCTCGTCGAACCGCTTGGCCGTGCGCAGCGCGATGAAGTGATCGGCGTTCTCCGCTCCGAACAGGTCGGCGAAGATGCCCCGCCCGTGGTCGGCGTAGTCGAGGAACAGGATCAGGTCGCCCAGGCAGACCAGCGCGTCCGCGCCGTCCCCGGCCTTCCTGAGCGCCTCCGCGCGGCCATGGACGTCGCTCACCACATGGATCCGCATGAATCGAGCCTAATGGGCGTCCGCCCGTCCCCACACGACCAGCCCACCCGACACCCGCCCACAGCCCTGAGCCTCCGCGCCCTACCCCGGCCCGAGCCCACGGCCCCCAAGCCGCGCCTCTCCGCAGACACAGCCGCGCGGCAGGTAACGCCACCCCGAACGCCCCACGCACCGCAATCAGAGCGCACCACAGGTGACAGCGCACCGGCCGACTCTGCACCGCAGGCCATGGCCCACCGCAGGCCACAGCGCAACGCAGGACGCTGCGCGCCGCAGGGGCGGGCGGGGTCAGGTGGCGGCGGTGACCAGGGCTCGCCACTCGGCGACGAGGGCCGGGTCCACCGGGGCCTCCCAGGATCCGTCGGGGCGGACGGCCGTGCCGACGTGGAACGCGCCGACACCCGCGGCGGCGAGGACGGCCACGTGCTTGCGGCGCAGTCCGCCGCCCGCCATCAGCAGCCGGGCGGACTCCGTTCCCTCGGCGGCGCGCCGCACGAGGGTGTCCAGGCCCGACTCGACCCCGCGCGGGGACCCGGCGGTGAGGACGGTGTCGCAGCCCAGCGTCCGGACGGCCGCCCATGCGGCGACCGGGTCGGCGGCGTGGTCGAGGGCGCGGTGGAACGTCCACGGCAGGCCGCCCGGGAGCGCGCCGGCGATCTTGGCGACGGACCCGGCGTCCACCGCGCCGAACGGGTCGAGGAAGCCGAGCACGAACCCGTCCACGCCCGCCTCCGCCAGGTCCCCGGCGGCGCGGCGCAGCCGGTCGAGCTCGGGCGCGGTGGTCCGGAACCCCGGGTTGGCGCGCAGCATGGCCCGCATCGGCAGTCGCGTGGCCCGCCGGATCTCCGCGACCACCTCCGGGTCGGGAGTCAGGCCGTCGGCGGCCATGTCGGCGACCAGCTCGAGGCGGTCGGCGCCGCCCTCCTCGGCGGCGCTCGCGTCCTGCGCGGTCAGCGCGATCACTTCCAGCAGGGCCACCGCGCGCCTCCTCGCTTCGGTTGAGTATGTCCTGGTCAAGCGTAGGCCAGCGGACCCCGCTCCCAAGGCGATCCGGCCCGGAAACCGAGGACCCGCCCGAACGGCCCCCGCCCGCCGCCGGCGGATCCACGCGGGGCGGCGGCTTTCGAGCAAGGGGCCGCGGACGTCGTTGCCGGACTGTGACCGTGTGGTGACGATCACGCCGGACGGCTCCGGGGCAGGTCCCGGGGCCGGTGTCCGGAAGCGGCGGCCCGCGACCGTCGCCGGAGGGGCCCGACGCCCTGTTTACTCGGAGCCGCAACGGCTCCCGCGGCGGCACGGCGGAGCCGGCGGGTGATCGTCCCGGGCCGGAGCCCCGTCCGGCGCGCGATCCCCGGCGGACCAGCCGCTACCGACCTGCGCGGACCCGTAGCTACCATCGAGTAGCAAGAGGTTGTACCGTCGTCCCCGCCCTAGCCGTGATCAACCAAGGAGTGGCCGTGCGCGAGTTCAGCGTCCCCGCCTTGGTGGAGGTCCCCGACTCCACCAACCTGACCGACGCGCCTTTCACCCGGGCCGCCGAGAAGCCCGCCACGATCGTCATCCGGCGACGCGGTGAGGGCGGAGCCTGGACCGCCGTGACGGCCGGCGAGTTCGCCGCCGAGATCACCGCCCTCGCCAAGGGGCTGGTCGCCGCCGGGATCGAGCCGGGCGACCGGGTCGCGCTGATGTCCCGCACCCGCTACGAGTGGACGCTGATCGACTACGCCGTCTGGGCGGCGGGCGGCGTGAGCGTCCCGATCTACGAGACCTCCTCCCCCGAGCAGGTGAAGTGGATCATCGGCGACTCCGGCGCGAAAGCCGTGTTCGCCGAGACCGACGAGCACTTCGCGACCATCGCCGAGGTCCGGGCCGAGCTCCCGGGCCTCGAGCATGTCTGGGGCATCGAGGCGGGCGCGGTCGCCGAGCTGTCCGGCTCCGGCGCGGACGTCCCGGACGCCGAGATCGACAAGCGCCGCCGCATCCCGGCCTCCGGCGACGTGGCGACGCTGGTGTACACCTCCGGGACGACCGGCCGCCCCAAGGGCTGCGAGCTGACCCACGGCAACCTGGTGCTGACCGCGCGCAACGCCATCCAGGGCGCGCTCGCCGAGGTCACCGTCGGCGGATCGTCCACGCTGCTGTTCCTGCCGCTCGCGCACGTGTTCGCGCGGCTCATCCAGGTCGCCACCATCGAGGGCGCGATCGTCCTCGGGCACAGCGACATCAAGGGCCTGCTGCCCGACCTCGAGACCTTCCGCCCGTCGTTCCTGCTGGCCGTCCCGCGGGTGTTCGAGAAGGTCTACGGCGGCGCCGAGCAGAAGGCGATCGCCGGCGGCAAGGGCAAGGTCTTCGCCGCCGCCACCGAGACCGCCATCGCCTACAGCAAGGCCCTGTCGGCCGGCGGCCCGGACCTCAAGCTCCGGCTCAAGCACAAGGTCTTCGACGTCCTCGTCTACGGCAAGCTGCGCGCGGCCGTCGGCGGACGCGTCGAGTACGCGGTGTCCGGCGGCGCGGCCCTCGGCGAACGGCTCGGGCACTTCTTCCGCGGCGTCGGGATCACCATCCTGGAGGGCTACGGCCTGACCGAGACCACCGCGCCGATCACCGTGAACCGGCCGTCCGCGCTGAAGATCGGCACCGTGGGGCAGCCGATCCCGGGCGTGTCGGTGCGGATCGCCGAGGACGGCGAGGTGCTCGCCAAGGGCGTCAACATCCTGCGCGGCTACTGGAACAACGAGGCGGCGACCGCGAACGCCGTCGAGGACGGCTGGTTCCACACCGGCGACCTCGGCGAGCTGGACGAGGACGGCTACCTGCGGATCACCGGGCGCAAGAAGGAGATCCTGGTCACGGCGGCGGGCAAGAACGTGGCCCCGGCCCCGCTGGAGGACCGGCTGCGCGCGTGTCCGCTGATCAGCCAGGCGATCGTGGTCGGCGACGGCCGCAAGTTCATCAGCGCCCTGATCACGCTGGACGAGGAGGCGCTCGTCCCGTGGAAGGCCCAGCACGGCAAGCCCACCGCGATGACCGTGGAGGAGCTGCGCCGCGACGCCGACGTGATCGCCGAGATCGACCGCGCGGTGGCCGAGGCGAACAGGTCCGTGTCGCACGCCGAGGCGATCAAGAAGTACGAGATCCTCGGCGTCGACTTCACCGAGGAGGCCGGGCACATGACCCCGAGCCTCAAGGTGCGCCGGCACGTGGTGATGAAGGACTTCGCCCGCGAGATCGACGCCCTCTACTCCTGACCACCGTGTGGAACCACTGAGGAACTGATGCGCGAGATCGACGTCCCCGTCCAGGAACGGTTCCCGGACACCGCGAACCTGACCGACGCGCCGTTCGACCGCGCGGCCCGCACCCCCGGCCGAATCGTCGCCCGCCGCCGCGTCACCCCGCCCCCCACCGCCCCAGCGGTCGGCCACCCCACGCCGGCCGACGGCGCAACGCCCGGCAGCATCACGGCGCCCGGCGGCACGACGGTGGGCGGCGGCGTGGCATCCGGCAGCACTGTGGTCGGCAGTGCTGCGCCCGGTGGCACGACGGGCGGCGACGCAGCGTCCGCCGATGACGCGGCGGCCAGCGGCGCGGCGGCGGATGGCACG
>NZ_QURH01000958.1 GCF_003428695.1 Actinomadura logoneensis
CGGCGAGCCGTTCCTCGGCGGCGCGCGCGGTCTGCTCGGCGTAGCGGGCCGCCGCGCCCGCCTGGGTGGCGTGGTCGGCGGCCTCGGCGGCGGTGCGGGCGTGCTCGCGGTGCGTCTCGACGGCGTCCTCGCGGCTCCCGGCGAGCTGGGTGAGCTCGGCCGCGAGGCGTTCCTGCGCGTGCTTGGCCGCCGCCAGCCGCTCGGCCCCGGTCTCCAGGAAGTGCTCCAGGCCCGCCTGGTGCTGGGCCGCGCGCTCCGCCGCCTCCTTGGTCTCGTGCGCGCGCCGCACCGCGTCGTCGGCCTGGCGCACCTTGGCCTTCAGGTCGGCGCGCAGCTTCTTCAGCTCGGCCGGGGGCGGCGCGACGTGCAGCCGCTGCGTCAGCGTCATCTTCTGCCGGACGGCCGCGACCGCCGACTCCGCCGCCCGGACGCGGTAGTAGGAGGCGTGCCCCTCGGCCATCGCGGTGCTGTCCTCGGCGACCAGGCGCTCGGTCTCGGCCTTCGCGGCGGGCAGCTCCTCGCGCGCCCGTGCGAGGTCGCCGACGAGCTGCTGCTCCTGGTCCCTGGCGGCGCCCAGCTCGAACCGCGCCTGAGCGGCCCGTTCGTCGATCGCGGAGACGCGCGTCCAGGCCTCGTCCGCGACGTGCGCCGCCCTGGCGGCCTGCGCGGACGCCGCGTCCGCCTCGGCCCGGAGCCGTTCGGCCTCCTGCCGGGGGCCGACCGCCTCGGCGGCGACCCGCTCCTCCTCGGCCGCCTTCCGCTCCCGCTCCGCCTCGGCCTCGGCGACGCTCTCCCGGGCGGTCTCCAACTCGGCGCGCCGGTCGACGATCGCGGCCTCCAGCGCGGCGATCGCGGCGCGCCGCTCCTCCCGCCGCTGGACGCCCTCGGTCCGGAGCCGTTCGACGGTCGCGATGTCCCGCGGCCACTGCTCCAGCCAGAGCAGTCCTCGCTGGAGTCCGCGGAGCTCGCGCTCGGCGTCCTCCCGCCACACGTTCCCGACGGGCCGGACCACGACCCGCCGGGCCAGGGCCTCCAGCGGACGGCCGTCCGGCACGGCGTCCGCCGGACGGTCGCCCGGTACCGCGTCCGCCGGACGGTCGCCCGGTACCGCGTCCGCCGGACGGTCGCCCGGCACGGCCTCCAGCGGACGGTCGTCCGGTACCGCGTCCAGCGGACGGTGGTCCGGTTCGTCCGGCGCGGGGGACGCGGTGGCGGCGGCGAGCATCTCGTCCGTGACGATCTTGTGGGGCGTGGTCTTCTCCGCCATGTCGGCGAGCATCTCGTCCGAGATCGCCTCCATGCGGATGGTCCCGAGGTCGCTGACCGTGGCCTCCGGGTCCGCGGCGGACGCCGGGGGAGCGGGCTCGGCGCGGGTCGCGCGGGCCGCGTCCTCCTTCATGGAACGGAACTCGACCGTGCCGTTGTCCTTGCGGCGGCGGAACGGAGCCGTCGGAACGACCTCCTCCAGCAGCACCGGCAGCTCGCGGTCGGCCAGGGCCTCCAGCAGCGCGGCGGCCTCGGCCTTCGACGGCGCGAGCAGCAGGATGCGGCCGTCCAGCGCGTCGGTGATCTCCCGGACCGAGCGCCCGGCGTCCGCGCCGGAGAGGTCGATCCGGTTCGCGGTCCCGTCGTCGAGCGCGTCGGGATCGACCATGAGGCGGGCCAGGGCCGTCCGGTCGCCCGGCGCCACGCCCGCCGCGAAGGCGCGCAGCACCTCCAGCCGACCGGACCAGCCCAGCGGCCGGTCGTCGCCGGACGGTCCGCTCTCCACCAGTTCGGCCTCAAGGCGCCCGTAACGCTCGGTCAGCGCCGCGCACAGCTCATCGACCCGCTCACGCAGCCGCTCCGTCTCGTCCACAGCCTGCTCCACCGTTCGCCGTCCCGGTCGCCGGTCTCCGGGGGGATCGTTTTCGACCCCCTCCGGATTTCTCCCACTCCGTCCATCTCTAACGTCTCACAGGCCGGGAGCGCTCCGGTGCCCCGCGAGCACGGCGTGGTGGTCGACGCCGCCGCGCGGCGCCGGGTCGGGGTGGACGAGCGCTCCGGTCAGCCGCGGCAGGGCGTGCATCAGGGCGTGCTCGGCGCGGACGGCCGCGTCGTGCGCCTCCACCAGCGTGCAGTCCGGATCGACGACCACGTCGCACTCGGCCCGCAGCCGGTGCCCGATCCAGCGCATCCGGACGGTGCCGACCGCCAGGACGCCCGGGACGCGCCGGAGGGCCTGCTCGGCGGTCGCGACGAGATCGGGGTCCACGGCGTCCATCAGCCGCCGCCACACCTCGCGGGCCGCCTGCCGCAGCACCACCAGGATCGCCGCCGTGATCAGCAGCCCGACCGCCGGGTCCGCCCACGTCCAGCCGAGGCCCGCGCCCGCCGCGCCGAGCAGGACGGCCAGGGACGTGAACCCGTCGGTGCGCGCGTGCAGCCCGTCCGCGACCAGCGCCGCCGACCCGATGCGGCGGCCGACCCGGATCCGGTACCGGGCGACCAGCTCGTTCCCGGCGAAACCGATCAGCGCCGCCGCCGCGACCGTCCACAGATGGGCCACCGGCTGTGGATGGGCGATCCGCTGCAGCGCCGCGTACCCCGCCGCCGCCGACGACACGCCGATCGCCAGCACCACGACGACCCCGGCGAGGTCCTCGGCGCGCCCGAACCCGTAGGTGTAGCGGCGGGTGGGCGGACGGCGGCCGAGCATGAACGCGATCCCCAGCGGGACGGCCGTCAGCGCGTCCGCCGCGTTGTGCAGCGTGTCGCCGAGCAGCGCGACGGACCCGCTGACCGCCACGACCACCGCCTGCAGCACGGCGGTCGCCGCCAGGACGAGCAGCGACGTCCACAGGGCGCGCATCCCGTCCGCGCTGCCCTCCAGCGCCGCGTCCACCTTGTCCGCCGCCTCATGCGAATGCGGCCGAACAAAATGGACGACCCGCCCCCAGACCCCTGCCCCGAACGACCGCCCTCCTCCATCCCAACCTTCGTGCCCGTGGCCGTGTGCCTGCCCGTGGCCGTGCCCGCCTTCGTGCCCGTGGCCGCTGTCCCGAGCGGCCCTGCGCTCGCGGCGGGAGCCGGGTTCGGGTTCGGGTTCGTGATCACGGCGGGGGGCGGGGCCGTGTGCGTGATCACGGCCGGGCCCGGGCTCGTTTCGGGTGCTCATGTTCACACCATGGACCACGGATTCCGTTGCAGCACCTCGACAGGAACGCATGGTCCGCAGCCGCGAGGAGGTCGCGACTGCGGATCCGTGGTCGTTAGTGCGGGTTGGCGGCCAGCAGCTCGGCGAGCAGGTCGTCCAGCGTCACGATCCCGACCATCTCGCCGCCCTGGCCGCCGCACACGACCCCGAGCTGCGCGCGCGAGCGGCGCATCACCGAGACCGCCGACAGGACGGTCGTCGCGCCGGTCAGCACGGGGGCCGGGTGCGCCAGCTCGGTGGCGGGACGGTCGGCGTCGGGCTCGGTGACCGCGGCCCGGACGTGCACGATGCCGGGGCCCGCGCCGTCCGCGCCGAGGACGACCAGCCGGTTGTGGCCGCTCGCGGTCGCCACCCGCCGGACGTCGGCGGCGGTCGCGTCGGCGGGCACCGTGGCGACCTCGGCGGCCGGGACGACCAGGTGCGCGACCGTGACCTCCCGCGCGGAGATCGCGCGCCGCAGCAGCTCGTGGTCGTGCCGTCCGATGAGCCCGAGCCGCCGGGACTCGCCGACCAGGTGGCCGAGCGAGCGGACGTCGGCCGGGGCGTCCAGTTCGTCGCGCGGGGTGATCCGGCACAGCCGCAGCAGGCCGTTGGTGACGGTGTTGAGGGCGGCGAGCACCGGCCGGGACACTTTCGCGAACGCCCGGAACGGCAGCGCCAGCACAAGCGCCGACCTGCGCGGATAGGCGATCGCCCACGACTTGGGCGCCATCTCGCCGACGACCATGTGCAGGAACGTCACGACGCCGAGCGCGCACGCCAGGGCGAGGCCCTTGGCGATCGCCTCGGGGACGCCGACAGCGTGCAGCGGCGGCTCCAGGACGTGCTCGAACGCGGGCTCGGTGACGATCGCGAGGCCCAGCGAGCACATCGTGATGCCGAACTGCGCCCCGGCGAGCATCAGGGACAGCTCGCGGGTGCCCGCGAGGGCGGCGGCGGCCGGTCGGCTGCCGCGCGCGGCGGCCCGTTCGAGCTGCGAGCGCGGCGCGGCGACGAGCGCGAACTCGGCCGCCACGAAGAACCCGTTCCCGACCAGCAGAAGTGCCGTGACCAGCAGTGATGTCAGCGGATCCACGGGCCGGCCCCCTCCCCGGACGCCGCCATGGCGTTCTCGTCCATGGCCTCGTCACCGTCGCGAACGTCGCGTCCGCTTGCGGCGGAGGCGTTCCGCACCTCGCGTCCGCTCTCGGTGGAGCCGTTCCGCTCCTCGAGTTCGCCTGCGCTGGAGGCGTTTTGAATGTCGTGTCGGCTCTTGGCGGAGGCGTCCAGCGCCTCGCGTTCGCCTTCGGTGGCCGTGTTCCGGACCTCGCGTCCGGTTTCCGCGGAGACCTCGGGCTGGGAAGGCTCGCCGGAGCCTTCCGCGCGCACGCTGCCGTTGGCAGGCTTCACCATCGGCGCGGCGTCACCCGGGCCGCCCTGTACCGGAACGTGCACGACATCGGCACCGGCCTCGGCGGTCTCGGCATCCGCGTCGGTCCGGGCGGCGGCATCCGCGTCGGTCCGGGCGGCTGCGGCGGCCTCGGCGTCCAGGGCCGCCGCCGCCGTGTCGGCGGTGGTCAGCGCGCGGACGCGGACCTCGCGGGCCACGCGGCGGGCGACGGAGACCACCTCGATCTCGGCGTGTCCGTCCGGCTCGGCGGGGTCCTCGCCCAGCGGGACGACCAGCCGGTCGCCGGGCCGGGGCAGGCGGCGCAGCCCGGCCATGACCAGCCCGCCGACCGTGTCGTAGGAGTCGCCCTCGGGCAGGGCGAGGCCGGTGGTCAGCTCGATCTCGTCCACGCGCAGCCCGGCGTCCAGCAGCCAGGAGCCGTCGGCCGAGCCGACCGGGGCCTGGTCGCGGGCGTCGTTCTCGTCGGTGATCTCGCCGACGAGCTCCTCGGCGACGTCCTCGAAGGTGAGGATGCCGGCGAGGCCGCCGTACTCGTCCACGACGCAGGCGAACTCCTCGCCCGCCTCGCGCATCCGCTCGATCACCCCGTACAGCGGCTGGCTGCCGGGGACCATCAGCGCGGGCCGGGCGATCACCGACACCGGGGTGGACGGCGGGAGCCCGTCGGCCGCGGCCTCCCGCGCGCCGACGACGCCGATGACGTCGTCCATGTCCTGGCCGTAGACCGGGTAGTTGGAGTTGCCGTTCTCCCGGATCAGCGCGACCAGCTCGGCGACCGTCGCGTCCGAGGCGAGGGACCGGACCTGCGGGCGCGGCACCATGACCTCGTCGGCCGTCCGGTCGCCGAACGACAGCGCCCGGTCCAGCAGCCGGGTCAGGTCGGCGGGCAGATGCCCGGCCCCGGCGGAGCGGTCGATGATCTCGCCCAGCTCCTCCAGGGTGGCGCCGCTGTGCAGCTCCTCGACGGGCTCGACGCCGACCGCGCGCAGCAGCTTCTCGGCGGCCCGGTCGAACAGCCGGATCAGCGGCCCGGCGACGGTCAGGTAGACCAGCGTGGACGCGGCGAGCGCGCGGGCCAGGCCCTCGGCGCGCGCGAGCGCGAGGTTCTTGGGGAACAGCTCGCCGAGCAGCATCTGGATGAGCGTGGCCAGGACGAACCCGGCGGCGAGGGCGACCGCGTCCACCGCGCCGGACGGGACGCCGGCCAGCGTGAGCAGCGGTTCGAGGAGCCCGGCGAGCGCGGGCTTGGCGATGAACCCGACCACCAGGGTGGTCATGGTGATGCCGAGCTGCGCGCCCGAGAGCATGAAGGAGAGCCGGCCGACGACCCGGAGCGCGCGGCGCGCGGCCACGTCGCCGCTGTCGGCGGCGGCCGACAGCCGGGACCGGTCGACGGCGACGAACGCGAACTCCTGGGCGACGAAGTAACCCGTCGCGGCGGTGAGCAGAATGACGGCGAAAAGGCCCAGTGCGGCGGTCAGCATGACGCACCGGGTCTATGACTGGGGTCCGACACTGCGGACGCTCAACTCCTCTCGATCGACTGCTCAGCCACGTCTCCACGAGGGAGACGACACCTACAGAACGTCACTTCACACCACGACGTTCCCTTGACACAAGTCGTGCCGCCGTGACGCTGTGTGTTTTTCCTAACGGCTCGGAACCGTTCGCGGTGGCCGAAGGCGGCCAGTCGGCCCGCGCGGCCGTTTCGCGGCGGCGCGCGGGGGCCCCGATTCACCATGATTCGCAGGGACGGGCCGCGAAGCTCCCGGATTGCCGGGAGGGGGCAACCGCTTGTGCCGGAAAGTGCCGCGGATCACACTGAACGGAAAGCGGGCGGCCCATCCTGGACGGACGCGGCGAGGGAACCCGGAGGGCGCCACGCGAATCGAAGACGGTGTCGGTGATCAGTTGCCGGCGGCCAGGCGGCCGGTGACCGGGTGCCGGTGACCGGGTGCCAGCGCCGGTGACCGGTGGCCGGGTGGCCGGGTGCCGGTGACCGGTGGCCGGGTGGCCGGGTGCCGGCGCCGGTGACCGGTGGCTGGCGCGGGTCGAGGACGGAGCAGGAACGGGGCAGGGACACGGGGCCGAGGTGAACGAGAGCGGGACCGGGGCGGCGCCCATGAGCCGCGAGGGCGTCGACCACGCCCTCGCACAGCTGCGCGCGGACGCGGAGCGGATCTCGGCGGCCCTGCTCGACCTCGACGCCCACCCCGGGTCGCGGCTGCTGAAGGGCGCGCGGCTCACCGGCGAGACCTGGCGGCGCTGGGACGAGACGCAGCGGCGCATCGGCAGGCTGTGGGAGCTGTTCGACGCCTACGGCAACGTCCTCGACCGGGCGGCGGCGCTGCGGGCCGAGTCCGAACGGCCGGACGCCGATGCCCTGCTCCTGCTCAGCGGCATGCTCACCGGCCCGTCGGTGGACCTGCCGGACGGTGAGATCCCGCTCGACCAGCGCACCCTGCTCGGCCCGGACCGCAGGCGGGTGACGCTCGGCGAGGCGGTCCGGCTGATGTCGGCGGCGTACGAGGAGGCCGCGGCCGTGGTGGTCGCCGCCGACAACGCCTGGACGGCCCTGCTCCTCCCCTTGGACGAGGTGGAGGACGACTGGCGGGAGGCGGCGCGCTCGGCGCACGAGCTGGACGGCGTCCGGCACCCCGAGCTGGACCGCATCGGGCGGGAGCTGACGGCGTTCGGCCGGATCGTCCGGACCGATCCGTTGTCGCTGGTCACGGGCTCGGGCAGCGAGGCGAAGCCGGACACCTCCCGGCTGGGCGCGCTGCGCGCCGCGCTGGACCGGGTCCGCGCCGAACTGGCCGACGCGGTCGCGGCGCGCGCCGGGCACACCGCGCTGGTGGACCGGCTCACGGCCGCGGTCGACGGCGTCGCCGAGGCCGAGCGGGCCGCGCGCGAGACCCGCGAGACGGTGCTCAACAAGATCGACTCGCCCGGGCTGCCGGAGCCCGTCACGCCGTCGGCGGGGCTGCGGGACCGGCTCGCCGCGCTGGCCGCGCTCTGCGCCGAGGGCCGGTGGCGGGAGCTGGCCGTCCGGGCGGCGGAACTGGACCGGGCGGTCGCGGTCGCGGCCGAGCGCGTCGAGGCGGACCACGCGCTCAGCTCCGGCCTGCTCGACCGCCGCTCCGAGCTGCGCGGACGCTTCCAGGCGTACCAGGCCAAGGCGGGACGGCTCGGCCTCGCCGAGGACGCCGTGGTCTCCCGCCTGGGCGAACGGGCCCGCGACCTGCTCTGGACGGCCCCCTGCGACCTGCGCGCGGCCACCGCCGCGCTCGCCGAGTACCAGCGCGCCATCCGGGCGTGCGAGAGCGAGACGGGAACCCGCGGATGACCGCCAGCCAGCCGTCCCCCTGCTCCCAGCCCGACTGCACCGGGACCGTCCAGCCGGACGGCTTCTGCGACGTCTGCGGCCTGGCCCCGCCCCCGCCCGCCGCCGCGTCCCCGGCCTCGTCGGCCTCGTCGGCCTCCTCGGGGTCGTCGGGCGGGACGGAGGTGGGCGCGCTGCCCACGCGGCCCGGAGGGAGGACGCCGCCGGACCGGGGCGAGGGCTGGTCGGTGCTGGCGGGCGCGCGGGTCGGCGGAGTGGCCGGCGCGTCCGCGCCCTCATCCGGCC
>NZ_QURH01000957.1 GCF_003428695.1 Actinomadura logoneensis
GCGCCTTATCGGCGCCGGGCCGGACCTGTCCCGAGGTGGCCTGTTGTGGCCTGTGAGGGGCTGTGCGACGTGCGAGGTCGTGCCCGACTGTCCGGTTTACCGGTGTGATTGCTGACACTGTCGGAAATTACTGGTTCGAGGGTGAGAAATGGTTGCTTGAAGGGATTCTCCGCTGGGCGATTAGTTGGTAATCTCCCGATCTTGTCGTGTCGGTAGACGGGGGAGTCTCTTGCGACGTATCGCCCTGGTTTCAAGTGGTCTGGCCGTCGCCGCCGCGGTGACGGGCCTCAACGCCGCCTCCGCGGCCGCCCAGCCCGCGTCGCGTCCGGCTCAGCCCGCGCCGCGTCCGGCCCAAGCGCTCGTGCGCGCGGCCACCGACGGCGGGAACCGCGTCGCCTCGCCCAGCCGTGACGTGACCACCTCTGGCGGGCGCGGGCGCAAGTACGTCACCCAGGGGCCGCGCTTCAACCTGCCGAGCAAGGACCCGGCCAAGGCCGGGGCGCTCGACCTCTACATCAAGACCCTGATCCGGCACACCCCCGCCAAGGCCGAGATCGACGTCGCCGTCTTCCGCCTGCGCACCTCGGGCATGGCGAAGGAGCTGGTCAACGCCCAGAAGCGCAAGGTCCGCGTGCGGGTCGTCCTGGACAACGACTCGCTCTCCCAGAACAAGGGCGTGTACAACTACCTCGCCCGCCACCTGGGGACGAACACCAAGAAGTCGTCCTGGGTCGTCGTGTGTCCCAAGAACCGGGGCTGCATCGCACCGTCCACCAAGGGCGTCTGGGGCAAGAACCACAACAAGTTCTACGCGTTCTCGCGCACGTACGACTCGCGGAACGTCGTGGTGCAGACGTCCGGGAACGCGACCGGCGGCATGTACGCCGACTACAACGACGCCTACACGCTCGTGGACCGCAAGCTCTACGGCGCGTACCGCAGCTACTTCTACGCGCTGGCCAAGCACAGGCCGAACGGCAACTACTACCGGCAGACCTGGTCCGGCAAGCGCGCCGTCGCGTTCTTCCCGAAGGCGTCCGGCGACCCGATCGTGGACGTCCTCAACCGCGTGCGGTGCGACGGGACGAAGGTGAGGCTGTCCAGCGGCATCTTCAACCGCACCGAGGTCGCCAAGGCGCTGTCCCGCCTGGACGACCAGGGCTGCGACGTGCAGGTCGTCGCCGCGACCTTCGGCACGGGCACGCTGAAGGCCCTCGCCCGGCCGGGACGCCACGGCGGCCCCGCCGTGCACTACTTCACCGGCGACTCGGCGGCCCAGGCCCACTCGAAGTACCTGCTGATCGACGGGACCTACAACGGCCGCCGGCACCGCATGATCCTCACCGGCAGCCACAGCTACACGGTGGACGCGCTGCGGTACAACGACGAGGCCGTCCTCACCCTCATGGACAGCTCGGCCTTCCCGCTGTACGTCTCGAACTTCGGCAAGGTCTACGCCGCGGCGCGCGGGAAGCTGGTGGTCATGCCGGGTGCCAAGACCCCGGAGATCCCGGTCGGACCGGTGGGCGCCGCCGACTACGACGACTGACGCCGAGGCCCCGGTCGACGGTCGAGGCCGACGGTCGAGGCCGGCGGTCGAGGCCGGCGACCGGCGCTGAGGCCGACGACTGACATCCCCGGCGGGTTCGCCGGGAAAAAGCGCGGGGATTCCGGGCCGCGTCCGCGTGCGGCGGACGCGGCCCGGACCGTTCGGTCAGTCGCCCAGGAGCAGGCGCATCCCGGTGCCGTAGAGGTCGGCCGGGACGCGGGTGGGGTCCAGGAGATGCTGGAGGGCCAGCCCCGTGTCGAGCGCGAGCGCGAGCGCGGCCCGGTCGTCCCGGGACACCCCGTCGGACTCGGGTTCGCCGTCCGGCTCGGGCTGGCCGTCCGACTTGGACACCCCGTCCGGCTCGGGCTGGCGGTCCGAGGCGGGCTGACCGTCCGTGGCGGGCTGGCGGTCCGAAGGGGGCGGGCCGTCCGAGGTGGACGCGCCGCTCGGCTCGGGGAGGCCGCTCGCGAGGTGGTCGCGGCACTCGGCGTACCAGTCGGCGATGCGCCAGCCCGCCGCGTAGTCGCGCATCCCGAACAGCCAGAACTCGACCAGCAGCAGCGCGGTCAGGCGGGCCTGGTCGCCCTCCAGACGGCGGCGGAAGGCGAGCCCGGCGCGCTCGTACCGCTCCTTCGGCGGACGGCTCGTGTCCCCCAGCTCCGCGCAGGTCTCGGTGCCGACGCGCTCGCGCGTGCAGTGCTCCACCAGGGCGAGCAGCAGGTCGGTCTTGCCCGCGAAGTTCGAGTAGACCGCGCCCTTGGTGAGGCCCGCCGCGGACGCCACGTCGTCCAGGGAGGCGCCGTGGATGCCGCGTTCGGCCCACAGCCGCTCGGCCGCTTCGAGCAGTGCCGCCCGCGTCTGCTCCCGGCGCTCCCGCCGGGTCGTCCGCTCAGCCCGGACGCCCTCTTCCGTCGCGCCGCCCGCGAAGGACATGTGGGTGTTCCCCTCTCGTCGGGCACGCTGCCGCCGGGCCCGGGGCGGGCGGCAGCGGTTACGGCCCGGGCGGCGCGACGGCGACGCGCCTGGTGTCTCCTCCAGGTTCCGGCTTACACCGCGGGGGCGCGCCGGGTCACGGCATTGCGCAAGCCGGTCAATCTGGAACGTTCCGTTCCCATGCAGGTGAGATGTGCGGCAATTCACGGAAAGCAAGTCGTTACTGGTGGGTAGCCACCGGCGGGCGGGGAGCCCTAGTCTGCACGCATGGCATCTCCGACGGTCCCCGCCCCGGGAGCGGCCGCGCACCGGCTGCCGCAGCAGAAGACCGACCGTTTGACCTCCCACATCGCGTCCGGCGAGGACGCGCCCACGGCCACCATCCCCGCCCCCTTCACCGGCGAGCCGCTGGCGACCCTCCCGCTCACCACCGCCGGCGAGGTCGCGCGCGCGTACGAGCGGGCCCGGCGCGCCCAGCGGGACTGGGCCGCGCTGCCCGTCCGGGAGCGGGTGAAGCCGTTCCTGGCCCTGCCGGACGCGCTCGTGGCGCGCCGCTCGGAGATCCTCGACATCATCCAGATGGAGACGGGCAAGGCCCGGCGGCACGCGCTGGAGGAGTTCCTCGACGTCGCCCTCTGCTCGCTGCACTACGCCCGCCGCGCCGAGCGGCTGCTGCGTCCACAACGCCGCCGCAGCACGATGCCGGGGCTGACACGGGTGCGGGAGCTGCGGCACCCCAAGGGCGTCGTCGCGCTCATCTCGCCGTGGAACTACCCGTTCTCGCTGGGCGCGTCCGACATCGTGCCCGCCCTGCTCGCCGGGAACGCCGTCATCCACAAGCCCGACACCCAGACCTGCCTGTCCAGCCTGTGGGTGCTGGACCTGCTGGTCTCCCTCGGACTTCCACGCGACCTGTGGCAGGTCGTGATCGGCGACCCGGCCGAGATCGGCGACCCGCTGCTGGACGCCGCCGACTACGTGGCGTTCACCGGGTCCACCCGGGGCGGGAAGGCGATCGCCGAGCGGGTCGCGCCGCGCCTGGTGTCCTACTCGCTGGAGCTCGGCGGCAAGAACCCGATGATCGTCCTGGACGACGCGGACGTGGAGCGCGCCGCGCGCGGGGCCGTCCGGGCCTGCTTCACCAACGCCGGGCAGCTGTGCATCTCGATCGAGCGCCTGTACGTGCACGACGCGGTGTACGACCGGTTCGTCCCGCGCTTCGTCGAGCTGGTCAAGGGGATGAAGCTCGGCGCCGGGTTCGACTTCGAGGCGTCCATGGGCTCGCTGACGTTCCAGCGGCAGCTCGACAACGTCACCGCGCACGTGGACCAGGCCGTCGAGCGGGGCGCGACCGTCCTGGCGGGCGGCCGGGCGCGTCCGGACATCGGACCGCTGTTCTACGAGCCGACCGTCCTCACCGACGTCACGTCCGACATGGACCTGTGCGCCAGCGAGACGTTCGGCCCGGTCGTCTCCGTCTACCGCTACTCGGACGTGGACGAGGTCATCGACCGCGCGAACGACACGCCCTACGGGCTCAACGCGTCCGTCTGGACCAGGGACGTCGCCCGCGGACGCCGCGTCGCCTCTCGCATCCAGGCCGGGACGGTCAACGTGAACGACGGCTACGGCGCGGCGTTCGTGTCCTACGACGCGCCGATGGGCGGGTTCAAGCAGTCCGGTGTCGGACGCCGGCACGGCGCGGAGGGCCTGCTGCGGTTCACCGAGGTCCAGACGATCGCCAGCCAGCACTGGATGGACCTCGAACCCCCGGCCGGGGTCGGCTACGACACGTTCGCCGACCTCATGGCCAACAGCGTGAAGCTCATGAAGAAGCTCCGGATCAAGTAGACGGGACGGCGCGGGCGATGCACGACCACCGGGCGGACGGCGACCGGGCCCAGGTCCAGCGGGCGGACGGCGACCGGGCCCAGGACCAGCGGGCGCACGACTACGACGTCCTCGTCATCGGGTCGGGGTTCGGCGGCAGCGTGACCGCGCTGCGGCTGACCGAGAAGGGGTACCGGGTCGGCGTGATCGAGGCGGGCCGCCGCTTCGACGCCGGGCAGGCGGGGACCGGTGACGCCCGGCATCCGGGCCTGCCGAAGACCAACTGGCGCGTGTCCCGGTACATCTGGGCGCCCGCGCTCGGCCTCACCGGCATGCAGCGCATCCACCTGATCCGGGGCCGCAAGGCGAGCCGGGTCATGGTGCTCGCCGGGGCGGGCGTCGGCGGCGGCTCGCTGAACTACGCCAACACCCTCTACGTCCCGCCGGAGCCGTTCTTCAAGGACCGGCAGTGGGCGCACATCACCGACTGGCAGGCCGAGCTCGCCCCCTACTACGACCAGGCGAAGCGGATGCTCGGGGTCGTCCAGAACCCCACGGTCACGGCCGCCGACAAGGTGATGCGCAGCGTCGCCGAGCGGATGGGCAAGGGCGACACGTTCGTCCGGACGCCGGTCGGGGTGTTCTTCGGGGACGGTCCGGGCCGGGCGTCCGAGGACCCGTACTTCGGCGGCGCGGGCCCGCGGCGGAGGGGCTGCACCGAGTGCGGCGAGTGCATGGTCGGCTGCCGGCACGGCGCCAAGAACATGCTCACCGAGAACTACCTCTACCTCGCGGAGAAGGCGGGCGCGCGGATCATGCCGCTCAGCCGCGTCACGCAGGTCACGCCGCTCACCGGCGGCGGCTACGAGGTCGAGATCGTCCGGACCGGGTCGTTCGGGCGGAACCGCAAGGCGCTGACCGCCGGGCAGGTCGTGTTCGCCGCCGGGACGTACGGGACGCAGAAGCTCCTGCACAAGCTCCGCACGACCGGCCGCCTGCCCCGCGTCTCCGCCCGGCTGGGGCACCTGACCAGGACGAACTCCGAGGCGATCCTCGGCGCGGGACGGCGCAACGGGCACCCCGGGGCGGACTTCTCGCGCGGCGTGGCGATCACCTCGTCGTTCCACCCGACGCCCGACACCCACATCGAGCCCGTCCGGTACGGGAAGGGCTCGAACCTGATGGCGGCCCTCCAGACACTGCTCGTGGACGGCGACCGTCCGGGCGAGAGGCACCGTCCGCGGATCGCCAAGTTCCTGGGCGAGGCGGTGCGGCGGCCGGCCGACCTCATCCAGCTCTTCGACGTGCGGCACTGGTCGGAGCGGACCGTGATCGCGCTGGTCATGCAGACGCGGGACAACTCGATCACGCTGCGCCCGGCGCGCGGGCCGCTCGGATGGGACGTCCGCGCCGACGCCGGGCACGGGGAGCCGAACCCGACCTGGATCCCGGAGGGGCACACCGCCGCGCGGGAGATCGCCGAGGAGATCGGCGGCATCGCGGGCGGCTCCTGGGGCGACCTGTTCGACATCCCGATGACCGCGCACTTCCTGGGCGGCTGCGTGATCGGCGACTCGCCGGAGACCGGCGTCATCGACCCGTACCACCGCGTCTACGGCCACCCCGGCCTGCACGTCGTGGACGGCTCGGCGGTCTCGGCGAACCTGGGCGTCAACCCGTCCCTGACGATCACCGCGCAGGCGGAGCGGGCGATGTCGCTGTGGCCGAACAAGGGCGAGGACGACCCGCGCCCGGCGCTCGGCGCCTCCTACCGGCGCGTCGCGGCGGTCGCGCCGAAGAACCCGGTCGTCCCGGCGGACGCCCCGGCGGCGCTGCGGCTGCCGATCGTGGAGATCACCTGACCCTCCCGTCCGCTCCCGCTCCCGCTTCCCCGTTCGCGTCTGCGGTCGCGTCCCCGTTCGCGTCGGCGCGTTAGGGTGCGGACGTGGACGTGCCCGATGAAGTTACCCGGATCGTTCGGGACCTCCGCGCGCAGGCCGATCCGGCGCGCGCGGAGGCCGAGCGGGGGTATCTGAAGAGCTCCTTCGCGCACATCGGGGTGCCGGTGCCCGTGGTGCGCCGGATCGCGGTGGCGTCCGTGCGGGCACGGCCCTCCCGCGACGACCTGCTGGCGCTGGCGGACGGGCTGTGGGTGGTCACCGAGTCGGGCCGTCCGGTGCACGAGGCCCGCCTCGCCGCCGTGGAGGTGCTGATCAAGCGGGTGGACGTCCTGGAGCCCGGCGATCTGGCCTTCGCCGAGCGGCTGGTGCGCGACTCCAGCACGTGGGCGCTGGTGGACAACCTGGCGGAGAAGGTCGTCGGCGTGCTGGCGCTGAGTTATCCACAGGTTGCGGACGAGCTCGATACCTGGGTCGGCGACGAGTACCTATGGATACGACGCGCGGCGATCCTGGCGCTGCTGGCCGGGATCAGGCGGGGCACTCCCGACGTGGCGCGCGTCGACCGCTACGGGGAGGCGTCGCTCGATGAGACCGAGTTCTTCATCCGCAAGGCCCTCGGCTGGGTGCTGCGCGAGCTGTCCAGGAAGGATCCGGCGTGGGTCGCCGACTGGACGTCCCGGCACCTGGCCCGCATGTCCACCGTCACCTTCCGCGAGGCCGTCCGCCACCTCCCACCCGAGACCACCGCCGCCCTGACCCGCGCCCGTCCTTGACCTGGGCACGTCCTTGGCCTGGGCACGCCCTTGGCCTGGGCACGCCCTCGACCCGCGTCCGCCCTTGGTCTGCGTCCGCCCTCGACCTGGGCCCGCCCTTGACCCTCGTCCGCCCATGACCCTCGTCCGCCCATGACCCTCGTCCGCCCATGACCCGTGCCCGCGCCTGATCCGCGCCCCATGACCGATCTCCCGCCGCCCCCTGCGGGCCGGGGTCAGGTCCGGTAGGCGGTGTAGACCTTGTGGGCTCGTTCGCCCTGGCCGGCGGTGAACTGGGTCATGCAGGCGTCCCAGGCGTAGTCCATGAAGTTGTGGATCGGGTCGGTGCCGGGCGCCGGGCAGGTGTCCTTGCCCTCCGGGCAGCCGCTGGTGGCGTCGCGCTCCGGCGGGGTGTCGTCGACCTGGTCGCCCGCGCCGGTGCAGCCGCCCTCGAAGGGGTGGAAGAGGCCCAGCCAGTGGCCGGTCTCGTGGACGGCGCTGAACCCGTGGTTGAAGTGCTCGATCGAGCCGCCCGGCATGCTGCCGACGTGGATGACCACGCCGTCCATCTTGGGCGCGCCCTTGTACAGCCACGGGAAGGTCGACCAGCCGAGCAGGTCGTCGCCGAGGTCGGCGCTGTAGAGGTTGAGCGCCTCCGGGCCGCCGCGCCGCAGGCGGGTCTTGAAGTCCTGCTCGCTGGCCTCCGGGCTGGTGTACCAGGAGTAGTTGTCGGAGCGGCTGATCGAACGGAGGTCGAAGGAGAAGCCGGTGTCGGCGCCGCCGAGCCGACCGCCGTAGGCGGAGTTCAGCACCTCGATCTGCTTGTGGACGAGCGAGTCGGGGATGTCACCGGTCGTCCCGTTGTGCAGCACGTGGAAGTACACCGGGACCCGCACCTGCGCGGTGAGCCTGCGCCGAGCGTCCGCGCCCGGGATCGCCGACGGCCTCGGCAGGACGGTCACCGGCGCGCCCAACCGGGCCAGAAGCCCGTCCAGTTGACGCTCGACGGCCGCCGTCTCCCCAGGAGCCGCAACGTTCCGCTCCGGGACGCGCGCCCCCGGCCGCAGCCGCGCCCCGGCGAGCCCGGTCGGAAGGGTCGGCGCGGCGGCAACGGCAGGTGCCGTGGGAACGGCGGGAAGGGCGGGTGTGGCGGGCCGGGCGGCGGCGGTCGGACCGGTTGGTGTGGCGGCGACGGCGGGTGCGGAGGGACCGGCGGCAGCGGTCGGAACGGCGGGTCCGGTGGGGGCGGCGTGGGGGGCGGTGGGGCAGGT
>NZ_QURH01000956.1 GCF_003428695.1 Actinomadura logoneensis
CGTGACCACGTACGTGGTCACGGCCGCTTTCGCGTTTCCTCCCGCCGTCGCCGGGGTGCTGCCCTCGATCCCCGCCTCGCTCGGCACCACGCTCGCGGCGGTCGGCCTGTGCGTGACGGCCTTCGCCGCCGCCTACGCCCTGGCGGGACCGCTGCTGTCGGGGACGCTGGTCCGCGGAAGCACCGCCAGGGCGCTGCTGGTCGCGCTGGGCGTGTTCGACCTCGGCAACGTCCTCACCGTGGTCTCGCCGGGCATCGGGGTCTTCCTCGCCTCGCGGGTGGTCGCCGGAGCGGGCGCGGGGGTGCTCACCGCGGTGGCGACCGCGTCCGCCGCCGCCATGGCCGCCGTGCCGCGGAGCCGGCTCTCCTAGCTAGTCGACGGCGGTGCGGGCGAGGTCCTTGAGTTCGGCCACGACGGCGTCCAGGGGGCGGAGGTCGCGCTCGGCGCGGCAGAGGATGGTGGCGCCTTCCACGGCGGAGACGATCAGGGTGGCCAGGCGGGCGGCGCGGTCGGGGGAGGCGCCGGCGTTCTCCAGGCCGGTGGCGAGGGTGTCCTGCCAGCGGGCGAACGCGGCGGCGGCGGCCCTGGCAAGCTGCGGGGCGTCGTCGTGCGACTCGACCGTCACGGCGACGACCGGGCACCCGGCGCGGAACTCGCTCTTCACCAGGACGCCGCGCCACCAGCCGACGAACGCGTCCACGGCCGAGGCGGCGTCGCCGCCCTCCACGGCGGCCTCGATGCCCGCGTTGAGGAACTCGCCCGCGTACCGGACGGCCTCCTCGGCGAGCTGCACCTTGCCGCCGGGGAAGTGGTGGTAGATCGAGCCGCGCGGCGCGCCGCTGTGCGCGATGACGTCCCGGAAGCCCGTCCCGGAGTAGCCGCGTTCGCGGAAGAGGTAGGCGGCGCTGCGCACCATGCGTTCCCGGCTGTCGGTACCCATGCTGCGATTATGACATTCATCATAAGGTTCCCGGCTTGACCATGACGATCGTCATAGCGACGCTGGACCATGACGGTCGTCATAACCGTCCGAAACACGTGCCGGAAGGGGTGGGCGTTGACCGCGGGGCTGGAGCAGCTGAAACAGGCGATCGCGATGGGCGAGCGGGCCGGGATCGGTGTCGGCGCCCTGCTCGGCATGACCGCCGAGGCGTTGGAGCCGGGCCGCGTGGTCTTCGGGCTCACGCCCGACCCGAAGTTCGCCAACCCGCTCGGGACGGTGCACGGCGGCGTCCTGTCCACGCTGCTGGACTCGGCGATGAGCTGCGCCGTGCACACCACGCTGCCGGAGGGCGCGGGCTACACGACGCTGGAGCTCAAGGTCAACTTCGTCCGCGCGGTGCCGGTCCAGGGCGGGCGGCTGACCTGCGAGGGGACGACCGTCCACGTCGGCCGGCGGGTCGCGACGGCCGAGGGCCGCGTGCTGGACGGGGACGGCAGGCTGGTCGCGCACGGCACGGCCACCTGCATGGTGTTCCCGGCTGTTACCGAGCAGTAGGGTTCGGTCGACCACCCTTCCGGACGGGAGAACTCCGTGATTGAACTCAAGCGCGAGGGCGATGTCTTCGTCCTGCGGATGGACGCGGGCGAGAACCGCTTCCACCCCGACTTCCTCGCCGCCGCGAACGAGGCGCTGACCGAGGTCGAGCGGGCCGAGGGGCCGAAGGCGCTCGTCACCACCGGCGCCGGGAAGTTCTACTCCAACGGCCTCGACCTGGAGTGGCTCGGCGCGCACCAGGAGGAGTTCGTCCCCTACCTGGAGTCGGTGAACGCGCTGTACGCCCGGTTCCTGGAGCTCCCCGCGCCGACCGTCGCCGCCGTCAACGGGCACGCCTTCGCCGGCGGCGCGATGCTCGCGCTGGCCCAGGACTTCGCCGTGATGCGCACCGACCGCGGCTACTTCTGCCTGCCCGAGGTCGACCTCGGCATGAGCTTCACGCCCGGCATGAGCGCCCTGATCCAGGGCCGCCTCACCGCGCCGGTGGCGCACGAGGCGATGCTCACCGGCCGCCGGTACGCCGCCGAACAGGCCCGCGAGGCCGGGATCGTCCAGCGGACGGCCGACGAGGCCGGGGTGCTGCCCGCCGCCGTCGAGCTCGCCGCCTCCCTGGCCGGCAAGGACGGCGGGACCGTCCGGGCCATCCGGGTCGGCCTCTACAAGCACGTGATCGCCGCGCTGCGCGGACCCGCCCTGCCGGAGTAGGGCGCGGGCCGCTACGTTACGTCCATCAGAACCTGATTCGGTTCGTCTGCGGGAAGGATGCCGGGCATGCGCATCGGGATGGCCCTGAACTACTCGGGCGGCTTCAAGGAGACCGTCGCCGAGCTGGCCGACTATGAGAAGGCCGGTCTCGACATCGTCTACGTCGCCGAGGCGTACAGCTTCGACGCGGTGAGCCAGCTCGGCTACATCGCGGCGAAGACCGAGCGGCTGGAGATCGCGTCCGGCATCCTCCAGATCTACTCCCGCACCCCGACCCTGATGGCGATGACCGCCGCCGGGCTGGACTACGTCTCCGAGGGCCGGTTCACCCTCGGCATCGGCGCGTCCGGCCCGCAGGTCATCGAGGGCTTCCACGGCGTCCCGTACACCGCGCCGCTCGGCCGGACGCGCGAGATCGTCGAGATCTGCCGCAAGGTGTGGCGGCGGGAGCGCCTGCAGCACGAGGGCAAGCACTACAGCATCCCGCTGCCCGAGGGGCAGGGCACCGGCCTCGGCAAGCCGCTGAAGATCATCAACCACCCGGTGCGCCCGGACATCCCCGTCCTCATCGCCGCGATCGGCCCGAAGAACGTCGAGATGACCGCCGAGATCGCCAACGGCTGGGAGCCGATCTTCTACCTGCCCGAGAAGGCCAAGGACGTCTGGGGCGAGGCGCTGGCGGCGGGCAGGGCCAAGCGCGACCCGGCCCTGGGCGAGCTGGACGTCGTCGGCCAGGCGCACCTCGCCATCGGCGACGACGTGCAGGACTTCCTGGAGTTCGGCCGTCCCATGGCGGCGCTGTACATCGGCGGCATGGGCGCCAAGGGCAAGAACTTCTACAACAACCTCTGCCGCCGCTACGGGTGGGAGAAGGAGGCGGAGGAGATCCAGGACCTCTACCTCGCCGGGAAGAAGGACGAGGCCGCCGCGAAGGTCCCGTACGAGCTCCTGGAGAAGATGTCCCTGATCGGCTCCGAGGGCCACGTCCGCGAGCGGCTCGCCGCGATGAAGGAGTCCGGCGTCACCACGCTGAACGTCGCGCCGATCGCGGGCGACCACAAGGGCCGCATCGCGCTGATCGAGAAGATCAAGAAGATGGCCGACGAGGTCTGACCCGCGTCCCGGTGAGCGCCCACCCGCCTGGTGGGCGCCCACCCGCCCGGTGGGCGCTCCCGCGCCTCCGCCGATCGCCGCGCTCTGCTCGCCGTCCGCCGTCCGGGATGAACTACTCTCCGATCATGAGCGAGAGACGACGCGAGCGCCGCTCGGCGCTGGCCGCGGCGGTCGGGGCCGCCGGGGCGGACGCCCTGCTGGTGACCCGGCCGGTCAACGTCCGGTACCTGACCGGGCTGCACAGCTCGAACGCCGCCGTGCTCGTCCGCGTGGACGGCCCGGACCTGCTCAGCACCGACGGACGCTACGCCGGGACGGCCGAGCAGGTCGCGTCCGACCTGGAGCTCGTGATCGACCGGGACACGGCCGGCGCCCTGGTCGGGCTCGCCGCCGACGCCGGGGCGGGCACGCTCGGCTTCGAGCCGCACGACCTCACCGTCGAGCGGCACGCCGAGCTGGCGGCGCTCGACCGCGGCATCGCGTTCAAGCCGCTCGGCCATCCGGTCGAGGAGCTGCGCGTCGTCAAGGACGAGGACGAGATCGCCCTGCTCCGGCGCGCCTGCGAGATCACCGACGAGGCGTTCGCCGCGCTGCTGCCGTCCGTCCGCCCGGGGATCACCGAGCGCGCGCTGGCGATCCGGCTCGACCGGCACATGATCGACCACGGCGCGGACGGACTCGCGTTCGACACCATCGTCGCGTCCGGACCCAACGGCGCGATCCCGCATCATTCGCCCGGCGCGCGGGAGCTCGCGGCGGGCGACCTGGTCACCTTCGACTTCGGCGCGCTGGTCGGCGGCTACCACGCCGACATGACCCGCACCGTCGCGGTCGGGGAGCCCGCGGCCTGGCAGCGCGACCTGTACGAGCTGGTCAGACGCGCGCAGCAGGCCGCCGTGGACGCCGCCGTCCCCGGCGCCGAGTACCGGGCGGTGGACGCCGCGGCCCGCGACCTGATCGCCGAGGCCGGGTTCGGGGACGACTTCACGCACGGGCTGGGGCACGGCGTCGGCCTGGAGATCCACGAGGCTCCGCTCATGAGCACCCGCGCGACCGGTAAGCTGGTGGATCGAGTTCCGATCACCGCCGAGCCGGGGGTCTACCTCGCCGGCCGGGGCGGTGTCCGCATCGAGGACACCCTCGTGGCGCGGACGGGCGGGCCGGAGCTCCTCACCAAGACGACCAAGGACCTGCTCGTCCTCTAGCCGACCCGGCTGACGAGACGCGGTCCGCCGAGCGGGAGAACACCTGTGGCGACGACGAACGACCTGAAGAACGGCATGACGCTGAAGCTGGACAACGGCCTCTGGACCGTCCAGGAGTTCCAGCACGTCAAGCCCGGCAAGGGCCCCGCGTTCGTCCGCACGAAGATCAAGAACGTGCTCACGGGCAAGATCGTCGACAAGACCTTCAACGCGGGCAGCAAGGTGGAGGTCGCCTCCGTCGACAAGCGGGACATGACGTACCTGTACCGCGAGGGCGAGGACTTCGTCTTCATGGACACCGAGACCTACGAGCAGCCGCAGATCCCGGCCTCGGTCGTCGGCAGCGCGGCCGACTACATGCTCCCCGACCAGAAGGCGATGATCGCCTTCAACGAGGGCAACCCGCTCTACGTCGAGCTGCCCGCCGCCGTGGTGCTCGAGATCGCCGAGACCGAGCCGGGCCTGCAGGGCGACCGCTCCACCGGCGGCTCCAAGCCCGCCACCCTGGAGACCGGCGCCGAGATCCAGGTGCCGCTGTTCATCACCACGGGCGAGAAGATCAAGGTCGACACCCGCTCCGGCGAGTACCTCGGTCGGGCCTGATGGCGGCCAGGACCAAGGCCCGCAAGCTCGCCCTGGACGTGCTGTTCGCGGCCGAGCTGCGCGAGGAGCGGCCCACCGAGGTCCTCCAGCAGCGCGGCCGGCCGAACCAGGGCGAGCTCGCGGAATACCCGCACGCCGTGCGGATCGTCGAGGGCGTGCAGGAGCACGCCGAGCGGATCGACGAGCTCATCACCACCTACGCGACCGGCTGGACCCTCGACCGGATGCCGGTCGTCGACCGCAACATCCTGCGGATGGGCCTGTTCGAGCTGCTCTGGGTGGACGACGTCCCGGACGGCGTCGCGGTCAGCGAGGCGGTGTCGCTCGCGACCGAGCTGTCCACCGACGAGTCCCCGCGCTTCGTCAACGGCCTGCTCGCCCGCATCCAGCAGCTGAAGCCGTCCCTGTCCGTCTGACACCACCGTCCGGACGCCCGGGGCACCGCTCCCCGGCGCGCGGACGGGGCCCGCTCGTCGGCGGGCCGGGACTTTGGATCACAGCCTAGGGGTGGGGGACATGACCGGTGAGAGGGAGACGGCCGTGCCCGGCCGGCGGACCTGGCAGAGCCGCGGCGGCGGCCGGGTGCGCGGCGCGGTCCTCTGGGACGTGCTGCGCGAGGTGCTCGCGCGCGTGTCCGGGCAGGGCCCGTGCGACGTGGTCGACGTCGGCGGCGGCACCGGCGGGTTCGCCGTGCCGCTGGCCGAACTCGGCCACCGGGTGACCGTGGTGGACGCCAGCCCCGACGCGCTCGCCGCGCTGGAGCGGCGCGCCGCCGAGGCGGGCGTGAGCGTGCGCGCGCTGCAGGGCGACGCGGTCGACCTGCCCGAGGTGCTCGGCGAGTCCTCCGCCGACCTGGTGCTGTGCCACAACGTCCTGGAGTTCGTGGACGACCCCGCCGCCGCGACGCACGCGCTGACCCGGGTCGTCCGGCCCGGCGGCGCGGTGAGCGTGCTGGTCGCGGGCCAGGTCGCCGCCGCGCTGCACCGGGCCGCCGCCGGCCGGTTCGCCGACGCCCGGGCCGTGCTGGAGGACCCGGACGGCCGGTGGGGCGAGCACGACCGGATGCCGCGCCGCTTCACCCGCGAGACGCTGACCGAACTGGCCGCCGGCGCGGGCCTCACCGCCCGCGAGACGCATGGCGTCCGGATCTTCGCCGACCTGGTCCCGAGCGCGCTGCTCGACGACGTGGGCGCCGCCGAGGACCTGCTCGCCCTGGAGCGCGCCGCGTCCGTCCACCCGGTGCTGCGCGAGCTGGCCGCCCAGCTGCACCTGGTCGCCGAACGCCCGTGACCGCGCGTCACCCGGCCGGGGGACCCGCGCTGAGCGGCCGGAATGTCGGCCGGGGCGACTAGGTTGGGCGCATGAGCCGCAAGCAGCAGCTGCACCGCCCCGGGCCCCCGCCCGGCCCGCCCGGCGACGACACCGGCTGCTCGATCCTGCACGTCGACATGGACGCGTTCTTCGTGAGCGTCGAACTGCTCGACCGGCCCGAGCTGCGCGGCCGTCCGGTGGTCGTCGGCGGGGTCGGCGGCCGGGGCGTGGTGTCGGCGGCGTCCTACGAGGCGCGCGAGTACGGCGTCCACTCGGCGATGCCGATGTCGCGGGCGCGGCGGCTGTGCCCGCACGCGGTGGTGCTGCCGCCCCGGCACGAGCGGTACGTGGCGGTGTCCCGCGCGGTGTTCGAGATCTTCCGGTCGGTGACTCCGCTGGTCGAGCCGCTGTCGGTGGACGAGGCGTTCCTCGACGTCGCGGGCGCGCGCAAGCTGTACGGGCGGCCGGCCGAGATCGCCCGGCTCGTCCGCGAGAGGGTCCGCGAGCAGCAGGGCGTGACCTGCTCGGTCGGCGTGGCGCCCACCAAGTTCGTCGCGAAGCTGGCGTCCACCCGCTGCAAGCCCGACGGCCTCATGGTCGTCCCGGCCGACGGCGTGGAGGAGTTCCTGCACGCGCTGCCCGTCGCGGCGCTCTGGGGCGTGGGCGAGCGCACCGAGCAGCAGCTGACCCGCCTCGGCCTGCGCACCGTCGGGCAGCTCGCGCGCGTCCCCCTGGCGACCCTCCAGCGCGAGCTGGGCAACGCGCTCGGCGGCCACCTGCACGCGCTCGCGTGGGGCCGTGACCCGCGTCCGGTCGTCCCGGAGAGCGTGGACAAGAGCATCGGCGCCGAGGAGACGTTCGACACCGACCTGGACGACCCGGACGAGATCCGCCGCGAACTGCTCCGGCTGGCGGAGAAGGTCGGCGCGCGGCTGCGCGCGGGCGGGCACGCCGGGCGCACGGTGAGCGTCAAACTCCGCGACGGCGACTTCAAGACGATCACCCGGTCCCGGACCCTCCGGGAGCCCACCGACCTCGCGAGAGTGATCTATGTCACAGCCTGCGAGCTCTATGAGGCCTCGGGCTGGGATCGGGTACGACTCCGGCTGGTGGGCGTTCGGGTGGAGAACCTGACGTCCGCCGACGACGCTCCCCGGCAGCTGGCACTGGACGAACCGGAGACCGGCTGGCGGGAGGCGGAACGGGTGATCGACCAGGTCGCGAGCCGGTTCGGCCACGGCGCGGTCCGTCCCGCCGCCCTGGTGCGGCGCGGCGGCGGACGCCCCGCGGGCCGGGACGCGCGGGAGCACGGTGACGGGAGGGGATGAGGCGGATGGGGAGATGAACGGGGGAGGGGCCGCGGTAGGCCGTTCGCTTTCGCTGGCCTGTCCTGGCTCGTATTCTGGGCATATCACCGTTGAGGTTCTCGTCCTGCTTCGGAAACCCCGTGGCGGGGCTGTCGTTGGGAGGCGCCGTGCCGCTCTCTGATCACGAGCAGCGCATGCTCGACCAGATCGAGCAGGCGTTGTACGCCGAGGATCCGAAGTTCGCCCATGCGGTGCGTTCGACGAGTCCTCAGGTGCACTACAAGCGCCAGATGATCAAGGCCGCACTGGGCTTCACCGTGGGCGTGGCCGCCCTGATGGCCGGGCTGGTGGCCAACGCCGGCGCGATCACCATCGCGGTCAGCGTGGCCGGCTTCCTGGTCATGGTCGCCTGCTGCGTGTGGGCGCTCACCAGCTGGAAGCGCATGACCGGCGTCGCCGAACCCGCCGCCCGCGGCCGCCGCGCCGCCGCCGGCCGCCCGGCCCG
>NZ_QURH01000959.1 GCF_003428695.1 Actinomadura logoneensis
CGCCGACCTGTACTGGGCGGCTGGCGGCGGCGCGGCGACGAACCCGCACGCCAGGGGCGGCCTGGACGCCGCCGCCCGCTCGCTCCTGGTCGGGGACGCGTTCTGGGCCACGGCCGGGGCGGTCAGCGCGTGGGTCCTGGCGGGCCGCGCGCGGCGCGTGCCGCTCCGGCTCCCGGTGGCGGCGGCGTTCGTCGCGTCCGGGTCCCTGGTGGGCTGGGGCCTGTGGCGGTTGCCGTTCGCCGCCCTGCGTCCGGGCGAGTTCGAGCCCTACGAGCAGCCCTGGGCCTCCGTCGCGGTGAACGCGGTCAGCGTGGCGGCGGGGGTGGCCCTGGCCGTCCACCTGGCCAGGGCCGTCCGGTCGCGCCCCGACACGGGACGCCCCGGCCGGTCGTGAACCGGTCGGTCACGGGACGGCCGGTCGTGAACCGGCCGGTCGTCAACCGTTCGGTCGCGGGCCGGTCAGGCGTCCGCGGACGCGAAGTAGTGGCCTTCGTCCAAGTCCGCGATGAGGCCCGGGTGCTCGGGCTCCCAGCCGAGGAGATCCCGGGTCCGGACGCTGGAGGCGGGCGCGTCCATCGAGATCACGTGGCCCAGGAACCCGAAGTGCTCCGCGACGTCGGACGCGGGGACCGACACGGTCGGCAGGGACAGGTGCCGCCCGATGACCTCGGCGATCTCGCGGGTCGAGACGCCCTCGTCGGCCATGCAGTGGAGCCGCGAACCCGCCGGGGCGCCTTCCAATGCGAGCCGGTACAGGCGCGCCGCGTCCAGCCGGTGGACGGCGGGCCAGACGTTCGCGCCGTCCCCCGGGTAGCCCGAGACGCCCCGCTCCCGCGCGATGTTGATCAGCACGGGGACGAACGCCTTGTCGCCGCGCCCGTGCACGGTCGGCGGCAGCCGGACGACCGACGCCCGCACGCCCTCGGCGGCGAGCGCGACCGTCGCCTCCTCGTTCAGGAACCGGATGTACCCGAACGAACCGGGCGCCTGGCGGGTGTCCTCCGTCGAGACCTCGCCCGGCTTCCCCGAGCGCGCGACCGCGACCGTCGTGATCATCGGACGGCCCGACCCCGCGAGCGCCGCGCCCATCGTCTCGATCGCGCGGCGGTCCATCGCGATGCTCTCCTCGAACCGGAAGAAGTCATGGAAGGCCAGGTGGATGACGCCGTCCGACTCCTCCGCCCCCGCGCGCAGGACGTCCAGGTCCTCGATCGACCCGCGCAGCACGTCCGCCCCGACGGCCCGCACCTTCTTCTCGGCCTCGTCCGAACGGGCCAGCCCGACGACCTCGTGCCCGGCCTGCAGCAGCTCGGGGATGACGGCGCCGCCGATGTATCCGGACGCACCGGTAACGAAAACACGCATGCGGAAACTCCTGGGAACAGGTGGTGACCCGGCCGAACACCGGCCGGACCTCCACCGTGGTCCCGCCGCCCGTCCCGCGTCCAATGACCATTGCGCAGCCCGTGTTGCGCCTCGCGTATCACCACAGGTGGACGCCGCCCTACGCTGATCGCATGGCCGAAACGCTGCCTCCCGCGGTCCTCGGAACGCCGATCCCCGCCGACCCCAAGACGCCGCCCGCGGACTTCAGGACGCCGCCGCCCGCGGACCTCGACCTCCGGCTCGTCCGCTGCTTCACCGTCCTCGCCGAGCACCGCCACTTCGGCCGCGCCGCCGCCGCGCTGCACCTCACCCAGCCGTCCCTGAGCAGGCAGTTGCGCAGGCTGGAACGGGACGTCGGCGCCCGGCTGCTCGACCGCACCCCGCAGGGCAGCCGCCTCACCGCCGCCGGCGAGGCGTTCCTGCCGCTCGCCACCGCGCTGCTGCGGACGTCCGCGCGGGCGGTGGCGAGGACGCGGGCCGCCGCCCGGCCCGACCGGGTCGTCGTCGGCTACATGTCCGGGGCGATCGTCACCGGCGCCGTCCGCGAACTGCGCCGCCTGCACCCGGACGCCGACGTCCGGACCGTCCACGTCCACGTCACCGAGGCGCGCGAAGCGCTGCTCGACCACCGCGTGGACGCCCTGGTGACCCGCCTGCCGTTCGCCACCGACGGGCTGCGCGTGACCGCCCTCTACGACGAGCCGCGCGTCGTGCTCGTCCCCCTCGACCACCGGCTGGCCGCGAGGGAGTCGGTCACCATCGACGACATCGCCGACGAACCGCTCCCCAGGCTGCGCGGCGCCACCCCTGAGTGGGACGCGTTCTGGCGGCTCGATCCGCGCCCCGACGGACGCCGCGCGCCCGACGGCCCGTACATCGAGCGCATCGAGGAGAAGTTCGAGCTCGTCGCCTCCGGACAGGCCGTGGCCGTCACCGCCGGAACCCACGGCAACGTCCTCCGCCCCGATCTCGCAGCCCTGCCCCTGACCGGCGTGGAGCCGAGCCACGTCGTCCTCGCCACCAGGGCGGACGATCCGAACCCCCTGGTCAGCGCCTTCCGAGAATGCGCCACGGCCCACATCACGTCGCCGCGGCCCGGCACCGCCTGACGCGCCCGGCGTGGCACCGCCTGACGCGCCCGGCGTGGCACCGCCTGACGCGCCCGGCGTGCGGCGTGCGGCGCGGAGATCGCGGATGCCGGGCGGCGTCACTAGGGTCGCGGACAGTAGCGTTTTCGGTTTGAGGCGTGGGGGAGTGGACACTTCCCGTTGCGGACGATCTGGAGCCTCGATGGGTTTCGCGAGTTACGAAGAAGCGTGCGCGAAGGTACGCGAACTGTGTGTCGACCGCCTCGGCGAGCACATCGGCACGCAGGTCGCGGCGTTGGCGCGCCCTGCCTTCGGACTGCGGCCCGTGAAGCCCGGGACCCAGCCCGCCGGGCACTGCCGGTGGGGCGGCCCGGCCCTGCTGAGCCCCGGAACCCCGTGGCCGGAGTACGACGGCATCCCGCTGAGCCTGTTCGCCGTCCTCGACGTCGAGGCGCTCGGCCCGTGGGCGGCGGACGAGCGCCCGCCCAACGGCGACCGGCTGCTCAACGTCTTCTACTGCGACCCGGACCCTCGGCGCGGATACGTGGACGACGGCTCGCTCCAGCGCTCCGACGATCCGCGCTACTGCCGCGTCATCCCCGCCGACCCGGCCTCGGCCGTCGAGGTGACCGCGCCCCCGCCCGCGTCGCTCCATCCGGCCCAGCCGTTCTACGGGGTCCCGGTGATCACCCTCCCCTCGGCGTGCGGCGTCGACTACGACCCGGTCCTCGACACGCTGGACTACGGCGGCGAGACCGACGGGTCCATCTACTACGAGTCGCTGCCGGGCTGGCTGGTCTCGGACCGCTTCGGCGAGGCGTGGAGCGAGTTCTGCAGCAAGGAGCAGGGCCTCTACCAGTACGACGACGTGTTCTTCTCCCCGGACCAGGCGTTCGGCTGGCCGCACCTGGAGGGCCACTTCCCCCTGCAGGAGCTCTCGGACGGCGAGCCGTACCGCCACATCATCACCATCGGCCAGTACCTGGGCGACGGAGGGTACGTCCACTTCGTCCTGCCCGCCCGCGCGTTCCGCGAAGGCGACTACTCCCGGACGGTCGCCTTCCTCGAATGCTTC
Source organism: Actinomadura logoneensis (assembly GCF_003428695.1). GTDB lineage: Bacteria > Actinomycetota > Actinomycetes > Streptosporangiales > Streptosporangiaceae > Spirillospora > Spirillospora logoneensis. The sequence goes on from NZ_QURH01000959.1 coordinate 3,550, forward strand.
TGACGTCCGTCTTCCGAACCGCTCCCTCGCCTGTCGCCGCGCGGACCCCCTGACCGGTTCGTTCCGCCCGGGAAGGCCGCCTCCCGCCCGCATACCATGATCACGTAATCGGCGGTACGCCCCTTTCGCGACGCCGTACGGACAGGTTGGACAGGAGCCAGTCGTGACCACCGCACTCATCATCGGGGACGTCCAGCAGGGCATCACCGGCAGCTACCCGTTCGCCAAGCAGGTCGTGGCGCCGCTCACCGACCTCCTGCCGCGCGCCCGCGAGGCCGGCGCCCTGGTGGTGTTCGTCCACTTCGGGTTCCGGCCGAACGGCGCCGACCTGCCGCCGGACAACGAGCTGTTCAGGTCGTTCTTCGAGGCCGGGGACGCGTTCCACGAGGGCTCGCCCGGGACCGAGATGGCGCTGCCCGTCCAGGATGAGGACGTCGTCGTGATGAAGCGCCGGGCCAGCGCCTTCGCGGGTACCGACCTCGACCTCGTGCTCCGCTCGCGCGGCGTGGACACCATCGTGGTCGCGGGCGTCGCGACCAGCGCGATGGTGGCCGCGACCTGCTACGACGCGGCGGACCGCGGGTACCACGTCGCCGTGCTGCGCGACGGCTGCGGCGACGGCGACCAGGCGGTGCACGACTTCTTCATGGACGCCGTCTTCCCCGGCCGGGGATTCAGGGTCCTGACCTGCGCCGAGTGGGCCGAAGAGGCCCGCTGACCCGCTGACCCGCCGATCTCCCGACCCGCCGACAGGCCGAGGACGGGCGGCGAGGGCTCGTCCCGCACGGTCGTCCGCCCCGGCTCGGGAGCCCTCACTCCTCGGGGTGGACGTCCTTGCGGGAGCCGTAGGCGGGTCCGAAGACGACCAGGAGGGCCAGGTCCTCGGTCACGTCCACGAAGCGGTGCTCCTCGCCCGCCGGGACGAAGACCACGGTGCCGGGCTCCACGGCGGCCGTCCCGGTCGGCGTGACGATCGTGGCCCGGCCCGCCGTGACGACGTAGATCTCGTCCTCGGTGTGCGGGCTCTGGTCGTCGGTCCCGCCGACGGGGATGCAGTACGTCCCCACGGAGAGATCCGGCGTCCTGAGCTGCTCGGCCCAGTCGTTGGCCGCGCCCGCCGCCAGGCTCCAGGCGCCCGCGCCCTCAACGATCCGCATCCCCGCACCCTAGCCAAGCACCCCGCGGGGCGACAGGCCGACGACGGGATCACGGGGCGGTGGCGAAGGGGCGGACGACCGCGGACGCCCGCGCGCCATGGGCATCTCCGCGGGATGCTCGATGGAGGCATGAGCAACCGATATACCCTGCATATGGCATCGTGCCCGTCACATCGCGCTTTCGGCCGGGTGCGGCCGTAGGGTGGGCCCGTGAGCGACGACAGCACCCGATCCCTGCGCGTGATGGTCGTGGACGACCACCCGATGTGGCGCGACGCCGTGGCCCGCGACCTGGCCGAGGCCGGGCACGAGGTGGTCGCGACGGCCGGGGACGGCCGGACCGCGCTGCGCGTGGCGCCCGCCGCCCGCCCGGAGGTCGCCGTGGTCGACCTCCAGCTGCCCGACATCAGCGGCGTGGAGGTGACGCGCGCCCTGGTCGCCGCCGACCCGCCCGTCCGGGTGCTGGTGCTGTCGGCGAGCGGCGAGCAGCAGGACGTCCTGGAGGCGGTGAAGGCGGGCGCGACCGGCTACCTGCTGAAGTCCGCCGCCCGCGAGGAGTTCCTGGCCGCCGTCCGGACGGCCGGCGACGGCGACGCGGTGTTCACGCCCGGCCTGGCGGGGCTCGTCCTCGGCGAGTACCGGCGGCTGGCGGCGGCCCCGGCCCGTCCGGACGAGGAGGACGGCACCCCGCGCCTCACCGAGCGCGAGACCGAGGTGCTCCGCCTGGTCGCCAAGGGCCTCACCTACAAGCAGATCGCCGAGCGGCTCGTCCTGTCGCACCGGACGGTCCAGAACCACGTGCAGAACACGCTCGGGAAGCTCCAACTGCACAACCGCGTGGAACTCGTCCGCTATGCGATAGAGAAGGGCCTGGACCGCGAGTCCTGAGCCCCGGCGCGACGGGCCGTGCGGCCGTTCCGGAGACGCCGCAGGTCGGCGCGGGAGCGGCGGCGCCGGGCCGCGCCGTCCCGACCGTCCGCCGCCGACCCTCCCGACCGCCCGGGCGGTGCGGACCGGACGGACCGGACACGCTATGGTCTAGACCAATCCGAATGCCGGACCGCGGCCCCGCCGCGCACTAGGCTGACGGTGTCGAGACCAGCGGAAGTCCTGTCGGAAGGTGAGGGAATGCGCGTCGGAGTGCTGACCGGGGGCGGCGACTGCCCCGGCCTGAACGCCGTGATCCGCGCCGTGGTGCGCAAGGGCGTCAAGGAGTTCGGCTACGAGTTCGTCGGCTTCCGGGCCGGCTGGCGCGGCCCGCTCGAAGGCGACACCATGGCCCTCGACATCGAGGCGGTCCGCGGCATCCTGCCCCGGGGCGGCACGATCCTCGGCTCGTCCCGGACCAACCCGATCAAGGTCGAGGGCGGCATCGAGCGGATCAAGGACAACCTGGCCGGGCTCGGCGTGGACGCGCTGATCGCGATCGGCGGCGAGGACACCCTCGGCGTCGCGAGCCGGCTGTACGAGCACGGCGTGAACGTCGTCGGCGTCCCCAAGACGATCGACAACGACCTGAACGCCACCGACTACACCTTCGGCTTCGACACCGCGGTGAACATCGCGACCGAGGCCATCGACCGGCTGCACACCACCGCCGAGAGCCACCACCGCGCGCTGATCTGCGAGGTCATGGGCCGGCACGCGGGCTGGATCGCGCTGCACGCGGGCATGGCGGCGGGCGCGAACGTGATCCTCATCCCGGAGAAGCCGTTCGACATCGACGAGGTCGTCGCCTGGGTCGAGTCGCGGTTCAAGACCCGGTACGCGCCGATCATCGTCGTCTCCGAGGGCGCCCACCCCAAGGAGGGCCAGATGGAGCTGCAGACCGGCGAGAAGGACGCCTTCGGGCACGTCCGGCTCGGCGGCATCGGCCAGACCCTCGCGGACGAGATCGAGCGGCGCACCGGCAAGGAGGCCCGCGCCACGGTCCTCGGCCACATCCAGCGCGGCGGCACCCCCACCGCGTTCGACCGGGTGCTGGCCACCCGGTTCGGCCTGCAGGCCATCGACGCCGTCCGGGAGGGCGACTTCGGCACGATGGTCGCGCTGCGCGGCACCGACATCGTCCGGGTCGGGCTGGACGAGGCGACCGCCGAGCTGAAGACCGTCCCGCTGGAGCGCTACACCGAGGCCGAGGTCTTCTTCGGCTGACCGGAACCGTCCCACGGACGCCCCGGACCCCCGCGGTCCGGGGCGTCCGCCCTGTTCGGAGGCCCTTTCGCGGCTGGTCGGGGCGGCCGGCGGCGGTGCCCGGCCCCCCGGGTGCCGGAGGAGGCGGCGGGCTCCGGCGGGACGGGAAGAGAATGGACGGTCGCGGCGTTGCCGTTCGTGGGTCACACTTAGACGTTCGCCCCTTTCCCCGATCGCCGTCCCAGGAGGAAGCCGCATGTCCACGCTCGAGGCGCCGTCCGTCGCCGTCCGGGAGCAGTCGCCGGTCGACGGTGAACCGTGCGCGCTGCTGAAGCTGGGCGAGGTCGTCCTCAAGGGCAAGAACCGGGAGCTGTTCGAGAAGCGGCTCGCCGACAACGTCCGCGCGGCCGTCCGCCCCATCGCGAAGGTGGACGTGATCCGCCGCCACGGCGTGTTCATCGTCCGCACCAAGGACGCCCACGTCGAGCTGGTGGACCGGCTGGTCCAGCGGATCTCCGACGTCATGGGCATCGTCTGGGTGCACCGCGCCTGGCGCGTCGGCAAGGACGTCGAGAGCGTCGAGCGCGCCGCGCTGGAACTGATGGCCGGGCGCGAGGGCAGCTTCGCGGTCCGGTCCAAGCGCCGCGACAAGCGCTTCCCGCTGACCTCCACCGAGCTGGACCGACAGGTCGGCGGCAGGATCAACGACGTCTACGGCAACCCGGTCAAGCTGAAGAACCCCGACATCACGGTCTCGATCGAGATCGACCGGGACGAGGCGTTCGTGTTCTCCGGCGGCGTCCCCGGCGCGGGCGGCCTGCCGGTCGGGATGAGCGGCCGGGGCCTGGTGCTGATGTCCGGTGGCATCGACTCGCCGGTCGCCGCCTACCGCATGATGCGGCGCGGCCTGCGGGTCGACTACCTGCACTTCTCCGGCATGCCGTTCACCGGTCCGGAGTCGATCTACAAGGCGTACGCGCTGGTCCGCGAGCTGGACAAGTACCAGGGCGGCTCCCGGCTGTTCGTCGTGCCGTTCGGCAAGGCCCAGCAGCAGATCAAGTCCTCCGGCGCGGACCGCCTCGCCGTGATCGCGCAGCGCCGCCTGATGCTGCGCACCGGCGAACTCCTCGCGCACAGGATGCGGGGCGCGGCCCTGATCACCGGGGACGCGCTGGGCCAGGTGTCCAGCCAGACCCTCGCGAACATCACCGCGCTGGACGACGCGGTCGAGATGCCGATCCTGCGCCCGCTGGTCGGGATGGACAAGACCGAGATCATGGACCAGGCCCGGAGCATCCGGACGCTGTCGATCTCGGAGCTGCCGGACGAGGACTGCTGCACCATGCTCGCCCCGCGCCGCGCCGAGACCCGCGCCAAGATCGACGACCTCCGGCAGATCGAGAAGCGCCTCGACGTGAACGAGCTCGCCGAGCAGCTGGTCGAGAGCATCCAGGAGCACCGCCCGGTCTACGGCGACTCCTGATCTCCCTCCACGGCCCGCGTCCCGCCCGCCCGGCGGCGCGCGGGCCGTCCCATGCCCGCACGTGCCCGCACCG
>NZ_QURH01000960.1 GCF_003428695.1 Actinomadura logoneensis
CCCGCGCCCCCGGCTCCGGCCGAGACGGCGGCCGGCGGCGCGACCGGCTCGGGAGCCGGAAACGGCGCCGGAGCGGGGAACGGTGCCGGAGGTCCGGAGGCGGTGCCCGGCGACAACGGCGGGGCGGGGATCGGCGGGCTGCTGTCCGAGCCGCCCGCCGACTTCACCGACACCATCCTCGCGGGCCGCAAGGTGCTCATCGTCGACGACGACGTCCGCAACGTGTTCGCCCTGACCAGCGTCCTCGAGGGCTACGGGATGGAGGTGTTCTACGCTGAGGACGGACAGGCGGGCATCGACCTGCTGCACCGCAACCCGGATGTCGCGCTCGTCCTGATGGATGTGATGATGCCCGGCCTCGACGGGTACGCCACCACGGCCGCGATCCGCGAGATGCCGCAGTTCGCCGACTTGCCGATCATCGTGATCACGGCCAAGGTGATGAAGGGCGACCGGGAGCGGAGCCTCGCCGCGGGAGCGTCGGACTACGTGCCGAAGCCCGTCGACGTCGACCGCCTGCTGGAGGTCATGCGGGTGTGGCTCGGCCGTTCGGTCATCGGCTGACGCCGCGTCCGCGGGGCGCGCGGTCGGGCGGTGGGGCGGTCGGGCCGGCGCCCCGGCCGCCGGCGGTCGCCGCCGCCCCTCAGCAGGTGCCGCAACGGGAAGGCTAGGTGTGGACGACAAGGCGAAGATCCTGCTCGTGGACGACCGCGAGGAGAACCTCGTCGCGCTCGAGGCGATCCTCAGCTCGCTCGACCAGGACCTGGTCCGGGCCCGCTCCGGCGAGGAGGCGCTGAAGGCGCTGCTCACCGACGAGTACGCGGTGATCCTGCTGGACGTGATCATGCCCGGTATGGACGGGTTCGAGACCGCCCGGGACATCAAACGCCGCAAGAAGACCCGCGACCTGCCGATCATCTTCCTCACCGCGGTCGACAGCGACCCGGACTACGCCTTCCGCGGCTACGCGGCGGGCGCGGTGGACTTCATCTCCAAGCCGTTCGACCCGTGGGTGCTGCGGGCCAAGGTGTCGGTGTTCGTCGACCTGCACAACAAGAACCGGCAGCTCAAGGAGCAGGCGGCGCTGCTGCGCGACCAGGGCGCGCTGCTGCGTGCGGCGCCCTCCCCCGGGCCCGCCCTGCAGCGGCTCGCGGTCGCCCGCGAGCACGCCGCGCGGCTGCGCGACCGCGTCCCGGAGGAACTGCGGCCGGAGGTCGAGGAGCTGGAGCAGGTCCTCTCGGACGCCGCGATCACGCTGAACGCCACGCCGGGCGCCGGGCCCGCGCCGGGAGGTCTGCCGGCGACGGGGGCCGCCGCGCGGCTCAGCGCGTTCGCCGATGCCGGCGGCGACGCCGAGACGGACGCAGACGGCGGCACCGAGGCGGACGGCGGCGGGACCGCGGGGTACGGCGGCGGCGATGATCTCGGGGCCGACGCGGATGCCGATGACGATGACGACGCGGGGGCGGCTGCGGGCGCCGACGTGGAGGCGGACGTCACCGAGGATGCGGACGTCACCGAGGATGCGGGCGCCGACGCGACGCGTTCACGTACCGAGCGTCCCTAACCTCGCAAGAGCGGGCATATCACCCCATCAGCGACTTATTGATCCCCTCGGGTGACGCGTCGCTGTCGGTGCCGCGGGATAGGTTCCGCTGCGGAGGTGGGGCCCATGGACGCCGCCGCTCTGTTCGCCACGGGATTCGGCACCGGACTGCTCGCGGGCGGGACGACGTGCGCCGCCGTGCAACTGGGGCTGCTGACGGGAGCCGTACGCGGGGAGGCGCGGACCGTCCGGCCGGTCGCGGTTTTCCTGTCGGCCAAGCTCGTCACGCACGCCGCGCTCGGAGCACTGCTGGGACTGGCCGGGGCCGCGGTCGAGCCGAGCCCTCGGATCAGGGCGGTGCTGCTGGTCGGCGCGGCGGCGCTGATGGTGCTCTTCGCGCTCGACCTGGTGGGGTTCGGCCCGGTGCGCCGCCTGCTGAGACGGAGCCCGAAGGGCGGCGAGGGCGGCCGGGCCGCCGGGGGCGGCGACGGAGATGGCGCCGGGGGCGGCGACGGAGATGGCGACGGGGGCGGCCGGGACGCGCACTGCGCGCCGTCTCCGGTCTCGCGGACGGGGCGGACGCGGCGTCCCGCGGCTCTCGGGGCGGCGACCGTCCTGGTGCCGTGCGCGCTGACGCTGACGGCCGAGTTGCTCGCGGTGTCGTCGCGGTCGCCGTTCGCCGGGGCCGCGGTGATGGCGGGGTTCGTGCTCGGGACCGCCCCGCTGTTCGGGCTGGTCGGGGTGACCGTCGGTCGGGCGCTGACGCTGCTGCGCGGACGGCTGACGGCGGTGGTCGCCGTGGCGCTGCTCGCCGTGGCGGGCTGGACGCTGCTGTCGGGGCTGCGGCTGGGCGGCTGGCTGCCGGACGGCGGCTCGGAGGCGACCGCCGCCGCGTCCGCCCGGTTCGTCACCACCGACGCGTCGGGGACGCAGCTGATCACCATCTACGCGCTGGACCAGGGGTACCGTCCGGCGGCGCTGACCGCGCGGGCGGGCGTCCGCACCGTGCTCGTGCTGCGGACCGACAACACCCACGGCCACACGCGGGCGTTCACGATCCCGGCACGCGGCCGGGACGTGGTGCTGCCGGTCACCGGCGAGACGCGCGTCGACCTGGGCGTGCCGGGACCGGGACGGCTGCGGTACGTGTGCGCGTCCGGCCACTCCCCCGGCGAGATCACCTTCCGGTGACCCCGCCGGGGACACGCGTCACTCGGACGCGGCGGCCTCGCCGGACGCGGCGGACCCGGCGGCCAGGCGGGCGCGCGCGGCCTCGATCCGCTCCAGGGTCCGCTCGCGGCCGAGGATCTCCAGCGACTCGAACAGCGGGAGCCCGACGGTGCGTCCGGTGACCGCGACGCGGACCGGCGCCTGGGTCTTGCCCAGCTTCAGCCCGTGCGCCGCGCCGACCGCCTCGAGGCGGTCCTTCAGCACGTCGGCCTTCCACTCGGCGTCCCGGTACGCCTCGGCGGCGTCCGCGAGGAGCTGCGCGGCGGGCTCCTTCATGGCCTTCTTCCACGACTGCTCGTCGAAGGGCGGCTCGGGCAGGAACGCGAAGTCGATCATCTGCCCGATCTCCGACAGGACCGCGACGCGGGTCTGCGCGAGCGGGGCGAGCTGGTCGAACACCGCCATGTCGACCTCGAACGGCACGCGCTCGAGGAACGGCAGGCACGCGGCGACGAACTTCTCCACCGGCAGCATCCGGATGTAGTCGCCGTTGATCGCGCGCAGCTTCTTGACGTCGAAGAAGGCGGGCGAGGAGTTCACGTCGTCGATGCGGAACTCGTCCACGATGACGTCCCAGGGGACGATCTCGCGGTCGCCGGACGGGGCCCAGCCGAGCAGCATCAGGTAGTTGCGCATGGCCTCGGCGAGGTAGCCCTCGTCGCGGTAGTCCTCCAGCGCGACCTTGTCGCGGCGCTTGGACAGCTTCTGCCGCTTCTCGTTGACGATGACCGGGACGTGCGCCCAGACCGGCGGGGTGCCCCCGAGCGCCTCCCACAGCAGCTGCTGCTTGGGCGCGTTGGACAGGTGCTCCTCGCCGCGCACCACGTGGGTGATGCCCTGGCTCATGTCGTCGACGGTGTTGGCCAGCAGGAACGTGACCGAGCCGTCGGCGCGGGCGACGACGAAGTCCTCCAGGGCGGAGTTCTTGAAGACCGGCTTGCCGCGCAGCAGGTCGACCACCACGGTCTCGCCCTCGTCGGGGGTGCGGAACCGCAGCGCGCGGCCCGGGCCCGGCTCGAGGCCGCGGTCGCGGCAGAAGCCGTCGTAGCCGCGGTGCGGGTCGCCGGTGCGCTCCACGATCTGGTCGCGGGTGCACTCGCAGTAGTAGGCGCGGCCCTGCTCGCGGAGCGCGGCGGCGGCCTCGGTGTGCTTGTCGGCGTTGGCGGACTGGAAGTAGGGGCCCTCGTACTCGCCGCCGTCCATGCCGAGCCACGCCAGCGCGCGGATGATTCCCTCGGTCCATTCGGGGCTGTTGCGGGAGGCGTCGGTGTCCTCGATCCGCAGCACGAGCGTCCCACCCGACTGCTTGGCCATCACCCAGTTGAACAGGGCGGACCGGGCGCCGCCCACGTGGAACATGCCGGTGGGCGAGGGCGCGAAACGTACTCGGATCGAAGACGCGGAAGACATGTCCCCCAGCGTAGAGCGCTCCGGCCCCCGCTCGCGCACCGCGACCCGCGCTGCGCGGGCTCCCGGTACGGTTCTCGCGGGCGGCGCGGCACGGTTCCCCGGCGATTTCCGGACACGTTCCAGAGGTTTCGGACTCGGCCCTGGGTTTCGGACGCGTGTGTTCCGCCTACTTCCGAGGCCGGCGTGCGGTCAGGGCTTCCAGTACGGGTCGCGTCCGGACAGGCCGACGAGCCGGTCCAGTAGCGGAGCGTCCTCGGGGACGGCGACCTCCGGACCGAACGCGCCGTACTGGCGGCCCATCTCGGCGATCGACGACAGGCCCTCGTAGGAGTACTCGACCAGCCGAGGGTCGAAGCGCGGCTCGATCCCGAGGGCGGTCGCGATGTCCCAGCCGTGCAGGACGCACTCGACGATCATCATCGTCCCGATCACGGCGGCGGGCATGCCCGGCTCGGTGCCGGTGAGGCTCGTCGTGCCGGTCCAGGCGTCCGGGTCCTGCCAGGCGCGGGCGGTGGCGGCGGCCTGCTCGGCGAACCGGTCGGCCCAGCCGGGCTCGGCGGTGAAGTCGTGGTCCTCGTCCGGGCCGCTGGGCGGGGTCTTGGCGGCGGCGTCGGCGGCCCGGCCGTTCCAGAAGACCACGTGGTTGACGGCGGTGCGGACGTCCCAGTCGGAACAGGGCGTCGGTGCGTCCAGCCGGTCCTCGGGCACCTGGCGGACGATCGCGACGACCGCCTCGGCCGCCGGCCCGAACCAGGAACGTCCTTCGATAGCTTGTTCGACCATGTGTCCGACGCTAGCCGTCCGGCGCCGCGAAGTCTTGGAGAAACGCGCCAGGCCAGGCCAGGGCGGGACGGGACGGGACGGTGGGCAGGCTCCCGGACCGGGTCGGGCGCGGGGCCGGCCCGGCGACGGAGAGGGGCGGAGCGGGACGGCCGGCTCAGAAGGTGCCGCCGTCCACGACGATCCGCTGGTCGGTGACGTAGGACGCGGCGTCCGACACCAGGAAGCGGACGACGTCCGCCACCTCCTCCGGAGAGCAGACGTGGCCGTAGGGGGACATCGGGTCCTGGCGGCGGATGTCCTCCACGCCCATCGTGGCGCGCACGAGGCGGCGCCCCATGTCGGTGTCCACGAGGCCGGGGGCGACGATGTTGACGTGCATACCGTGGGCGCGCTCCTCCTTCGCGAGGGTGCGCGCCAGGGCCTCCATGGCGGCCTTCCCCATCGCGTAGGGGGCGCTGAACGGCGGATGGATGCCGGTGATCACGCTCGACACGAAGACCACGTCCGCCCGTCCGGCTGCGCGCAGCAGGGGCAGCAGGACCCGGGTGAGGTGGTGCGGGCCGATCGCGTGCACGTTCATCAGCCGGACGACCTCGGCCGGGTCGGTGTCGGCGACGGCGTTGCCGCGGCTGGCGACCCCGGCGCTGTGCACGAGGATGTCGAGGCGGCCGAAGTCCAGGGCGATGTCGGCGGCCAGGCGGTCGCAGTCGTCCGGGTCGTCCACCGACGCCTGGTAGGCGCGGCCCTCCACGCCCGCCTCGGCGAGGGCGGCGAGGGTCTTGCGGGCGGCCTCCGCGTCGCGCCGGTAGGCGATGGCGACGGTCGCGCCGTCCCCCGCGAGGCCGAGCGCGACGGCCCTGCCGATGCCGCGGCTCCCTCCGGTGACCAGGGCGACGCGTCCGGTGAGAGCACTCATGGATTCTCCTTGGGGCGGGACCGGGCCCTCATCCTGCCCGGTACGGGAGCCGTGGGGGTAAGCAACCGCTGATCCGGGGCGGAGCGGCGGGCGATCGGGGCGCGGGACGGCGCCGGCGCGCGGGACGACCTCGGAGGCGGGACCGGGCCGGTCAACCGGTCACGGCCGGCGGGAGGGGCCGCGCGGACAGCCAGGTGGCGGCCGACGCGATGTGCGCCTCGGTGAGCCCCCGAACCGGATCGACACCGACGAGCAGGTGGTCGCCGACACCGGGTTCCGCGGCCAGTGACGCGGCGGCGTCGGGCTCGTCCTCGAACCAGACGAAGGGGCGGTCGCGGGTCCAGGCGGCGACGTGGCGGGCCTTCCACGACCCGAAGGTCCCGCCCTCCTCGATGCCGGGGAACGGCGGGACGGGGACGAACGGGAGCTCCGGCAGGCCGAGGCGGGGGCCGATCCACACGTTCGCCTCGTCCCGCCAGTAGGTCGCCCACACCAGTTCGGCGCCCGTGTCGGCGGCCAGGTCGCGGAGCATGCGGCCGTGCCGGACGTCCAGCCACACGTTCAGGGCATGTCCGTCGGGGGCGACGCGGTGGCGACGGAACCGCCGGTGCGGGCGGCGCAGCGGGTTCAGCACACCGTCGATGTCCACCAGCACCAGCGCAGTTCCCATGACGGAACGGTACGACGGCCGCCCGAGTGATCCAAGTCTCTTTTATTTACCGAGTTATGGGGCAACGTTTTGACAGTTTCGGGCGGCTGACCGAAACTTCAGCGGGCCGTGACCGAGCACATCCCGTGGAAAGGCGGCAACGAAGCGTGAGCGATCAGGACCTCCGGGCGTCCGCGTCCCCCATGGCACCGCCGGGGAGCACCACGGCACCGGCCGGCACGGTGAGGCGCGGGACGGCCCCGGACCCGACCGCCGGACCGGGGAGCGCGGGAGGCACCACGGCGTCCGGGCGCACCACCGAGTCGGGGCGCACCCCGGTGGTGGACGCCGGCGACGAGGGCTACCGCAAGAGCCTGCAGACCCGGCACGTGAACATGATCGCCATCGGCGGCGCGATCGGCACCGGTCTCTTCCTCGGCGCGGGCGGGCGGCTGCACAGCGCCGGACCGTCCCTGGCCATCGCCTACGCCGTCTGCGGCTTCTTCGCGTTCATGGTCGTGCGCGCGCTCGGCGAACTGGTGCTGCACCGCCCGTCCTCGGGCTCCTTCGTGTCCTACTCGCGCGAGTTCATGGGCGAGAAGGGCGCGTACGTCGCCGGCTGGATGCACTTCCTCAACTGGAGCACCACCGGCATCGTCGACATCACCGCCATCGCGCTGTACCTGCACTACTGGAAGGCGTTCACCACCATCCCGCAGTGGGTGCTGGCGCTGGTCGCCCTCGCGGTCGTGCTCACGGTGAACCTGGTCTCGGTCCGCTTCTTCGGCGAGGTCGAGTTCTGGGCGTCCATCATCAAGGTCGGCGCGCTGGTCGTCTTCCTGCTGATCGGCATCGCGCTGCTCGTGACCGGGCACAAGGTCGGCGGCTACCAGTCGGGGCCGGGCCTGGTGATCGACCACGGCGGGATCTTCCCCAAGGGCGCGCTGCCCATGCTGGTGGTCATCCAGGGCGTGGTGTTCGCCTACGCCTCCACCGAGCTGGTCGGCGTCGCGGCCGGCGAGACCGAGAACCCCGGGAAGGTCATGCCGAAGGCGATCAACTCGATCGTCTGGCGGATCCTGCTGTTCTACGTCGGCTCGGTCGTGATCCTCGCGATGCTGCTGCCGACCGACGTCTACCAGGACGGCGTCAGCCCCTTCGTCACCGTGCTGAGCAAGCTCGGCGTGCCCGCGGCGGGCGACGTGATGAACCTGATCGTGCTGACCGCGGCGCTGTCCAGCCTGAACTCGGGGCTGTACTCGACCGGCCGGATCCTGCGCTCGATGGGCACCGCGGGCTCGGCCCCGCGCTTCACCACCAGGATGAGCCGCCACCAGGTGCCCTACGGCGGCATCCTGATGACCTCGGTGGTCTGCGTCCTCGGCGTCGGGCTGAACGCCTGGGTGCCCAAGGACGCGTTCGAGATCGTGCTGAACCTCGCCGCGATCGGCATCCTCGGCACCTGGACGATGATCATGGTCTCGCACCTGCTGTTCGTCCGGCGGTGCGAGCGCGGCGAACTGGAGCGGCCGTCCTACCGGCTGCCCGGCTCCCCCTACACCGAGATCCTGACGCTGCTGTTCCTGCTGGCCGTCGTGGTCCTGATGTGGTTCGACCACGACGGGGAGGGCCACCGGACCATTCTCGCCCTCCCGGCGATCCTCGCGGCGCTGGTGGTCGGCTGGTTCTGCGTGCGCCGCCGGGTGCACGAGGCCGCCGCCGAGGGTCCGATCTCGGAATAGCGGGCCCGAGGATTCGTCGTAGGCGCCTCGTAGAGTGGATGGCCGCCCGGTCCTGGACCGGGCGGCCATCCCCCATATGAGGAGTATCCGCACTATGGAGCACCAACTCACCCTGATGGCGG
>NZ_QURH01000963.1 GCF_003428695.1 Actinomadura logoneensis
CGTCGCGCTCGGCGCGCGCGGACGGCCGGCACCGCGGCGGGACGAAGCCGGGGGACCGGCCCGCCCCGCCGCCGGACCCGGGGTACGCCCACGGCCGGCCCATGCAGGCGCTGCACAACCCCGTCCGCAGCCTCTACGACCTCGCCCCGGCCGCGCCGCCCAACGCGGTCGCGCTGACCATCGACGACGGCCCGCACCCGAAGTACACGCCGATGATGCTGGACCTGCTCGCCGCGCACGGCGTGAAGGCCACCTTCAACATGATCGGCGAGCAGGTGGTGGAGCAGCCGAAGATCGTCCAGCGGATCGTCGCGGACGGGCACCAGATCGCCGACCACACCGTCACCCACCCGCTGAACCTGCCCGCGCTGCCCACCGCGCGGATCACCAAGGAGATCGGCGAGGCGCACGACCAGATCGCGCAGATCGGCGGGGTCGCGCCGAAGTTCTTCCGCTCGCCGGGCGGCAACTGGTCGCAGGCGGTGTTCGACGTGGCCGCGCAGCACCAGCTGATCTGCGTGGACTGGAAGATCGACCCGCGCGACTGGGCGCGTCCGGGCATCGCGAAGATCACCAGTTCGATGCTGCGCGCCCAGCCCGGCGACATCCTGCTCTGCCACGACGGCGGCGGCGACCGGACGCAGACCATCGACGCCCTCAAGGCCGTCCTGCCCAAGCTCAAGCAGCGCGGCCTCCAGTTCGTCGCCCTCTGACCCAGCCCCCCGCCGCCCGGCTCGCCCTCGCCTCCGCCGCCTCGAAGGCGACCGGACGGCGACCGGACAGCGACCGGCCTGACCTGCGGAGACGGCAGTGATCAGCGGATGATGACGGAGTCGGACGGGGCCTTCGGGTCGTGGGTCCAGCCGTCGTGGCCGTCGGTGGCGCGCCAGTGCCGTCCGGCGAAGCGGACCTCGCTCAGCCCGAACGTCTGCGCGTGCGTGACGGCCCAGGACGCGACGGCCCAGCCCGTCCGCTCGTTGGTGGCGCGCACCGCGTCGTAGTCGGGCGCGGCGGGCGCGACGACCTGGAGGCGGCTGCCGAACGCGCGGCGCATCTCCCGGACGGCGTCCGCGCGGCGCGCGTCGGTGCGCTTGTTCGGCGGGTACCAGCAGCGGACGGCCGCGGGGGAGCGTCCGCCGAACGCCTGCGCCAGCACCTTCGCGTCGCCCTCGTGCTGCGCGTAGGCGTTGCCGTCGGCGCTGCGCTGCACCCGCTGCGCGGCGTCGTGCAGGTCGAGGTCGAGGTAGTCCTTGACCTTGACCAGCGCGTCGAGGAACTTGCTGGTGGACTGGACGGGGTCGCGCAGCTTGTCCGGGGAGCCCCAGCCCTGCGAGGGCCGCTGCTGGAACATGCCGACCGAGTCGCGGTCGCCGCCCGCCAGGTTGCGCATGTGCGACTCCTGGATGGCGGTCGCGTACGCGATCACGGCGGCGCGCTCCGGCAGCCCCTTGCGGGCGGCCACGCCCGCGATCGTCGACGCGTTCGCCGCCTGGTCCAGGTCGAGGGGCATCTTGCCCTGTGCCGTGCGCACCTCGCACCCGGAACCGTGCAGGTAGGGACGGGCGCGCGTGTACAGCACCCACCCGGCGGCCGACAGCGCGACGGCGGCGACGAGCGCCACGATCCACCAGCGCCGCCGCCGCCCACTCCGCTCGCCGCCCGCCCCCTCCCGGGGGCCGGATCCCAGCTTCGCCCAGACAGCCACGCCCTGACCGTACCGGGCTCCGGCCGTCGGTAAGCTCAATGTCCATGACCGAGACGTTCACCAGCCCGATCTCCGCCGCCGTCGACGAGCTCTGGGAGCGGCGCGCCGAGCTCGGGCCGGACGACACCGAGGCCCGCGCGGCGATCGTCGCCGCCGTGGACCAGATCGACGCCGGCGAGGCCCGGGTCGCCCTGATCGACCCCGCGACCGACGAGGTCGTCGTGGACGAGCGCGCCAAGCGCGCGATCCTGCTGAGCTTCAAGGTGCTCGGCATGGTGCGGTCGCAGGTGGGCGACTTCCAGTACCACGACCGCATCCCGCTGAAGAGCCGCCTGGACGGCGTCCGGGTGGTGCCGGGCGCCATCGCCCGCTGGGGCTCCTACCTCGCCCCGGGCGTGGTCCTGATGCCGTCGTTCACCAACATCGGCGCCTACGTCGACTCCGGCACGATGGTCGACACCTGGGCGACCGTCGGGTCCTGCGCGCAGGTCGGCAGGAACGTGCACCTGTCCGGCGGCGTCGGCATCGGCGGCGTGCTGGAGCCGCCGAACGCCAAGCCGGTGGTGATCGAGGACGAGGCGATGATCGGCTCCCGCTCGATGATCGTCGAGGGCGCGCGGGTCGGGAAGGGCGCGGTCGTCGGCTCCGGGACGAACCTGTCGGCGTCCATGCCGGTGATCGACGTCGAGACGGGCGAGGAGATCAGCCGGGGCCGCATCCCCGACTGGTGCGTCGCCGTCGGCGGCACCCGCACCAAGGAGTTCAAGGGCGGCAGCTTCGGGCTGCCCGCCGTCCTGGTGCTGAAGCGCCTGGAGCCGGGCCAGCGGCACGACAAGGCCGCGCTCAACGACATCCTGCGCGACCACGGCATCAACACCTGACGATTCCCCGCCCCGCCGCGCACACCGCACCGGTCCGCAGGTGCTCCGGGCTCAGCCCGGCTGTGGGCCGGCCCCGGGGCCTGAGGGCCGGGCCGGGAGCGGGAGGGCGCGGGCGGGTCCGACACGCCGGGGGGCGGTCCACGCGGCCGTCCCCTTTGCATAGGGTTCCGGGCATGACCTCTCTCGATCTCCAGATGGACGTGCGGGACCTGACGGCGGCGATCGTCGACATCGAGTCGGTGAGCGGGAACGAGAAGGCCCTCGCGGACGCCGTCGAGGCCGCGCTGCGGGAGCTGCCGCACCTGGAGGTCGTCCGGGACGGCGACTCGGTCGTCGCGCGCACCCGCCTCGGCCGTGCCGAGCGGGTCCTGCTCGCCGGGCACCTCGACACCGTCCCGCTGAACGGGAACCTGCCGTCCCGCCGCGAGGGCGACCGGCTCTACGGCTGCGGCACGACCGACATGAAGGCCGGGGTCGCGGTGCAGCTCAAGCTGGCCGCCGCGCTGCCGGAGCCGTCCCGGGACGTCACCTACGTCTTCTACGAGTGCGAGGAGGTCGAGGCCGACCGCAACGGGCTGAAGCGGATCGCCGAGACCCGGCCCGAACTGCTCGCCGCCGACTTCGCCGTCCTCATGGAGCCGACCGGCGGCCTCATCGAGGGCGGCTGCCAGGGCACGCTGCGCGTCGAGGTCACCGCGCGCGGCGAGCGGGCGCACAGCGCGCGCGCCTGGATGGGCGAGAACGCCATCCACGGCGCGGCGGAGATCCTGGATCGGCTCCGCGCGTACGAGCCCGCGCGTCCCGTGGTGGACGGCCTGGAGTTCCACGAGGGCCTGAACGCGGTGTTCATCAGCGGCGGCGTCGCGGGCAACGTCATCCCGGACGAGTGCGTCGTCACCGTCAACCACCGCTTCGCGCCGGACAAGTCCGAGAAGGAGGCCGAGGAGTACGTCAGGTCGTTCTTCGACGGCTTCGAGGTGAAGCTCGTGGACTCGGCCCCGGGCGCCCGGCCGGGCCTGGACCGTCCGGCGGCCCGCGCGTTCGTCGCCGAGACCGGCGCGGACGTCCGCGCCAAGCTGGGCTGGACCGACGTCGCCCGGTTCGACTCCCTCGGCGTCCCGGCCGTCAACTACGGCCCGGGCCACCCCACCCTCGCGCACACCAGGGACGAGTACGTCGAGCTCTCCCTGATCACCGACGCCGAGTCCCGCCTGCTGGCCTGGCTAAGGTGAGGTCATGAAGCGCGAGATCCGCATGAGGAGGCAGGGGCCGGCGACCCTGCGAGGAAAGGCCATCCCCCCGACGACCACCGACCAGCGGCTGCTGGACCGGCGCGGCCCCACCGACTGGGTGCACGCCGACCCGTGGCGGGTGTTGCGCATTCAGGCCGAGTTCGTGGAGGGTTTCGGGCTGCTCGCCGAGCTGCCGAAGGCCGCCTGCGTGTTCGGCAGCGCCCGGACGAGGCCGGACAGCCCCGAGTACCGGCTCGGCGAGGAGATCGGCGCCAAGCTGCACGAGGCGGGCTACGCGGTGATCACCGGCGGCGGTCCCGGCATCATGGAGGCCGCCAACAAGGGCAGCCACGACGCGGGCGGCCTGTCGGTCGGCCTCGGCATCGAGCTGCCGTTCGAGCAGTCGCTGAACGACCACGTCGACATCGGCGTCCAGTTCCGGTACTTCTTCGTCCGCAAGACGATCTTCGTGAAGTACTCCCAGGCGTTCGTGGTGCTGCCCGGCGGCTTCGGCACCCTGGACGAGCTGTTCGAGGCGATCACCCTCGTCCAGACCGGCAAGATCACCCGGTTCCCGATCGTGCTGGTCGGCACCGAGTACTGGAGCGGCCTGCTGGACTGGATGAAGCAGACCGTGCTGCCGGCGGGCAACATCTCCGCCGACGACCTCGACCTCATCCACCTCACCGACGACCCCGACGATGTCGTCCGGGTGATCGTGGAGGCGCACGAGGAGGAGGCGCGCAAGCACGAGGAGACCGAGGCCGTGGCCGAGACGGCGCGGCGCGCCGGGGACCCGTCCTGATGGGCCTCGCGGTCTGCGTGTTCTGCGCCTCGTCCACCCGCATCGACCCCGTGCACGTCGAGTTCGCCGAGCGGGTCGGGCGCGAGCTGGCCCGGCGCGGCCACACCCTGGTCAGCGGCGGCGGCCGGATCTCCTCGATGGGCGCGGTCGCGCGCGGCGCCCGCGCCGGGGGCGCCCGCACGATCGGCGTCATCCCCGAGGCGCTGCGCCACGTGGAGGTCTCCGACGAGGACAGCGACGAGCTGGTCATCACCCCCGACATGCGGTCCCGCAAGGGCGAGATGGACCGGCGCAGCGACGCGTTCCTGGTGCTCCCGGGCGGCATCGGCACGCTGGAGGAGCTGTTCGAGATCTGGACGTCCCGGACGCTCGGCATGCACGACAAACCCCTGGTCGTCCTCGACCCGCTCGGCGTGTACGACCCGCTGCGCGAGCTGGCCGAGAACCTGACCGAGCTGGGCTTCGCCCGGCCGAAGGTCTTCGACGCGATCGGCTGGACGGCCGACCTCGACGAGGCCCTCGACCTGCTGGAGCGCTCGCGCCCCCGGATCGACGCCACCCCGGAGGACTTCACCGAGGCCCAGCCGTAGCGGTGGCCGCTGGCGGCGCCGCCATAGGCGGCGACGCTGCGGTAGGCGGCGACGCTGCGGTTGGCGGTGGCGCTGCGGCGGCGGACGGTGTCGGCATGGGGCGTCCTCGGGGCATCGGCGGGTCGTCCACGCCGCGGGCGGCCCGGGGGAGACCCGGTTTCGGGCGATGCGGTGCCGGGCCCGGCCGCGGGGCGGCCCGCACGCGGGCGTCCGGCATGGCACGATCGTCATGCGGGACACGGACACAGACGGGAGCAAGACCTTGGTGATGGTGGTCCTCGTGCTGGCGGGCGTCGCCGTGCTGGCCGCCGTCGTCGTGCTCGCGACGGGGCGCGGCGGCGAGCTGGGCCGCACGCATCCCGACGTCCCGCCGCTGCCCCTGGGGAGCGGGGCCCCCGTGACCGGGCCCGAGGTCGCGATGCTGCGGCTCCCGCGCGCCCTCTGGGGCTACCAGATGCCCATGACCGACGAGGCCCTGCACCGCCTCGCCTACGCCCTCACCGAGCGGGACGCCCGGGTCGCGGCCATGGAGCAGCAGATCGCCGACCTGCGCCGCCGCCTGGCGGACGCCGAGCACGCCGTGCACCCCGAGCACGCCGTGCACCCCGAGGGGCCCGTCTCCGGCCCGTCCGGAGCCTGGGCGCTGCCGGGGGAGGCCCCGGAGACGGTCACGGACGTCCCCGCCGACACCGACCCGCACGGCTTCGACGCGGCCACCGACGAACTCGACCCGTTCGAGGACGACGGCCCGGACCGTCCCGAGGAGTCACCCGGCGCGTCCGGGGGCTCCGAGCCGTCCGGCGGGACGCGCGAGGACGGCCACGAGCGGTTCCCCGGCCATCCCGGCCGGGACACGTTCGGCGGCGGCCTGTTCGAGGGCCGCCGCGAGCTGCTGGAGAACGAGAAGCCCCGCAAGCTCTGACCCGTCCCCCGTCCCCCGGCGGCCGACTGGCGGATTTCCGCCCTCGAGGTCGGGGCCCTCGCCGCGCGGTCCGTTCTGTCGGGGGAATGAGGTAGAACGGGCGGGTGAATACCGCGGTCATCGGCGAGGACGGGCTCGCCCGCTGCCCCTGGGGCCTGTCGGCTCCCGCGTACGTCGCCTACCACGACGAGGAGTGGGGCCGTCCGGTCCGGGACGACCAGGGGCTCTACGAACGGCTCTGCCTGGAGGCGTTCCAGTCCGGGCTGAGCTGGCTGACGATCCTGCGCAAGCGGGAGGGGTTCCGGGCGGCGTTCGCGGGCTTCGAGATGGAGAAGGTCGCCGCGTTCGACGAGCACGACGTGGAGCGGCTGATGGCCGACGCCGCGATCGTCCGCAACCGCGCGAAGATCGACGCCGCGATCGGCAACGCCCGCGCCGCGCTGGAGGTGCCCGGCGGCCTGGCCGAGCTGATCTGGAAGTACGCCGATCCGGACGCGCCCGTCCCCGAGTCGATGGACGACGTCCCGCCGTCCACGCCCGCCTCCAAGGCCCTGTCGAAGGAGCTGAAGCGGCACGGCTTCCGCTTCGTCGGCCCGACCACGGCGTACGCCCTGATGCAGGCGTGCGGCCTGGTGGACGACCACCTGGCCGCCTGCCACCGCCGCGGCGCCTACCTCTGACCCCTGCCGAGACCGCGCGCCCTGACGTCCTCCGACGCGGTGAAGGGGCGCGAGGACCGCGCCCGGAGTCCGGGCGCGGTCCCGGTCCGCCGAGCCGGGCGTGAGGTCAGCGGCCCTCGAACGCCGGGGTCTCCTTCTTGAGGAACGCCTCGGTGGCGTTCCTGTGGTCGGCGGTCTCGGCGAGGGCGTCCTGGAGGTCGGCCTCGCGTTCGAGCGCGGACGGCAGGTCGTGGGCGGCGGCGTGCGCGAGCGCCTCCTTGATCGCGCCGAACGCGACGGTGGGGCCGGCCGCGAGGGTCCGGGCCAGCTCGGTCGCGGCGGGCAGCACCTCCTCGGCCGGGACGACCCGGTTCACCAGGCCGAGGGCGAGCGCGTCCGGGGCGCGCAGGGGCTCGCCGAGCAGCAGCAGTTCGGCCGCCTTCGCGCGGCCCACCAGGCGCTGGAGCGTCCAGGACAGGCCGCTGTCGGGGCCGAGGCCGATCTTGCTGAACGCGGTGGCGAAGGACGCCTTCTCGGCGGCCACCACCAGGTCGCAGGCGAGGACGAGGGACATCCCGGCGCCGACGGCCATCCCGTTCACGGCCGCGACGACGGGCTTGCGCATGCCGGTGATCGCCTCGACGGTGGGGTTGTAGTGCCGCCGCAGGGTGCCGTCGAGGCCGCGGCCGGCGGCGAGGTTGTCCGCGTGCTCGCGCAGGTCCTGGCCGGCGCAGAAGGCGCGTCCGGAGCCGGTGAGCACGACCGCGCGCACCGCGGTGTCCGCGGCGGCGCGCTCGACGGCCGCGCGCAGCGCCTCCTTGGTCGCGGCCGTCAGGGCGTTCATGCTCTCGGGACGGTCGAGTGTGATCGTCGCCACACCGGACTCCACCTCGTACCGCACCGGTTCGGTCGTCGCCTCGGACATCCTCGTCCTCACAATCTGCTCACGGTCTCGCCTCCGCCACCTTTGACGACCTTCCCCCCGGAGGGCAAGCCCCCGTGCCTTTTCCGGGAGCGGTGTTCGGCGTGGCGAGCGGCCTTCCGGGGCCTTCCGGAGCCCTTCGGGAACCGCGGCGGCGGCGTTCCCGCCGGGCCCCCGATTCCCGGACGAAACGGTTGGTAGGTAGCGCCCCAAAAGGGGATGTTTTGGGGCGAGTCCCGCGATCTGGAGGCTGATCGTTACCACTTCGCGCTCGGAAGGCGAGATAATGGACCACCACTACTGATGACGCGGATGCACAGGCGGCCAGGCGGCCAACGGTGCCCGATAGGCCCCACGCGGTCCTGGGCAGGAAGGGGATGCACGCATGGCGGCGATGAAGCCGCGGACGGGAGACGGTCCGCTCGAAGTGACCAAGGAGGGACGCGGCATCGTCATGCGGGTCCCGCTCGAAGGCGGCGGCCGTCTCGTGGTCGAGCTCTCCGCCGACGAGGCCAAGGAGCTCGGCGAGGCTCTCAAGCAGGTCGTGGGCTGACCTCCCATTCGCTTCGGCGTTGACGGCGGGTCCCGGCGGTGACGCCGGGGCCTTCGCCGTACTCGGGCCCGCGCGGCCCCGCGCCCGGCCGTCCCGGCCCGCCGTCCGGACGCCGCCGACCACGGCGGCCGGGC
>NZ_QURH01000961.1 GCF_003428695.1 Actinomadura logoneensis
GGGTCGGGGGCGGGCCGGACGCCGTCGGGGGCGGGCCGGACGCCGTCGGGGCGGGCCGGACGCGGTCGGGGGGCGGAACAGGCGCCGGCCAGGGGCGGTCGGGCGTAGGTCAGACGCGGGTCGCCCGCAGGGAGTACATCATGGGGACGCGCGGATGGCCCTCGGGCCGCTGGTACCGCTGGCCGTGCTTCTCCAGGTTCGCGTGCCGGGCGAAGAGGGTGTGGTCGTGCTCGTGCAGGAACTCCAGGCGCATCCCGGCGGCGATGACGGCGCTGACCACGTCGCCGATGCCGTGCGTGAACGAGATCGACTTGTTGTTGCGGGTCGCGGCGGCGCGGTCGGTGTAGGTGCCGGGCTCGTCCCACACCTGGGGTTCCCGGTCGAAGTAGTCGTACGTGACGGTCATGCCGGTCTCGTCGTCCAGGATGTCCGCGAACGGGTGGAACTCGGAGAGGTAGAGGAACCCGCCCGGGTTGAGCAGCGCCGCGACCGTCGACGCCCACCGGCCGAGGTCGGGCAGCCAGCACAGCGCGCCGAGCCCGGTGTAGACGATGTCGTAGGTGGCGCCGAGCGCCTCGGGCGCGGCGTAGACGTCGGAGACCACGAACCGGGCGTCGATCCCGGTCTCGGCCGCGATGCCGCGCGCGGCGTCGATCGCGGGCGCGGAGAAGTCCAGCCCCGTGACGCGCGCGCCGAGCCGCGCCCAGGAGAGGGTGTCGAGGCCGAAGTGGCACTGCAGGTGCGCCAGGGTCCGGCCGGAGACGTCCCCGACCTCCGCCCTCTCGAAGTCGCGCAGCATGTTCGCGCCCGCGCGGAACCCGGCGACGTCGTAGAACTCGCTGCCGACGTGGATCGGGACCCGCTCGTCCCACAGGTCGCGGTTGACTTCGAGGTATTCGTCGCTCTTCACGGCGGCGATCATAATGAGGGGCGGTCCTTGACAGCGAGCGGATTTCCGTGAGGCCATGCGTGCGTCACCGTCCGCCGCCTGTCCGGGTCCGTCCCCGTCCGTCCTGTTCCGTCCGCCGTCCGTCCCGCTCCCGTTCTCGTCACCGCGCATCGCCGCCCTCGATCCCGGAGCCGTCGATGACTCCGTCCGACCCCGCCGCCCCCGCCGTTCCGAGCGTCCCCGCCGTGCCGGCGGTTCCCGCCGTGCCGGCAGGGCCCGCCGTGCCTCCGGTCCCCGGCGGCCGGGCCGCCGCCGACCGGTCGAGCCCGGTGCGCGAGGCGCTGCTCGACGCCGCCGCCGAACTGCTGGTGCGGCACGGCTACCGCGGGCTGCGCATGCGGGACGTCGGCGAGGCCGCCGGCGTCAGCAGGCAGACCGTCTACAACGAGTTCGGCGACAAGTGGGGGCTCGCGCAGGCGGTGGTGCTCCGCGACAACGAGCGCTACCTGGACGGCATCGACCGGCTGCTGGCCGAGCACGACGACCTGTACGCGGCGGTCGCGGCGGCCGTCCGGTTCACCCTGCTCACCTCGGCGGAGGACCCGCTGAAGAAGGTCGTGCTGACCGGCGCGGGCGGGGACGAGCTGCTGCCGCTGCTGACCACGCAGGCCGAGCCCGTGCTGTTCACGGCGTCCGCGCGGATCGTCGAGCACGCCCTCGGCCGCTGGCCGGACCTGGACCCGGACGCGTTCGCCGAGGTCACCGACGCCGCCGTGCGGCTGACGATGAGCCACCTGATCCTCGCCGAAGGCCCGCCCGACCGGGTCGCGGGGTTCGTCGCCCGGATGGTCGTCCGCTACCTCGGCCTTCCCGAGCCGGAGGAGGGCGGGCCCGGGCCGGGGTGACCTCGCGGGTCCGGGGCCGCCCGGTTCCGGCCACGCCCCGGAGGGCCCTCGGCGACCCGCGGCGCTCGACGTCCGGCGGTCGCTCCGCGAGCATGGAGGGGCCGGACGAGGGAGGCGCCATGGATCCCGAACGCGCGGCCGACCACCTGCCGGGGACGACCGGCGGCCTGCCGGACGCGAACGGAGGGCTGCCGGACGCGAACGGAGGGCTGCCGGACGCTACCGGCTACCTGCCCGGGGCCGCCGGCGGGCTGCCGCAGGTCAGGGTTCCGAGCGGGGACGTGATGCGGGCGGTGTCCGCGCACGCCGACGTCCGGCAGGTGCTCGCGGACCCGCGGTTCAGCCGCGAGCTGCGGCCGGGCGGGCCGCGCCTGGCCCGGGGCGGGGACGTCAGCGACGACCCGTACTCGCTGCTCAACATGGACCCGCCGCGGCACACCCGGCTCCGGCGGATCGTGGCCGGCGCGTTCACGCCGCGCCGCACGGCCGCCTGGCGGCCCCGCGTCGAGGCCGTCGCGGCCGAGCTGGCGGACGGCATGGACGCCCAGGGGCCGCCGTGCGACCTGCTCGCCGCGTTCGCCTTCCCGCTCCCGGTGCGGGTCGTCTGCGAGGTGCTCGGCGTCCCGGACGCGGACCGCGAGCGGTTCCGGGCGTGGGCGGACACGGCGCTGTCCACCGGCACCGACGGCGCGGCCCGCCGGTCCGCGTCCGGCGCGGAGTTCCGCCGGTACGTGGAGGAGTTCGTCGCGGCCCGCCGCGACGCGCCCGGGGACGCGCTGATCGACGTGCTGATCGCCGCCCGCGACGAGGGCGAGGACGGCGACGGCGACGGCGGGCTGTCCGGGCCGGAGCTGGTCAGCCTGGTCATCAACCTCATCTCGGCGGGGCACGAGACGACCGCGCACCTGGTGGCGTCCGCCGTGCTCACCCTGGTGGCCGGGGGCCGCCGGCCCGCCGCGGTGGACGCCCGGCTGGTGGAGGAGGTGCTGCGGCACGACACGCCCGCCGCCGTCGCGATGCCGAGGCTGGCGACCGAGGACGCCGAGCTCTCGGGCGGGACGGTCCGCGCCGGGGAGACCGTGCTGCCGATGCTCGCCGCCGCCAACCGCGACGCGGCCGTCTTCGCCGACCCCGGCTCGTTCGCGCCCGACCGCCCCACCGGCGGCGCGTCCCACCTGACCTTCGGCCACGGCCCGCACTTCTGCCTCGGCGCGAACCTGGCCCGGCAGGAGGTCGAGGTGGCGCTCGGCACTCTCGCCGCCCGGTTCCCGAAGCTGGAGCCGGCGGTCCCAGCGGACGAGGTGCCGTGGCGCACCGGCGGCATCGTGAGCGGCCCGGCGGCGCTCCCCGTCCGCTGGTGACGGCGGCCGGAGCACGCCGGCATCACGACCGTGCCTCCGAAGGACAGGGCGCTACGCCTGGGACGCCGGCGGCGCGAGGGGCGGGTGGCCGCCGCCGGAGACGGAGCCCGGGGACGCGGCGTCCTCCTCGGCCGTGAACTCCACCGTGAGATGGGTCGACAGCGCCGCCAGGAAGTCGCGGGCGTCGAACAGCTCGCCCGCCGAGGCGACGCCGGTCGTCCTCGTCCGGCCGGTGAGGATCCGGTGGACGGCCTCGACGGCCAGCGGCGCGCTGACGGCGTAGATGTCGCGGCCGTGGGCGGTCGCGCGGCGCCGCCGCGAACCGGACACCAGGACGACGTCCACGACGAACGACTGCGCCGAGCGGCCGTCCTCGTCCGCGGCGACGGGGGCGGGGGTGTCCGGGGACGACAGGTCCCTCGCCGCCTCGACGGCCATGTAGTCGCGCACCTCGGGGATGTCCAGGTGGCTGGGGATCGTCACGACGTCGGCCATCGTGAACTCGCCGACGACCTCGCGGTCCCCGGTCGGGTCCGGGAAGGACCAGGTCCGGTTGCGCGGCTCGTCGTCGTGGTAGGCGAGGGCCCCGCCGGTGAAGCGGACGCGGCGTCCGCCGCGGCGCCGGTGCGAGACCTCGCCCGCGGCGCGGGTCCCGGACGTCGGGTGCCAGCTGTCCAGGCCGTAGGCGATGTGCGCCTCGTCCGCCTCGGTCCAGTCGCCCATCGCGGCGGTGGCGAGCAGGTCGCCGAGACCGCCGTAGAACGCCATGGCGGGCACGACCGGCGTCCCGGCGGCGCGGGCGCGGTCGGCGAAGCGGTCGAAGGTGTCGCGGTTGGCCTCGATCTCGGCGGCGACGTCCACGTAGGGGATCCCGGCGCGCAGCGCCGCCTCGATCACCGGCGCGGCCGTGTCGGCGAACGGCCCGGCCGTGTTGACGACGGCGTCCGCGCCGGCCAGCGCGCGGTCGAGCGCCGCCGCGTCGTCGGCCCGGGCCGGACGGACCGCGAGGCCCGGGTACCGCGCCGCGAGGTCGTCCAGCTTGGCGGCGTCGCGTCCCACCAGGACGGGCGTGTAACCGCGCTCCAGCAGTTCCGCGACGACGAACCGGCCCGTGTGCCCGTACGCCCCGTAGACCGCGACCGTGCCGTGGGACGCGACCGTTCCGTGGGACGCGACCGTTCCGCTGTTTTCCCTGTTCTCGTTCACATGGACATCGTGGCGGGCGGGCCGGTCCCCGCACGAGCGTCCGAAACGACAAGATGCGTACACTTCCGGACATGACCTCCGGTGTGCACACGGTGGCGGTGGCCGTCGCGAACGGCATCCTGCACTTCGAGCTGTCCCTGGCATACGAGCTGTTCAGCTCCCCGCCGCTCACGGACGGCCCCTGGTACGAGCCGGTGATCTGCGGCACCGGGCCCGTACGGGCGGACGGCCGCTTCCTGCTCGACCCCGACGACGGGCTGGACCGGCTGCCGCTGGCCGACACCGTGATCGTCCCGGGGTGGGCCGAGGTCGACGCCGACCCCCCGGCCGACCTCGTCGCCGCCGTCCGTGCCGCCCACGAGGCCGGGGCGCGCGTGGCGTCGCTGTGCACGGGCGCGTTCGTGCTGGCCGCCGGCGGGCTGCTGGACGGGCTGCGCGCCACGACGCACTGGGCGCACACCGACGCCCTCGCCGCCCGCTACCCGAAGGTGCAGGTCGACCCGGACGTCCTGTACGTCGACAACGGCAGCGTCCTGACCTCGGCGGGCAAGGCCGCCGCCCTGGACCTGTGCCTGCACCTCGTCCGCAGGGACCACGGGTCGGCGGTCGCGAACGCGGCGGCGCGCAGGCTGGTCGTGGCGCCGCACCGGCCGGGCGGGCAGGCGCAGTTCGTCGCGGCCCCGGTGCCCGAACGCGGCGACCACCCGCTGAGCGACCTGCTCGGCTGGATCTCGGGACGGCTGGACCAACCGCTCACCGTCGAGGACCTCGCGCGCCACATGAACATGAGCTCCCGCCACCTGGGCCGGCACTTCAAGGCGATGACCGGCACGACGCCGCTCCAGTGGCTGCTGACCCAGCGCATCCGCCGCGCGCAGGAACTGCTCGAGACGACCGACGACGGCGTGGACGCCATCGCGGCGGCGACCGGCATGGGCACCGCCGCGACGCTCCGGCGGCACTTCAACCGGACGGTCGGCGTCCCGCCGGACACCTACCGCCGCACGTTCCGCAGCGAGCGGGCCGCCCCGGACCCCCACGCCGCCCCTCAGGCGTAGGGACGCAGGGCCAGGAGCAGGTCGTCGGGGACGGAGGTCGGGGCGAGGCCGGACGGCGTGCGGGTCATGCAGGCGACGGTCTGCGCACCCCTCGCCGCCAGCAGCGCCGGGCCCTCCCCGGTCCGGTAGTAGGCGAAGTCCATCGTGACGCGGTTGTCCTCCACCGCGGCGAGCGTCATGCGGACGGAGACGCGGTCGAAGGCGGTCAGTTCGGCCAGGTAGTCGCAGGAACACGAGGCCGTGACCAGGGCGAGGTCGTCCGCCAGGCGCTTGACGACGCCGGGCGCGCGGTCGGCGAGGAACAGCTCGCGGCAGGTGCCCTGCCAGGCGAGGTAGGCGGCGAAGTAGACGTTGCCGACGACGTTGGTGTCGGCGAACGTCACGCGGTGGACGTACTCGTAGAAGCGTCTCGTCACGTCCCCGCCCCCTTCCGGGTCCCCTTCCGGGCCGCCGCCGCGAGCACCAGCGGCGCGTCCCGTCCGGCGACGGTGACGACGGCGGAGGCGATCTCGTGGGTGCCTGTGCGGAGCGTCACCCAGCCGTTCTCGTACACACCGCCCACCGCCGGGCGTTCGGCCGCGTCGCCGCCCGCCGCGCGCAGGCACGCGGCGACCGTCCGCAGGCGTTCCAGCGACCGTGCGGGCGGCTCGCCGGTGAGCCGGGCCAGCCGGTCCGCCTCCCCCGGCCAGGGGTCCGGGGAGCCGTCCGGAGCGGTGGCCAGCGCGGCGTCCCCGGCGACGGCGAACCCGCCATGGACGGGCCGGACGGCGGCGCGCGGCAGCAGGTCGTCCAGGTGGCGCTGGACATAGGGGCCGACGAGGACGGGCGGGAGGCCGTGCCCGTCCAGCAGCGGTCCGACGTCGCGCAGCCGCAGCCCGGTCCAGCTGAGCAGCGGCGTACCGGACGCGTCGGTGAGGAGCACGTCATAGGTGTGGTCGGCTCCGTGGTGGGCGCGTTCGCGGGCCGTCAGGACCAGCGGCCCGTCCGCGTGACCGTGTCCCGGCCCGTGCCCTGGCCCGTGCCCTGGCCCGCCGCCGGACGCCGTGGCGGTGGCGTGCACGGTGAACCGGTCGCAGCCGACCGGGAGCAGGCGGCGGTGCGGCACGCAGGCCTGCACGACGTGGATGGACGCGTCGTTGCGGAACAGGTCGCCGAGCGGCCCGGCCACGGACGCGTCGCCCGGATCGAGGAGGGCGCGGCAGCCGCGCGCCTCCAGCCGCTCGTAGCGGAGAAGCCGCTGGAACGCGGGACCGTGGAAGAACAGCGGTCCGTAGAGCGCGCGGCCGTCGTGGACGGGGACGGCGGCCTCCGGCGCGGGTCCGGGAACGGGGAGGGCGGGCGGTGGAGGCGCGGCGGTGACGGTGCCGGTGAAGTGGTCGATGGCGAAGCCGGTCTCGTCGCTGCGCAGCGCCACGCGGACCCCGCCGTCCTCGTCGGCGAGCGCGCACACGCGCACGACGCGCTCGCCGTCGTCCGGGACGATGACCGGACGGGTGAACGCGCCGCCGGTGACGCAGGCCGCCGGTCCGCCCGTCAGCTCGCCCGCCGCGCGGGCCATGAGGTCCAGCGCGGCCACCGCCGGGAGGACGAGCAGCCCGTCGATGCGGTGGTCGCGCAGCCAGGGCAGGTGCGCCGAGCTCAGCCGGTGCTCGGTGACGAGTTCGACGCCGGGCGTGTGGGTGAGCGCGCCGCCCGTCCGGCGTTCGAGGGCCGGGAGCCGACCGGCCGCCACGACGGACGTCGGGCCGGCGGCCGACTCGGCGATCCGGGCGAGCAGCCGGACGCCCGCCGCGACCGGGATCGGGTCCACGCCCGTGCGGGTCAGGGTGTCGAGCACCGCCAGCCGCTCCCCCATGCCCGCGCCGGACCAGGCCGTCCAGTCGATGTTGCGGACGCGGCAGCCGGGCAGTTCGCGCGCCAGGACGCGGGCCAGCTCCCG
Source organism: Actinomadura logoneensis (assembly GCF_003428695.1). Lineage (GTDB taxonomy): Bacteria > Actinomycetota > Actinomycetes > Streptosporangiales > Streptosporangiaceae > Spirillospora > Spirillospora logoneensis. Next base: position 7,359 of record NZ_QURH01000961.1, read on the forward strand.
CTGCCTGCCGTTGGCGAGGGCGTAGTGCGCCTCGCCGGGAAGGCCGAACCGGCCGATGACCGATCCGTAGGTGACGAGCAGGCGCAGCCCGGCGGTGTCCAGGGCGTCCAGCAGGACGCGCAGGCCGCGCCGCTTGGGGGCGTCGTGGTCGGCGAAGTCCTGCTCGGTGAGGTCGAGGAAGCGGGCCGGGCGGTTGACGGCGCCGCCGTGGACGACGCCGCGCACCGGGCCGAGCCGCGCGGTCAGCCGGTCGAGCGCCGCCCGCACCGACCGGGCGTCGCGCAGGTCGGCGGGCACGTAGTCGAACGTCGCGCCCTCGTCCCGCAGCCGCCGGAGGTTCGCGGCCAGGGCGGGGTCCGCGCCGGGGTCGGAGCGGCCGAGCAGCGCCAGCCGGACGTTCCAGCGTTCTGCCAGGTGGGAGGCCGTTTCGAGGCCGATGCCGCGTCCGCCGCCGGTGACCAGCAGGACGTCGCCCGGAGCGAGCGGCGGGCCGTCCGGCGGCAGTGCGAGCGGCCGGTGCACGGAGGTGAGGCGGGCGCCGGACGCGTCCACCGTGACCTCGGCGTGCCCCTCCCAGGCGGCCGACAGCGCGTCGGCGACCGCCGCCACCGGGGAGTCGACGACGGCGATCCGGCGCAGCGCCGCGTCGGGGTGCTCGGCCGCGAGACCGGCCAGGAACCCCGACGCGGTGTCGCCGTGGTCGACCACGGTCAACGGAACACCGTGCCGGACGGCCTCGCGCGCCGCGGTGAGGAGGTCGGAGACGGCCTGGTCGGGCGGGTCCTCGGGGAGGAACACCGCCAGGGCGGGCGGGGCGGACGGATCGTCCGGCAGCAGCGGCGCGACGGCCTTCCAGAGCGGTCCGTGGCCGCTCAGCCGCCAGGCGCGCGCTCCCCCGGTGCCGGCCGGACGCGCCGCACGGTGCTCCAGGGCGAAGGCGCGGAACCACCGCTCGACGCCTTCGACCATGCCCGCCGAAGCGGCCGTTCCCGCCACCGCGTCGGAGGCGTCGGAGGTGTCGTGGGCGTGCGGCAGGTCGGCGACGGCCTCGGCGAGCGCGGCCACGGTCGCCGACGCGAGCCGCGGCGGCGCCGCCGGGACCGTCCGGCCG
>NZ_QURH01000962.1 GCF_003428695.1 Actinomadura logoneensis
CACCCGGCCCTCCGCCAGGGCGGCTGACCCGCCCGCGCCCCCGCCGACCCGCCGCGCCCGGTTCTCCGCAGGAGGCCGGGCGCTCGCATGCCACGTCCGCGCCCCGCCGCGGGAGCCAAGGCGGTCCGGCCGGGCAGAGGTCGGTGTCGTCCCGGCCCGGACGACGGTGCGCCCGGACGGTTGGCGGTAGGGTACGGGCATGCTCGCTGAACCGCTGCGCGAACGATGGCGCGCTCGTCCGGCATCCCACTGACCAGACGAGCCCTCTCACGCAGAGACGAGAACAACCCATGACCATCGACGCCGCGCGCGGCGCTTCCGGCGTTCCCGCCGTCTCCTCGCGGACGACGCTGTCGTCCGGGTCCCCGGTCCCGGACGCGACCGGCCACTTCGGCGCCTTCGGCGGGCGGTTCGCCCCCGAGGCCCTCATGGCCGCGCTGGACGAACTGACCGCCGAGTACGAGGCCGCCAGGGCCGACGCGTCCTTCACCGCCGAGCTGGACGACCTGCTCGCGAACTACGCCGGGCGGCCCAGCCTGCTCACCGAGGCGAAGCGGTTCGCCGGGCACGCCGGGGGAGCCCGGATCCTGCTCAAGCGCGAGGACCTCAACCACACCGGCTCCCACAAGATCAACAATGTGCTCGGGCAGGCGCTGCTGACCCGGCGCATGGGCAAGAAGCGCGTCATCGCCGAGACCGGCGCGGGCCAGCACGGCGTGGCCACGGCCACCGCCGCCGCGCTGCTCGGCCTGGAGTGCACCGTCTACATGGGCGAGGTCGACACCGAGCGGCAGGCCCTCAACGTCGCGCGGATGCGGATGCTGGGCGCCGAGGTCGTCCCGGTGCGGACCGGCAGCCGCACCCTCAAGGACGCCTGCAACGAGGCGTTCCGCGACTGGGTCGCGTCCGTCGACACCACCCACTACGTCATCGGGTCGGTCATGGGGCCGCACCCGTTCCCGATGATGGTCCGCGACTTCCAGCGGATCATCGGCGTCGAGGCGCGGCGGCAGTGCCTGGAGCTCACCGGCGCTCTGCCGGACGCGGTCGTCGCCTGCGTCGGCGGCGGGTCCAACGCGATCGGCATGTTCCACGCGTTCGTCCCGGACGAGGGCGTGCGGCTGTTCGGGTTCGAGGCGGGCGGCGACGGCGTCGCGTCCGGCAGGCACGCCGCCACGCTGGTCGGCGGGTCGCTCGGCGTGATCCACGGCATGCGCACCTACCTGCTGCAGGACGGCGACGGCCAGACGATGGAGACCCACTCGATCTCCGCCGGGCTCGACTACCCCGGCGTCGGCCCCGAGCACTCCTGGCTGCGCGACACCGGACGCGCCGAGTACCGCGAGATCACCGACGCCGAGGCCATGGACGCGTTCTCGCTGCTCTGCCGCACCGAGGGGATCATCCCGGCGATCGAGTCCGCGCACGCCCTGGCGGGCGCGGCCAAGGTGGGCCGCGAGCTCGGCCCGGACGCCACGATCGTCGTCTGCCTGTCCGGGCGCGGCGACAAGGACATGCACACGGCCGCCGGCTTCTTCGGCCTGATGCCCGAGGGAGAGGCCCAGTGAGCAGCGTCAGGACCGCCTACGACAAGGCGAAGGCGGAGGGGCGCGCCGCGCTCGTCGGCTACCTGCCCGCCGGGTTCCCGTCCGTGGACGGCGCGATCGAGGCCGCCAGGACCATGGTCGACGCGGGCTGCGACGTCATCGAGATCGGCCTGCCCTACACCGACCCGATGATGGACGGCCCCACCATCCAGGACGCCGTCCACCGCGCGCTGGTCGGCGGCGCGCGGGTCGCCGACGTGTTCCGCACCGTCGAGGCCGTCGCCGAGACCGGCGTCCCGACGCTGGTCATGACCTACTGGAACCCCGTGGACCGGTACGGCGTGGACGCGTTCGCCCGCGACCTGCGGTCGGCGGGCGGCGCGGGCCTGATCACCCCCGACCTCACCCCCGAGGAGGGCGGCGACTGGCTGGCCGCCGCCGAGGCGCACGACCTGGACCGGGTGTTCCTGGTCGCGCTCAGCTCCACCGACGAGCGGATCGAGAAGATCACCTCGGTCTCGCGGGGGTTCGTGTACGCCGCGTCCCTGATGGGCGTGACCGGCGCCCGCACCGCCGTGGACACCGGCGCGCCGCGGCTGGTGGAGCGGACGCGCGCCGCGATCGAGAAGCAGGGCCTGGACCTCCCGGTCGGGCTCGGCCTCGGCGTCAGCGACGGCGCGCAGGCCGCCGAGGTCGCCGGGTTCGCGGACGGGGTGATCGTGGGTTCGGCGTTCATCCGCCGCCTGCTGGACGCGCCCGACGCCGCCGCCGGTCTCGCCGCCGTCCGGGCCCTCACGGCCGACCTGGCCCGGGGCGTCCGCCGCGAGATCTGACCACCTCCGCTCGTCTGTCCGGCCCCCGTCCCGCCACCGAGGCGGAGCGGGGCCGGATGGCGTGACCGGGGCGTGGGGCAGGAGGATCCCGGCAAAGTCACAGCCGGGTTCGGGAACTCCCTCCGACGCCCCGTCGGTTCATGCTGATGAGTCAGGTCGCCGTCCCGTATGGTGTGGTGTCGCCCGCGCGGACCCGGCGCGACGGGCGGCCCTGGACGGGCGGTCGTGGAAGGATCAACCGATGACGCAAGAGACAGCGGCGGCGCGGGCGGACGCGGCGCCGGCACGTTCGGCGGGCGGCCGCTGGTTCCCCGCGCTGGCCTGGCCGCTCACGCTGGCCGGCCTCGCCATCTCGATCTACCTGACCTACACGCACTACGACCAGAAGGCCCTGGTCTGCTCGGCCAACGCCACGATCGACTGCCACGCGGTGACGACGAGCAAGTACTCCAAGCTGCTCGGCGTCCCGCTGCCGCTGCTCGGCCTGCTGTTCTTCGTCGGCTTCGCCGTCCTGATCACGCCGTGGGCGCTGAACAACGCCGCGCCGCTGTTCCGCTGGGCCCGGCTCGGGTCGGCCGCGCTCGGCGTGCTGTTCGTCGTCTACCTGGTGACCGTCGAGCTGGCCGTGCTGGACAAGATCTGCCTGTGGTGCACCGGGGTCCACATCATCACTATCCTGCTCTTCGTCCTCGTCCTGGCCGACGAGTTCCGGCGGCTCGGCCAGACCGACTAGCCCCCTGACCAGCGTCGAAGAGCAGCACCTCCACCCATAGGAGCATCAATGAGCAAGGCCGCACGGGAGCGGTCGGCCCGGGAACGCCTGGCCGAGGAGCGCAGGCGTCAGCAGGCGCGGCAGAAGCAGGTCCGCCTGCTGACCGCGGTGCTGGGCGCCGTCGTCGTGGTGGCCGTGGCCGTCGTGGTCACCGTCGTCGCCATGAACTCCGACAAGTCCGGCGGGGACGGCAAGAACCTCAGCGCGAACTTCTACAAGGGCGCGACCGCCCCGGTCAAGGTCACCGCGGACGGCACCGTGGTCATGGGCAAGCCCGGCGTCAAGGGCCCGACGGTCGACCTCTACGAGGACTTCCAGTGCCCGATCTGCAAGGAGTTCGAGAAGGCCAGCGGTGACACCGTGAAGCAGCTCGCCGCCGAGGGCAAGATCACGGTGAACTACCACATCCTGTCGTTCGTGAACCCCGAGGGCTCGCCGCGCGCGGCCGTCGCGGGCTGGTGCGCCGCCGACGCGGGCAGGTTCCTGCAGTTCCACGACGTCGCCTACCAGAACCAGCCGGACGAGCGGAAGGCGCTGAGCGTCGACACGCTGAAGAAGTTCGGTGCCGCCGCGGGCGCGACCGGCGACTTCGCCAAGTGCGTGTCGGACCAGAAGTACGCCTCGCAGGTCAAGAAGAACAACGAGGACGGGCTCAAGACGCTCGAGGCGAAGTACGGCGGCAAGGCCGGCACGCCGTCCGTCCTCGTCAACGGCAAGCCGCTCGACCAGAACGCCATGTTCGACCCGAACGCGCTGCAGAAGGCCCTCACCGGCGTCTGATCCGCCCCGTCCGTTCGTCCGGCCGTCCGCCGCGTCCGTCTGCCCGTCCGGACGGACGCGACGGGCGTGACGGACGGGCACCGCGATCGGCCCACCGGCCGGTCACATCCCGCACGCTCCTCGTGCGGGATGTGGCCGGCCGGTCGCCTTTTCTCCGGTGCCGTTTCTCCCGGTCCCAGCCCGCGCCTGTCACGCACGGTGACCGTTCGACCACTACGCTCTGCAAGCGTCAGCGCAAGAGGGCGAGCCGATCGGGGGATCGATGAGCAAGGCCGACAGGACGCGCACGGCGCGCGAACGGATGGCGGCGGAACGGGCGGCGCGCGCCGCGCGGGAGCGCCGCAACCGGCTCCTCCTGATCATCGCGGGCGTGGTGGCCACGGCGGTGCTGATCGTCCTGGTGGTGATCCTGGTCGCCAACCGCGGGGGCAGGGAGGGGGGCGTGACCGCCGCGCCCTACGACGGGCCGTCGGCGCCGGTCACCCGGAACCCGGACGGATCGGTCGCGATGGCCGCCGCGGGCGTCTCCAAGCCCGTCCTGGAGCTGTTCGAGGACTTCCAGTGCCCCGGCTGCAAGGCGCTGGAGGCCGCGCTCGGCGGCACCATGCGGCAGCTCGCCGCGCAGGGCAGGACGAAGCTGGTCTACCGGCCGTTCCACCTGTTCCAGCAGGAGCCGCTGAGCGGCAACTCCGAACGCGCCGCGAACGCGGCCCTGTGCGTCCCGGCCGACAAGTGGCTGTCGTACCACGACACCCTCTACAAGGCGCAGCCCGAGGAGGGCAAGACCGGCTTCACCCCGGACGAGCTGGTGAAGTGGGGACGTCAGCTGGGCGTCACGGACGCGAACTTCGAGCGGTGCGTCCGCGACATGCAGAAGAGGCCGCAGGTCGCCGAGATGACCAGGTACGCCCTGGAGACCCGGCGCGTCCAGGGCACGCCGACGATGTTCCTGGACGGCAGGAAGCTCACCGTCAACAGCAAGCAGGAGCTGACCCAGGCCGTCGAGCAGGCCCGGGGCCGGTAGCGGACGGACGGCCGTGCGCCCGCCGGATCCGCGGGCGCCGCGGCCCGCCCGGAGCCGCGCAGGCGACGGCGGAACGGGGGTCCACCGTCTCTCCGGTTACCGTTCCGCCCGGAAGATTCGGCGATCGGGTGTTTCCGGTGCGGGACGTGCGCCCCCTTATCCGCTGGACGCGGTAACGTCAACGCTCATGCAGCCGGTGGCTTTCCTTCCGAGTCCCTCCCAGGGCGTCTGGCATCTCGGGCCGATCCCGATCCGCGCCTACGCCCTGATGATCATCCTTGGCATCGTCGTGGCGGTCTGGCTCGGCGAACGCCGCTGGGCGGCCAAGGGGGGCCAGCCCGGCACGGTGATCGACGTGGCCGTCTGGGCCGTCCCGTTCGGCCTGGTCGGCGGGCGCCTGTACCACGTCATCACCGACTACCAGCGCTACTTCGGGGACGGCAGGGACCCGGTCAACGCGCTGAAGATCTGGGAGGGCGGCCTCGGCATCTGGGGCGCCGTCGTGCTCGGCGCGGTCGGCGCGGTGATCGGCTGCCGCCGCCGGGGCATCTCGGTGCTGGCGCTCGGCGACGCGATCGCGCCCGGCATCGCGTTCGCCCAGGCGATCGGCCGCTGGGGCAACTGGTGGAACCAGGAGCTCTACGGCCGTCCGCTGGACGCCTTCTGGGCCCTGAAGATCGACCCCGCGCACCGGCCGCGCACCGCGGACGGCACCCTCGACCCGAAGTACGCCGACGTCGCCACCTACCACCCCACGTTCCTGTACGAGTCGCTGTGGTGCGTCGGCGTGGGCGTCCTGGTGCTGTGGGCCGGACGGCGCTACCGGCTCACCCACGGCCGCGCGTTCGCGCTCTACATCGCCGCCTACACCGTCGGGCGCTTCTGGATCGAGGCGCTGCGGATCGACGACGCCCACCACGTCGCCGGGCTGCGGCTGAACGACTGGACCTCGATCATCGTCTTCCTCGGCGCGGTCGCCTACCTGTACTGGGCCCGCGGCAGGACCGGCCCGGAGGCCGTCGGCGCGGTCGAGCCCGCCGTCCAGGCCGAGCCCGCCGCCGAGCCCGCCGTCGAGAAGGCCGAGGAGTCCGGGGACACCCCGCCGGCCGGGCCCGAGCCCGAGGACGCGCCGGAGGACGACAAGCCCGGCCGCACGGCGGAGGACGTCGCCGCCGAGCCGTCCGCGGACGAGCCGGAGACCGCCGAGCCGACGCCGGCGCACGAGACGGAGAACCCGGCGAGCACGGAGAACCCGGAGAGCGCGGCGAAGGCGGACGACGTGCCCGACCCTGCCCCCGAAACGGACATCGAGGGCGCGGACGGTACGATCTCTCCGACCTCCCCGAAGCCCGCCACCGCCGCCGAGTCCGCGCCGGAGCCCCCGGCCGAGACGGCGAAGGACGAGCCCGAGACCGCCGCAGAGCCCGAGGCCGACTCCGCGACGGAAACCGACGCCGACGCCGACGCCGAGGTCAAGGCCGACGCCGAGGCCGAGCCGCGCAAGCCCCGGGCCGGGCGCGGCGACAAGACCGAGGACGAGGACGACGCCGCGGGCGGGACCGCTCCGGCGGACGAGACCGACACCGGTGCGGGCAAGGCCGAGCCCGTCCGGGACGCGAAATAGGGAAAGAAGAAGCCGCCATGGGGGGACTGACCGCCGAGGAGCCCGAGATGCTCGCCGAGCATCACCACCAGCACCGGGACGTGACGGGTGGGTGGCTGCGGCCCGCGGTGTTCGGCGCGATGGACGGCCTGGTGTCGAACTTCGCGCTGATCGCCGGGGTCGCGGGCGGCAACGCCTCCCAGCAGGTGGTGCTGCTCGCCGGGCTGGCCGGGCTCGCCGCCGGCGCGTTCTCGATGGCGGCGGGCGAGTACATCTCGGTCGCCTCCCAGTCGGAGCTGGCGCTGGCCGAGATCGAGATCGAGCGGCTGGAGCTGGCCCGGCACCCGGCGGCCGAGGAGCGGGAGCTCGCGGCCCTGTACGAGAAGCGCGGCGTGGACCCGGTGACGGCGGCGGAGGTCGCGCGGCAGCTGTCGCGCGACCCGGAGGAGGCCCTGGAGGTGCACGCCCGCGAGGAGCTGGGCGTCGCGCCGGGCGACCTGCCGTCCCCGCTGGTGGCGGCCGGGTCGTCGTTCGTGTCGTTCGCGGTCGGGGCCATCCTGCCGGTGCTGCCGTACCTGCTGGGCGCGCAGAACCTGTGGCCCGCCGCGATCGTGGCGGCGCTCGGCCTGTTCGGCGCGGGCGCGCTGGTGGCGCGGGTGACGACGCGGTCCTGGTGGTTCAGCGGGCTGCGCCAGCTGGTGTTCGGCGGGGCCGCGGCGGCGATCACCTTCGGGGTGGGCGCGCTGATCGGCCAGTCCGGACTGTGACCGCGCGGGGGCGCCGGGGCGCCGTGCCGGGCCGGGGTGTAGCGACCGGAAACGCCCTTTTGTGCGCGCGTGGGCGGCTGGAACGATAGGCTCCCGCACTGTGATCGAGGCTCGTGACTCAGGCGCCACCCCGGGACCGACCCCGGCGGGATCCCCGTCCGGCACCAAGACCGGCGGGCGCGACTTCTGGCCGGCCGACTCCGCGGGGGACGGCGGCAAGGGACCGAAGGGGCTGAACCCGAAGCTGCTCATCGGCGGGGCGGTCGCGCTGGCCGTGGTCGTCGCGGCCGTGGTCGGCGCGGTGCTGGTCTCCGGCGGGGACAAGAAATCCGGCGGGGCCGCGGCGACGGCGGGGGAGAAGCTGCTCCCGACCGCCTTCACCCCGTGGGCCCCCGAGAAGGAGATGGCCCGGCTGGCCGACCGGCAGCACGACGAGCGCCCGATCACCGTGGGCGAGGTCTTCCCCTCCGACGTGAAGACGGTCTCCTACAAGAAGTACTCGTTCACGCTCGCCGGGACGGACCTGGCCGCCGACTGCAAGCAGGCGACCTGGGGCGCGGCGCTCCAGGCCGACCTGGCGAAGTTCCAGTGCTCGCAGGTCGCGCGCGGCGCGTACGTGAGCCAGGACAAGCAGCACGTCGGCCAGTTCGCGGTGCTGAACATGGTGAGCCAGGAGGGCGCGCAGCAGGTCGTCCGGAACCTGGACCCGGCGACCAACGCGGGCTTCGTCCGCGCGCTCAACCCGTCCGGCGCGACCCCCTTCCACAGCGGCTTCAGCGCCGCCTACGCGCACACCTACGGCCACTTCGTGGTCGTGTCGTGGGTGCAGCGGGCCGGCGGCGCGCAGCCCGCGAACCTCTCCGAGCTGGTGGACCTCAGCCTCGCGGTGGAGAAGCCGGCCGACTTCGTCTGGGGCCGTCTGGAGATGGCCGGGAACCCCGCCAAGCCATGAGCCGCTCCGCCTCCCGGTCTCCGGCCTCGGCGCAGGGCCGCCGCCCGCGCGGCGACCGTCCCCGTGACGACCGCCCGCGCGGCGACCGTCCGCGTGGTGATCGTCCGCGCGGTGATCGTTCGCGTGGTGATCGTCCGTACGGGAACGGGCCCGAGGGCGGCCGTCCGCGCGGCGACGCCGGCCCGCCGGACGGCTTCGGGGACGCCGGGCGGCCGAGG
>NZ_QURH01000964.1 GCF_003428695.1 Actinomadura logoneensis
GGCCTCGGCCATCGCGTGCGCCCAGCGCCGCGCGGACGTCGCGACCGGCGGCAGGCCCGGAGCCTCGCCCGCGCGGATCCGCCGCCACGCCGCCGCCAGGTCGGGCATCACGATCCGCCACGTCACGCCGTCCACGGCCAGGTGGTGCAGGGTGAGCAGCAGGCGGCCCGGCCCGGACGGCGGGTCGAACCACACGAACTGCGACATCGCCCCCGTGGTCGGGTCCATCCGGTCGGCCGCCGCGTCCAGTTCGCCGACCAGCGTGCGGTGCCAGGACGGGTCGTCCCAGCGGCCGTCCACCTCCACCCGCCGGATCAGCCGCCCCACGTCGGCGCCGCCGGGCGGGTCGACGACCAGGCCGTCCGGGACGAGGCGCGCGCGCATGAGGTCGTGCCGGTCCACGACGGCGGTGAGCGTCGCGACGAGCCCGTCGTGGTCGATGTCCTCGGGCAGCTCCAGCACGATCGCCTGCATCAGCCGCTCGAAGCCGGGCCCCAGCTCCTTGATCCACTGCGCGGCGGGGAGCAGCGGCATCCAGCCGTTCCCGCCGCCGTCGAGCTCGGCGAGCACGGGCCGCCCGGCGTCCGCGGCGGACGCGTCGGCGGCCCCGGCGAGCGCGGCGACCGTGCGCAGTTCCAGGACGTCCCGGGACGCGACGGCGAGGCCGCGTCCGCGCGCCCGCGCCACCACCTGGATCGCCTGGATGCTGTCGCCGCCGAGCGCGAGGAAGTCGTCGTCGATCCCGACCCGCGCGCGGCCCAGCACCTCGGCGAACACCTCCGCGAGGGCGGTCTCGGCGGCGGTGCGCGGCGCGCGGTAGTCGCCGGCGTCGAACGCGGGCGCGGGCAGCGCGGCGTGGTCGAGCTTGCCGTTGGCGTTCAGCGGCAGCGCGTCCATCGGGACGAACGCGGACGGGATCATGAACTCGGGCAGCCGCAGCGCGGCGAACTCCCGCAGGTCCGCGGCGTCCGGCGCCGCGCCACCCGTCCTGTCCCCGGCCCCGGCCCCCGCCCCGACCACGTACCCGACCAGGTGCCTGCCGCGCGCGTCCTCGTGGACGGCGACGGCCGCGTGCGCCACGTCCGGGTGGTCGAGCAGGACGGTCTCGATCTCGCCGAGCTCGATCCGGAAGCCGCGGACCTTCACCTGGTCGTCCGCGCGGCCCTGGTAGTGCAGCTCGCCGTCCGGGCCCTCGACGACGATGTCGCCCGTCCGGTACATGCGCTCGCCGGGCGCGCCGAACGGGCACGCCACGAACCGCTCGGCGGTCAGCGCGGGGCGGTTCACGTACCCGCGCGCCACCTGGCCGCCGCTCAGGTACAGCTCGCCCGGCGTCCCCGGCGGGACGGGCCGGAGCGCCTCGTCCAGGACGCGCCCGGTGAGCGCGTCGAAGACCCGGCCGATGGGCACCTCGGCGTCCGGGTCCTCGTCGGCGGACAGCACGTGGCCGGTCGAGAACACCGTCGTCTCCGTCGGCCCGTAGCCGTTCACGAACGAGGTGCCGGGGCAGGCTTCGAGCGCGCGGCGCATGAACGGCGGCGACACCCGCTCGCCGCCCACCCACACCTCGCGGAACCCGGCCAGGCAGCGCGCGTCCTCCCGGACGAGCAGGTTGAAGACCGAGCTGATCAGCAGGGTCGCGGTCACGCCGTGCTCCGCGACGAGCCGGGCCAGCAGGTCCGGGGTGAGGTCGCGGCTCGGGCTCACCACCACCCGGCCGCCGGTCAGCAGCGGCACCCACAGCTGGTACACCGACGCGTCGAACGCCAGCGGCGAGTGCAGCAGCAGGCATTCCTGCGCGCCGTTGCGCCACCGGTGGTCGCCCGCGAACTCCAGCAGGGCGCGGTGCGTGGTCGCGATGCCCTTCGGCACCCCGGTCGAGCCCGAGGTGTAGATGAGGTACGCCGTCCGGTCCGGGTGCCGGACGGGCGGGACCGACCCGGCGAGGGGCCCGGCGGTCAGCTCGTCCGGGGTGAGGCGCGGGCAGCCGCCCGGCAGGCCGGCGCCCGCCTCCGGCGTCGTCAGCAGCAGGACGGGCGCGGCGTCGCGGAGCATGAACGCGACCCGCTCGGCCGGGTAGCCGGGGTCGATCGGCAGGTACGCGGCGCCGGCCCGCAGGACCCCGAGCAGCACCGCGACCGTCCCGGCGGACGGCGGCAGCACGACCGCCACCACCGACTCCGGGCCGACGCCCCGGGCCACCAGGGCGCGCGCGACCCGGTCGGCCTCGGCGCCCAGTTCCCGGTAGGTCAGCGAGACGTCGCCGGACACCGCCGCGACCGCGTCCGGCGTTTCCGCCGCGAGCCTCGCGAACCGCTCCGGCACGGTGCCGTCCACCGGTTCCCGCACATCCATCACCCCACCGAAAATGGCGTAGAAAATTGTTGTTAACTGTCACTGCGGAAGCCGGACGGGTCAAGAGCCCACCGCCACCAAATGCCTCGCTAACAGGGAAGATGTTGTCCCGTCGCCGGGACATCGGGCACCGCGAGAAAGGATTGCCATGGCAGAGAAGAATGGCCGGAAGTGGCAGATCGGAGTCGACTCGGGGGTGTGCATCGGTTCGGGAATGTGCACGGGTATCGCGCCCGCGCATTTCCGGTTGCAGGACAACCGGTCGCGGCCCGTGGACGAGTTCACCGGCGAGGCCGACGCCGTCCTGGACGCCGCCGAGAACTGCCCGGTCGAGGCGATCCGCGTGCGGCACGCCGAGACCGGCGCGCTCCTCGCCCCGGTCGAGGGCGAGGAGCCGGCCCGGCCCTGACCGGCCGTCCGGGGTGTCGCTGCGGGGTGTCAGTGCGGGGCGGCCGGGGCGGCGAGCACCTCCCCGGCCGTCCGCGCGACGATCCGCGCGACCTCCGCCGCGTGCTCGCGCAGGAAGAAGTGGCCGCCGGGGAACATGTGCAGGCCCCGGAAGTCCTCGGACTCGTCCTTCCAGGCGTCCATCAGCGCGGGCGGGACCACCCGGTCGTCCGCGCCGCCGAACGCGACCAGCGGCACCCGCGTCCGCGGACGCTCCGGACGCCGGTATCCGCGGACCAGCGTGAAGTCGGCGCGCAGCATCGGCAGCGTCGCACGCAGCATGCCGGGGTCGTCGAGCAGCTCGTCCGGGACGCCGCCGAGCGCGCGCACCGCCTCGGTGAACACCTCGTCGGACGACTCCGGGTCCGGCATCACGTCCCTGGACGCGCCGCCGGGGGTCCACGCCGCCACCCCGAAGAACCGGGGCGCGGGCAGGCCGGCCGCGTCCAGCTCGCCGAGCATCAGGTAGGCGAGCAGCGCGCCCATGCTGTGCCCGAGGAACGCGTGGTCGCGGTCGAGGCCGCCCGCGTCGGACAGGCCGTCCAGCAAGGCGGCGACGGCCTCGTCCGCGCTGGTCAGGGGCGGTTCGCGGTGCCGTCCGGGGCGTCCGGGCAGCCGCACCGCGCGCACCTCGATCCAGTCGGGCAGCAGCTCCGGCCAGGTGCGGAACATCGACGGCCCGCCGCCCGCGCAGTGCAGGCAGTAGAGCCGGAGCCGCGCGTCCGGGCGCGGCGTGAACGGCAGGTACCACGGGTGCGCCCGCGCCATGCGTCCTCCCTCTCGTGCCTCGGCCGTTCGTGCCCGGCCTCTCCTGTCGGCCCGCCTCCTGCCCGGCGGCTCGTGCTCCGGGTCAGACCAGCGAGTGGCCGATGATCTCCTTCATCACCTCGGTGGTGCCGCCGTAGATCGACTGCACGCGGGTGTCGACGAAGGCCCGCGCGACCGCGAACTCCCGGACGAACCCGTAGCCGCCGTGCAGTTGCAGGCAGCGGCTCACGACGGTCTGGCAGAGCTCGGTGTTCCACCACTTGACCATCGCGGCGTCCTCGGCGGTGAGCCGCCCGGCGCTGTGGGCCAGGACGGCTCTGTCGCAGTGGCTGCGCGCCACCGAGAGCGCGGTGGCCAGCTCGGCGAGCAGGTGCCGGTTGCTCTGGTGGTGCCCGACGGCCATCCCGAACACCGACCGCTCCCCCGCGTACGCGAGCGTGTCGTCGAAGATCCGCTCGGCGGCGGCCAGCGCGGACACCCCGATCCACATCCGTTCCTGGACGAGGTTGCGCATGAGGTAGGCGAACGCGCGTCCGGGCCGTCCGAGCAGGTTCTCCTCCGGGACGCGGACGCCGTCGAAGAACAGCTCGGCGGTGTCCAGCGCCCGCATCCCGATCTTGTCGATCTTCCGGCCGCGGCCGACGCCGGCCCGGTCCGCCTCGACCGCCAGCAGGCTCGCCGACGTCCCGCGGGACCCGCGGGACCCGCGGGCCGGACGCGGACCGCCCGGCGTCAGCGCGAGCACCAGGTACAGGTCGGCGCTGTGCCCGTTCGACACGAACGTCTTGGCGCCGTTCAGCACCCAGTGCCCGTCCTCCCGCGCGGCCGTCGTGCGCATGGCGCTGATGTCGCTGCCCGCGTCCGGCTCGGTGATCGCGATCGCGGTGACGCACGCGCCCGAGCAGAACCCCGGCAGCCAGCGCTCCCGCTGCCCGGGCGTCGCCAGCGTCCGCAGGTACGGGCCGACGATCTCGTTGTGCAGCGGCAGGCTCGGCGCGTAGGTGCCCGCGCGGGCCAGCTCCTCGGACAGGATCGCCTGGAACCGGTAGTCGGCGTTCCCGCCGCCCCCGTACTCCTCGGGCATGTCGATGCCGAGCAGCCCCGCGGCCCCGGCCTCGCGCCAGACGGCGCGGTCGGCCATCCCGCGCTCCTCCCACGCCGCGTAGTGCGGCGCGACCTGCTTGGCGATGAACGAGCGGACCAGGTCGCGGAAGTCGCGGTGCTCGTCGTCCAGGATCTCCTCCCGCACGGCCTCACCCCGCCGACGCGCCGGTCGGCGCGGCCGGGCTCAGCGCCCGCCACTCGGGCAGGACGTCCCGCATCCGGTTCATCATCGCCTGGCAGTACGAGGCGTTGTGGTCCAGGCTGCGGTGCCTCGGATACGGCATCTTGCGGCGCCCCCGGTGGTCGACGACCAGCACCACCCGGTCGCCGTCGGCCGGGACGCCCGGCAGCCCCGCCGCCTCCGCCGCCGCGCGCGGCATCTCGACGGTCAGGTCGAACCGCCCGCGGTCGAGCACCGCCACCTCGCGCAGCGGGACGTCCGGCAGGACCGCCGGCTCCCGGTACACGTAGGGACGGGCCAGCAGGTCGAGCTCGACCATGGCGCGCAGCAGCGGGTCGTCCCGCCAGCCCGGCAGGGTCCGCGCGAAGCCCAGCAGCAGGTGGTCGAGTTCGGCGCGGTGCGAGTGCATGACCTTGTGCAGCACCTTGCCCAGGTTGTTGATGTCGTAGTTGTCGAGCGTGGCGATCGAGTCGGCGAAGAACCGGCTCAGCTCGCGGTCCGGGTTCTCGCGGAACCAGCGCGCCACGTCCTCCAGCAGCGCCTCGTGGCTGCGGACCCCGGCGGCCTCCAGGTGCCGGGCCGTGTAGAACAGCCCGCGCGCGTTGTAGGCGGAGACGACCGCGTAGTAGAACCAGACGCCGAGCTCGTAGTCGGCGCGGTCCACCCACTTGGTGCCGACCACGACGTCCGCCTCGGACGCGTCGTCGGTCACCTGGACGGTCTGGATGCCGAGCACGTCCACCTGCCGCGCCATCGGCGTGTTCGGCAGCAGCAGCTGCGGGTAGGTGACGATGACGTCCGCGCCCATCCGGCAGAGCCGCCCGATGCCCTGCCGGAACGACTCGAGCGTCTCGCCGGGCAGCGGCCAGATCAGCTCGGTGTAGGAGCTGATCCGCTTCTCGTGCAGCTTGCCCTGCAGCTCGACGTAGGTGGACTCCTTGATGTTCGAGCGGTCCACCATGGTCAGCGCGGCCGGGCTGACCGTCTGGAGCGACACCGGCTGGCTGGTGAGCATCCCGCCGGTCACCAGGATGTCGGTGATCTCGGTGACCCGGTCCGGCCGGTTCTTGGCCGCCTGCATGTTCACCATCAGCGGGTAGCCGTTGGCCTCCTTGCAGCTCACCAGGTGTCGGGTGAGCTCGACGTCGCGGGGCAGCGCGCCCCAGTTCGCGTCGGCGAGGAACAGGTTCTCCACGCCGTGCTCGCTGAGCCAGGTCAGGTCGGCCTTGACCCGGTCCAGGTCCCAGCGGTGCACCTTGTCGTTGGTCGCCGCGCCCCAGTAGCAGTAGGTGCAGCGGAACGGGCAGCCCCGGTTCGTCTCGACCACCGCGAACGTGTAGTCCGCGCCGTCGAAGATCCCGGCGGCGAACGGCGAGGGGATCTCGTCCAGCTCCTTGATCCGGTCGGGGCGCGGCGTCGTGACGAGCCCGCCGTCCCGCCAGAAGCTGATCCCGCCGACGCGCGCGAGGTCGGCGTCCGGGCGGGCCAGCTCCTTCAGGTAGGCGGCGAAGACGGTCTCGCCCTCCGCGTCGGCGACGGTCACGTTCTCCATGTCCGGGCCGATGTACTCGGTGATCCGGTTCATTACCTGCGGGCCGCCGAGGATGAACCGCGCGTCCGGGCGGGCCGCGCGCAGCGCCGCCAGGACCTTGCGCATCCGGCGCATGTTCCACAGGTAGCAGCTCAGCGCGTAGACGTCGGCGTCCAGCGCGACCAGCTCGGCGGTCAGCTCCGTCTCGGGATGGGCGACCGAGCGGGAGTGGATGGTGAAGGAGAACGCGTCCGCGATCTCCGGGTCCTGCTGCGCGTACGCCTGGAGGTAGCCGGACGCGAGCGGCAGCGTGTGCGGGTACAGCGGCACCTCGACGAGGGCGACGGAACGGCTCATCCCGGTCACGCCCCCGTCCGGGCCGCGGGCGCCCCGCCGGCGCCGACGGCCTCGGCCAGCTCGCACAGGATGTCGGTCTCGAACAGGTCCTCGGCGACCAGGTAGAGGCCGCGCCGCCGCGCCTCGGCCGCCGCGCGCATCGCCAGCAGCGAGTCGCCGCCGAGGTCGAAGAAGCTGTCCTCGCGCCCGACCTCCGGGACGCCCAGCACCTTCGACCAGACCTCGGCGAGCAGCTTCTCGGCGGCGGACCGGTACTCCATGTCGCGCCCCGCCTCGCCGCCCGCCGGCTGCTCCAGCCCGCGTTCGGCGAGCGCCCGGCGGTCGGTCTTGCCGTGCGGGGTGAGCGGCATCTCGTCCAGCCGGACGAACGCGACCGGCACCATGTAGCGCGGCAGCCGCTCGGACAGCCGGGCGCGCAGCGCCTCCGCGGTCGGCGCGGACGCCCCGCGCGCCGCGGTCCAGTAGCCGACCAGGCGGCGGGCGTCGGGCCCGGTGCTCCCGGGCGGCTCGTGCACCACGGCGGCGGCCCGTCCCACGCCCGGCACCGCCAGCATCGCCACCTCGATCTCGCCGGGCTCGATCCGGAAGCCGCGCAGCTTGATCTGCTCGTCGGCGCGGCCGAGGAACTCGATGTCCCCGTCCGGCAGCCGCCGCACCAGGTCGCCCGTCGCGTACATCCGCGCCCCGGACTCCGGCGCCCGGTGGAACCGCTCGCCGGTCAGCGCGGGCCGGTTCAGGTAGCCGCGCGCGACCCCGAGGCCCTCGATGTGCAGCTCGCCGGGCTCGCCGTCGGGCACCGGCCGGCGGTGCTCGTCCAGGACGTGCCCGCGCAGCCCCGGCAGCGGGCGGCCGATCGGCGGGGACGCGTCGGGCGGGGCGTCCGCGCGGATCGCGCCGCAGGTCGCGAGCATCGTCGTCTCCGTCGGCCCGTACACGTGGAACAGCGCGAACGGCGGGCGGGCGCGCGGCGGCGCGTGCAGCTTCTCGCCGCCGAGCAGCATCGTCCGGAACGTGCCGCCGGTCTCGGGCCAGCGCGCCTCCAGCAGCTGGACGGCCAGCGCGGTCGTGAAGAACCCGACCGCGACGTCCTCGCGGACGAGCCAGTCGACCAGGTCCTGCGGCGAGTCGGGCAGGCGTCCCCCGGTGAGGCACAGCGTCCCGCCGCCGCCCAGGCACGGCCAGACCTCCAGCGCCCACCCGTCGAACGACGGCTTGGCGAGCTGCGGCATCCGGTCGCCGGGCGCGACGGCGAACTCCTCGACGTACCAGGCCACCAGGTTGTCCACGCCGCCGTGCTCGACGAGCACGCCCTTCGGGATCCCGGTCGAGCCGGACGTGAACGTGACGTAGCAGAGATCGCCGGGGCGGACGTCCGGCGGGTCCCCGGCACCGGCGTCCGCGTCACCGTCACCGGCGTCCCCGGTGCCGTCCTCCAGGACCTCCTCGACGGCGAGGGTCTCCCAGTCGCCCGGCGGAGCGGACGCCGCCAGCGCCCGCGTGGTCAGCACGACCGGCGGGGCGCAGTCGGACAGGATCACCTTCGCCCGGTCGGCCGGGTCGTCCACGTCCATGCCGACGTAGGCGCCGCCCGCCAGCAGCACGCCGAGAGCGGCGGCGACCAGCTCCGGCGAGGCGTCCATCCACAGCGGCACCAGCACGTCGCGGCCGACCCCGGCCCGGCGTAACCGCCCGGCGACCCGCTCCGCCGAGCGCAGCAGTTCGCCGTACCCGACGGCCGCGCCGCCGGACCGGACCGCGGGCCGTTCGGGGGACTCGCGCGCCCAGCGGACGATCCGGTCGAGCAGCGGCGTCGCCGGCCGCGACGCGGCC
>NZ_QURH01000965.1 GCF_003428695.1 Actinomadura logoneensis
CCCGGACGCGCTCCGGGCCACGGCGGGCGCACGTCTGCGGGCGGCCCCGCGCCGGGGCCGCCCGCGGCACACCCGCACGCGACTCACGGAAGGACTCCGCGTTCCGATGCGCACCATCGACGACCTGGACGTGACCGGCCGCACGGTGCTGGTCCGCACTGACCTGAACGTGCCGCTCGACGGCGGCGAGATCACCGACGACGGCCGGATCCGGGCCAGCGTGCCCACGATCAGGGCCCTGGCCGAGCGCGGCGCGAAGGTGGTCGTCTGCGCCCACCTCGGCCGTCCCAAGGGCGAGGTCAAGCCCGAGTTCTCGCTCGCGCCCGTCGCGAAGAGGCTCGGCGAGCTGCTCGGCCGGGACGTGGCGTTCGCGGCCGACGTCGTGGGCGACTCCGCCCGGGCCGCCGTCGCGGGCCTCGCCGAGGGCGGCGTCGCCCTCCTGGAGAACCTGCGCTTCGAGCCCGGCGAGACCAGCAAGGACGACGCCGAGCGCGGCGCGTTCGCCGACCGGCTGGCCGCCCTCGCCGAGCTCTATGTGGGCGACGGCTTCGGCGCCGTACACCGCAGGCACGCGAGCGTCTACGACGTGCCGCAGCGGCTGCCGCACGCCGCCGGCCACCTGATCGCGGCCGAGCTGGACGTGCTGCGCAAGCTCACCGAGGACGTCGCCCGCCCCTACGCGGTCGTCCTCGGCGGCTCCAAGGTCTCCGACAAGCTCGGCGTGATCGACAACCTGCTCGGCAAGGCCGACCGCATCCTGGTCGGCGGCGGCATGGTGTTCACCTTCCTCAAGGCCCAGGGCCACGAGGTCGGCGCCTCCCTGCTGGAGCAGGACCAGCTCGACACCGTCCGCGAGTACCTGGCGCGGGCGGAGAAGAACGGTGTGGAGATCGTCCTGCCGACCGACGTGGTCGCCGCGACGGCGTTCGCCGCCGACGCCGACCACGACGTCGTCCCGGCCGACGCGATCCCCGCCGACCGGATGGGCCTGGACATCGGGCCCGAGTCCGGCGCGCTGTTCGCCTCCCGGCTCGCCGGCGCCGGGACCGTCTTCTGGAACGGCCCGATGGGCGTGTTCGAGATGGAGCCGTACTCGCACGGCACCCGCGCCGTCGCGCAGGGCCTGATCGACTCGGGCGCGTTCACGGTGGTCGGCGGCGGCGACTCCGCCGCGGCGGTCCGCCGGCTCGGCTTCGACGAGAAGGCGTTCTCGCACATCTCCACCGGCGGCGGCGCCAGCCTGGAGTACCTGGAAGGCAAGACCCTGCCCGGCCTGAAGGCTCTGGAGGACTGACCGAGATGGCCCCTTCCGCGAAGGCCCCCGCGCGCAAGCCGCTCATGGCGGGCAACTGGAAGATGAACAACAACCACTTCGAGGCGATCGCGCTCGTCCAGAAGCTCGCGTTCGGGCTGAAGGAGGCGGACTACGCCGCGGTGGACGTCGCCGTCCTGCCGCCGTTCACCGACATCCGCTCGGTGCAGACGCTGGTGGACGCCGACAAGCTGGAGATCACCTACGGCTCGCAGGACATCTCCCAGCACGCCTCCGGCGCCTACACCGGCGAGATCTCCGGGGCGATGCTGGCCAAGCTGGGCTGCACCTACGCGGCCGTCGGCCACTCCGAGCGCCGCCAGTACCACCACGAGGACGACGCGCTGGTCAACGCCAAGGCGCGGGCCGCGCTGGCCAACAAGATCACGCCGATCGTGTGCGTCGGCGAGGGCCTGGAGGTGCGCAAGGCGGGCGAGCACGTCGCGCACTGCCTGCGCCAGGTGACGGGCGCGCTGGAGAAGATCCCGGCCGACCAGGCCGCCGGCCTGGTGATCGCCTACGAGCCGGTCTGGGCGATCGGCACCGGCGAGGTCGCCACGCCGCAGGACGCGCAGGAGGTCGTCGGCGCGATCCGGGGGCTGCTGGGCGAGCTGTACGACGGTGAGACGGCCGACAAGGTGCGGATCCTGTACGGTGGCTCGGTCAAGGGCAACAACATCGCCGGGATCATGGCGCAGCCGGACGTGGACGGCGCCCTGGTCGGAGGTGCCAGTCTGGACGCGGGCGAGTTCGTCAAGATCTGCCGGTACCGGGACCTTCCGGCCTGAGGAACGGCGGTCGGGGACCGGCGACTTGAGATCAATTCGGTCTCGACCCGCCGGTTCTTGCCGAACCAGCGAAGACTTCGTCGTACCCTGCGGGGGAGACGGGTAAACCGCCCGACTAGATCCTCCGTCCAACATCAGTCAGGCCCCGCCTCGGCGGGGCAGGCCAGAGAAGGCGCGCAACTGTGATCATCGCTTCGTCCATCGTGCTCATCATCACGAGTTTGCTGATGGTGGTTCTCGTCCTGATGCACAAGGGCAAGGGTGGGGGACTGTCCGACATGTTCGGTGGCGGCATCTCGTCGTCGCTGGGCGGATCGTCGGTGGTCGAGCGGAACCTGGACCGGCTGACCGTCGGGGTCGGCGTGGTCTGGTTCGCCTCGATCATCGTGCTGGGCCTGCTGTTCAAGCACAGCTGACCCGCGCTCACCGGGGCCGGTCCCGTAGTACCGGCCCCGGGCACCGAGCCGAAGAACACCTAACACCGCCGAGCCGCCGCCCGGCTCCCGGAGCGACCTCGCAGCGGGCGGCGGCGTATCGACCGAGGAGTAAGTCCGTGGGTAGTGGCAACGCGATTCGGGGAAGCCGTGTCGGCGCCGGACCGATGGGGGAGGCCGAGCGCGGGGACGCGGCGCCCCGCGTCTGGGTGACCTTCTACTGCGCCAACCGGCACGAGACCCGCCCGAGCTTCGCGACCGACGTCGCGGTCCCGGACACGTGGGACTGCCCGCGCTGCGGGTTCCCGGCCGGCCAGGACAAGGACAACCCGCCGGCTCCGCCGAAGACCGAGCCCTACAAGACGCACCTGGCGTACGTGAAGGAGCGGCGCAGCGACGCCGACGGTGAGGCCATCCTCGAGGAGGCCCTCAACAAGCTCCGCGAGAAGCGCGCTGCCGTGAAGCGCGCCATGGAGGCCGCGCGCTCCTGACGCGCGTCCCTCCGGCCCGGTACCCGACGCGGGACCGGGCCGTTCCGTTCCCGCGCACGATCTGGGCCCGGCCCCTCCGCGTTCCGACGCCGAGGGGGCCGGGCCTTTCGCGCTCCGCCCCCTGCCCGCGTCGCTCCTCCCTGGCCGCGTCGCCTCTTCGGCCGCTGGTGGGACGCGCCGACCGTGGGCTGCGCCACCGGCCCTCGCGCCTGGCGCCGGTCAGTGGACCAGGGACTGCTGATCGGAGTCCTCGGCGGACGCCGCGGCCGGGCGGTCGGGACGGTCGTCCGACGCCGACGCCGACGCCGACGGTGCCGAAGAGGCGGCCGGGGCGGGGTCGAGGCGGCGGCCGAGGGCATGGCCGAGGCGCTGGCCCGGAAGCTCGATCCAGCGGTGCGCGGCCCAGCTCGCCGCGAGCAGCAGCGCCACGAACGGGACCAGCAGCAGCGGCTGGTCGCCGCGGGGCCGTCCGAACACCGTGTCCAGGCCCATCAGCAGCAGTTCGTGCAGCAGGTAGACCGAGTAGCTGACCACGCCCGTCCACGCCAGCCAGCGCGGGACGTGCCGGTCCCGCAGCGCGAACCCGATCGCGAACACCGCGAACGCGCCGAGGACGGCGAGCGCCCAGGCGCGCTTCTCCCCGAGGTCGGTGTCCCAGTCGGTGTAGCGCCGGACGCGCCAGATCCCCGTCCCGACCGCGCAGGCCACCACCAGCAGGCAGACGCCGACGGCGGTGCGCGGCCGGATCTGGCCGCGTTCGGCGCGGTGGACGACCGTCCCGGTGAACATGACCGCGAGGATCGCCAGGCCCTGCCACGGGTCGACGCGCCCGTTGACCAGGACGAGGGTGAGCGCGAGCGCGCCGCCGAGCAGCGCCCCGCCCCGCGCGACCGCGGTCCGCCGGGCGCAGGCCAGCCCGATCGAGGCGGCCATCAGCACGAACGCGGCGAGCGAGACCCGGCCGTCCCCGAACCGGGCGGTCAGCGCGGCGGCGGGCAGGACGGGCGCCAGGGCGGGCGCGGCGACCGCGAGGAGGGACGCCGCGGCGACCGAGCGCCGGTGCAGGCCGACCGAGAAGAGGGCGACGACCAGCAGGTAGAACGCCATCTCGTAGGAGAGCGTCCAGAGCACGTTGATCGCGCTGGGCACGCCCAGCAGGTCCTGCATCATCGTCAGGTGGGAGAGCGCGATCGTGACCGGGCGGTGGTCGTCCGTCAGCCCGTCCCGCAGCGCGTACACCCCCGTCGCGTGCAGCACGAGGACGACCGCGACGGCGGCGGCCAGCAGCGGGTAGATGCGCAGCACCCGGCCGGTCCAGAACCGCCGCACCGACCCCCGCCGTTCCAGCGACGCGGGCACGATGTACCCGCTGACCAGGAAGAACACCAGCACGCCGAACATCCCGGGGTCGAACCAGGCCAGCAGCGTCCGGCGGAAGTGCGGCAGGTAGTGGTAGGACGCGTGGTGCAGCGCCACGGTGATGGCGGCGACGCCGCGCAGGGCGTCCAGCCAACCCAGCCGGACGGTCGCGTCCGGCCTGCGGAGGGGGAGTTCGGAACGCATCCCAGCGACCCTAGCGGCTTGACCGGCAATACGGCATAAAAAGGATCAAGGGGGCGGCCGGTCGGGCCGCTATGATGACGACCACGCGACTGGC
This sequence comes from Actinomadura logoneensis, assembly GCF_003428695.1. Classification (GTDB taxonomy): domain Bacteria; phylum Actinomycetota; class Actinomycetes; order Streptosporangiales; family Streptosporangiaceae; genus Spirillospora; species Spirillospora logoneensis. The sequence continues at coordinate 4,683 of NZ_QURH01000965.1, forward strand.
GCAGTCAAGGTGGAGCCGACCACCGGGGAGCGAAGACCGCCGTCCGCACACCGCGCGCCTGGGTGTACGGGACACCTCACCATGCCGGGGTGCCCGACCACCGAGCCTCCGGCCCGACCTTCGCGGAGGCACCGTGCACGAGCCGTCCATCCCCCACCTGCTGGCCGAGGACCCCGAGATCGGCGGCCTGGTGGAGGCCGAGGCCCGCCGCCAGTTCGAGAAGATCCGGCTGATCGCCTCGGAGAACTACGTCTCGCCCGCCGTCCTGGAGGCGACCGGGAGCGTCCTGACCAACAAGTACTCCGAGGGCTACGCGGGCCGCCGGTACTACGAGGGCCAGCAGAACATCGACCCGGTCGAGCTCGCCGCGATCGAGCGGGCCAAGGCGGTGTTCGGGGTCGACCACGCCAACGTCCAGCCGTACTCCGGCTCGCCCGCCAACCTGGCCGTCTACCTGGCGTTCCTGAACCCCGGCGACACCGTGCTCGGGCTGTCGCTGCCGATGGGCGGCCACCTGACGCACGGCTGGTCGGTGTCGGCGACGGGCAGGTGGTTCAACCCCGTCCGGTACGGGGTGCGCGCCGACACCGGCCGCGTGGACATGGACGAGGTCCGCGACCTGGCGCTGCGGGAGCGGCCGAGGCTGATCTGGTGCGGCGGGACGGCGATCCCGCGCACGATCGACTTCCCGGCGTTCGCGGAGATCGCCCGCGAGGTCGGGGCGGTCCTGGTCGCCGACATCGCGCACATCGCGGGGCTCATCGCGGGTGGCGCGCACCCGTCCCCCGTCGGCCACGCCGACGTGATCACCACCACCACGCACAAGACGCTGCGCGGCCCGCGCGGCGCGATGGTGATGTCCACCGAGGAGCACGCCAAGGCGGTCGACAAGGCCGTCTTCCCCGGCCTGCAGGGCGGTCCGCACAACCACACGACCGCCGCGATCGCGGTGGCGCTGCGCGAGGCGGCCCGGCCGGACTTCGCGGCCTACGCCCGCCAGGTCGTGGCGAACGCCCGGGCGCTGGCGGACGCGCTGCTCGCGCGGGGCTACGACCTGATCTCCGGCGGCACCGACAACCACCTGATCCTCATCGACCTGACGAACAAGGGCGTCGCGGGCAAGCCCGCCGCGCAGGCGCTGGACAGGGCCGGGATCGAGCTGAACTACAACGCGGTGCCGTTCGACCCGCGCAAGCCGTTCGACCCGTCCGGGCTGCGGGTCGGCACGGCGGCGGTCACCACGCGGGGGCTGACCGAGAAGCACATGGAGCCGCTCGCCGGGTGGATCGACGAGGTCGTCCAGGCCGCGGCGAAGGGCGACGAGACCGGTCTGGAGCGGATCGCGGCCGAGATCCGGGAGCTGATGGCCGCGCACCCCATGCCCGGCTGGGCCCCCACCCCGTGACCTGACGCCGGACGCCCGCCGGACACAGGGCGGGACACCGTGGCAGCCGCGTCGCCGCCGGAGCACCGGACGCCTCCGGCGGCGACCCGGGCCCGGTCCGGCCGTTCGGACGGCCGGTGTGAAAGATCCGGGCGGGGACTGGACATGTGCAGGTGACCGTTCACCGAGAGGCACACGTTCAGGAGGCCGGATGTCGAGGGACCCGGATGGGTGAGGACGAGTTCGCGGAGGTCTACGCCGCCACCTACAAACCGCTGCTCGGTTACGCCCTGCGCCGGTGCGACTCGCCCGAGGACGCGGCGGACGTGGTCGCGGAGACGTTCGCGATCGCATGGCGTCGCGCGGCGGAGATGCCGGCCGGGGGAGAGGCGCGGCTGTGGCTGTACGGCGTCGCGCGCCGCGTGCTGGCCAACCAGCGGCGCGGAGCGCGCCGCCACGGCCTGAGGACGGCGGCGCTGGTCGCCGAGCTGTCCGTGTCCGCGCCGACGCGGGACGACTCGGCGGTCGCCGAGGTCTTCCGCCGCCTGCCCGACCGTGACCGCGAACTGCTCGCGCTCGTGGCCTGGGAAGGGCTGTCCCATACCGAGATCGCGACGGTGCTCGGCTGCTCCGCGAACGCCGTGAGCGTCCGCCTGCACCGCGCCCGTGGGCGTTTCGCGCGAGCCCTGCGGTCCGCGGGCGTCGTCCGTCCGCAGGTGGCCGTGCAGGCCAGGCCCGTTCTTCAGGAGAGTGATCTGACATGACGTCCCACATCGACGATCTCGTTGCGGGCCTGGCGACGGTGCGCGACAGCGACATCGCGAGCGAACCGGACGGTGCCGGGGGGCGGGCCCTGCTGGCGGCCGTCACAGCCGTCGGGGCGCCGACGCGTCGCCGTCGGCGTGCGCCACGACTTCCCATGCTGCTGGGCGGGGCGGTGGTCGCCTCGGCCGCTGCCGCAGCGGTCGCCGTCCTGATGGCCGACGCCCAGCCGGGCGGTCGGCAGGCGGCGCCGCTGCGCAGTTACGCCAACGCGGCCGTGTCCATCGACGTCAAGGGCGCCGAATACGAGGTGGAGGTCAAGAACGCCTACGCCGACCAGCGGGAGTTCAGCGAGGCGTTCGCCAAGGTCGGCCTCGACGCGAGGTTGCGGATCGTGCCGGTGATGCGGGGGCGGGAACGCAGGGTCGTCTCCATCGGAACGCTGCACGCGCCCAAGGGCGCGAGGCCCGCGGGTGGCGTGTCCGGGACGTCCGGCGCCGTGCTGGAGTGCCCGCCGGGGCAGCGCGCCTGCCCGCTGAGGGTCCGGCTCGGCGGGGCGATGTTCCACCTGCAGGGGGCCGACATCGTCATCGGCAGGAAAGCCGGGCCCGGTGAGGTCTACTTCGACGCGAACCCGGGACCCGGTGATCGCGCCGGAGACCTGCGCCTGGCCGGACGGACCGTCGCGCAGGCCCTCGCCGAACTGCGCCGCCGCGGCCTGACCTCGGCGTTCACGCTCGGGGAGGTCAAGGCCGACGGGTCGACCTCGTCGTGGGTCCCGCCCACGGCCTGGCGTCCCTCCGGCAGGCGCCGCGTCACCGGGGCGTGGATGCGGAGCTCCGACTCGGTCGGGCTGATGGTCGTCCCGCAACCGGGCGACCCCCGGCCCCACCCGGTCGGCTGAGGCGCCGCCGGTCAGGTGCGGCGGAGGACGGTGATCATGCGCCAGGCGTCGGCGTCGGTGAGGGCGACGTCGCCGAAGTCGCCGTACTGCGCGACGGTCTCCAGCGCGCCCGACAGCCGGATGGCGGCGCTCAGCTCGGTCGCCGTCCAGAACCGGTAGGGCACGACGTCGCGGATCACCCGGACCGGGGCGTCCGGCTTGGTGATGGTCATGGTGACGTGGTCGTCGGCGATCTGCGTGACCGGGTCGAGGCGGTCGGTCGGCTCGCCCCACCGGACGGTCGCCTCCACCCTGCCGCCCGGGCCGTCGTGCTCGACGGTCCAGCCGGTGGAGACGCTCGGGGCGTCGGTGAGGCGGTCGCGCGGGTGCGACATCTCCAGGACGTACAGGCCGTCGGCGTTGAGGTGGTCGGCGGTGCGGTCCAGGTGCGCGACGAAGGCGTCCAGGGTCATCAGGTGGGACGTGGAGTCCAGCATCGTCACGACCAGGTCGAACCGGCGGCCGAGCGCGAACGAGGTCATGTCCTCCTGGACGACGTCCAGCTCGAGGCCGCGCTCCTTGGCCTGCTGGTCGGCGTAGGCGCACATCGCCGGATGCAGGTCGAGGGCCGTGGCGGCCAGGCCGCGCCGGGCGAACTCGCGGGCGTGCTCGGCCGGGCCCGCCGCCAGCTCCAGGACGGTCCGGGCGGCGGCGCCGGACGAGCGGTGCCGGACGGTCCACCCGAGCAGCGCGTCCACCTCGGCGGGCACGTCGCGGAACGAGCAGGCCAGCTCGTAGGCCCAGGGGTCGTCGTAGATGCCGGTCACAGGCACCCATCCTGCCAGGCGGCCCCCGCCCGTCCCGCCGCTGGCCCCCGGGTGGCCCCGCCCGCCCGCCGGGCCGCC
>NZ_QURH01000973.1 GCF_003428695.1 Actinomadura logoneensis
CCCCGCCTCCACCGAGGCGGGGCGCGCCCCGTTCCGAAGGACCACTGGATGAAGAAGATCGTCATCGCCGCGGCCGCCGCGGTGGTGGGTGTCGGCGGCACCGCGTCCGCCGCTCTCGCGGCCCCGTCGCAGGCCCCGGCCAAGCCGAAGGTCAGCTGGGTCAAGTGCACCGACCCCAAGCTGGTCGCGGCCAAGGCCGACTGCGGGTTCGTGACCGTCCCGCTGGACTACGCCAAGCCCAACGGCAAGAAGATCCAGATCGCGATCTCGCGGACGCACCACACCGACACCAAGCACTACCAGGGCATCATGCTCGGCAACCCGGGCGGTCCCGGCGGCTCGGGCTACGCCTACTCCGAGAAGCTGCCGCGCTGGATGAAGGGCGTCGGGCAGGGCGCCGCCGCGGCGAAGTTCGACTTCGTGGGCTTCGACCCGCGCGGCGTCGGCTCCAGCAAGCCGGCGCTGACCTGCGACGCGCACTACGCCAAGCCGCCGCGCCCGGACTACACCCCCACCTCGGCGAAGATCGAGCGGTACTGGCTGGCCAAGTCCAAGAAGTACGCGCAGGACTGCCAGAAGAAGTTCGGCTGGCTGCTGCCGCACATGCGGACCACCGACGTGGCGCGCGACATGGACAGCATCCGCGCGGCCCTCGGCGCCAAGAAGACGAACTACTACGGCTTCTCCTACGGCACCTACCTGGGCGCGACCTACGCGACCATGTTCCCGACCCGCGTCGGCCGCATGGTGCTGGACGGCAACGTCAACCCCAAGACCGTCTGGTACGGCTCGCAGCTGGAGCAGGACAAGGCGTTCGAGCGGAACATCAAGCTCTGGTTCGCGTGGATCGCCAAGTACGACTCGGTCTACCACCTGGGCAAGACCGGCAAGGCCGTCGAGGCGCTGTACTACAAGACCCGCGCCGCCGCCCTGAAGAAGCCGATCGGCGGTCTCGTCGGCGGTGACGAGCTGGACGACATCGTCCTGTCCGCCGGCTACTACACCTCGGCCTACATGGACCCGGCCGCGGCCCTGTCGGCGTGGATCGTCAAGAAGGACCCGAAGCCGCTGGTGGACAGCGTCGACCCGGGTGACGACGACAACGGCTTCGCCGTCTACAACGCCGTCCAGGGCGCGGACGCCGCGTGGCCGCGCAGCTGGGCCAAGTGGAAGAGCGACGCCAACAAGCTCGTGAAGCAGGGCAACCGCTTCAACACCTGGAGCAACGTCTGGTACAACGCCCCGGTGCTGTTCTGGCCGTTCAAGGGCGGTCCGGCGCTGAAGATCCAGGGCAAGAAGGGCCTGGGCGGCATCCTGCTCGTCCAGTCCACGCTGGACGCCGCGACCCCGGTCGCGGGCGGCTACGAGATGCACAAGCGCTTCCCGTCGTCGCGCCTGCTCCTGGAGCTCGGCGGCAAGACCCACGCCAACACGCTCAACGGCAACAAGTGCCTGGACGACAAGGTCGGCAAGTACCTGTCCACCGGCTGGCTGCCGAAGGGCCGTCCCGGACCTGACGACTCCTGCAAGGCCGACCCGGCGCTGAACAACCCGGACCCGACGCAGCAGCTGCGGTCCGCGGGCGTCCAGGGCGGCAAGGACCTCCCGGTCGGCCGTCTCTGACGTCCGTCCACCCCTGGGGTCTCTCGGGGCCGCTCCGCAGGGAGCGGCCCCGTTCTCTTTCCGCCCGTTCCCTTGCCGCCCGTTCCCTTTCCGTCTGTTTCCGTCCCTGCCGGACGGCTCGGTCGGAAGCGCCGTCCGGCTTCGGCAGTAACGCGGGTTTGCCCGGAAACGCGGGAATCACGGATCGCGGGCCGCGCGTGACCCGGCCGATAGAACTCGAGGGTGCGCAACCCCATAGCCCACCGCGCGACGGCCGGGGCCGCCGCGGCGGTCGCCGTCCTCACCGTCCTTTCCGTTCCCGCCGCCGCCCGCGAGACGATCACCTGGCGGCCCTGCCCGAAGAACGACCCGGTCGAGAAGGGCCGCCTGCGCGGCCTGGAGTGCGGCTCCCTGCGGGTGCCCCTCGACCACTCCCGGCCGCGGGGGGAGCAGATCACCCTCGCGCTGACCCGCGCCAGGCACACCGCGGCCCGCTCGCAGGGGGTCGTCCTGCTGAACCGGGGCGGGCCCGGCGCGCACGGCCGCGACATGCCGATGCTGTTCTCGTACGGCATGCAGCGCCGCGTCGCCGCCGCCTACGACTGGATCGGCTTCGACCCCCGCGGCGTGGGCGGCAGCCGTCCCGCCGTCGTCTGCGACGAGTCCTACCAGGACCCGGGCCGCCCGCGCGCCGACACCATCCCCGCGAACACGGCGGAGGAGAACGCCTGGCGGGCGCGCGCCGCGCGGTACTCGGCCGACTGCGCCCGCCGGTACCCGCGCCTGCTGGCGCACATGGGGACCGACGAGTGGGTGCGCGACCTGGACGACATCCGCGCCGCGCTCGGCGAGCGGAGGATCAACTACCTCGGCTACTCCTACGGCACCTACCTGGGCACGGTGTACGCCTCGAGGTACCCGGACCGGGTGCGGCGGATGGTGCTGGACAGCGTCGTGCGGCCCAGCGGCGTCTGGTACGACGACAACCTCGACCAGAACGTGGCGTTCGAGAAGCGGATCCGCGCCTACTTCGCCTGGATCGCCCGCTACGACGCGGTCTACCACCTGGGCGGCGACGAGAAGCAGGTCGCCGCCGCGTACCAGCGCGTCCGCGCCGCGCTGAAGGCCCACCCGGTGAACGGCCGGGTCGGGGCGTCCGAGCTGGACGACATGTTCCTGTCGGAGGGGTACGGTGACGCGGGCTGGCCCGGCCACGCCAAGTTGCTCTCCGCCTACCTGCACGGCGATCCCAAGCCGCTCGGGCAGGCGTGGAAGAAGCCCGACTTCCTCGACCAGAACAACTACGCCGTCTACAACGCCGTCCAGTGCCGGGACGCCGCGTGGCCGCGCGGCTGGCGGCGCTGGCGCGACGACGCCGTCCGCCTCTACCGCGCGGGATACACGTTCGAGACCTGGAGCAACACCTGGTACAACGCCCCCTGCGCGAGCTGGCGGGTGCGGGGCGGGCCGCCGCCGAAGGCCGCGGGCCGGGCGACCCTGCCGCCCATCCTGCTCGTCCAGGGCACCGAGGACGCCGCCACCCCGCTGAACGGCGCCCAGGAGACCCACCGGCTGCTGCCGAACTCGCGGCTGCTGCTGCAGGTCGGCGGCGGCAACCACGGCATCACCCTCAACGGCGACCCCTGTGTGGACGGCGCCGTCAACCGGTACTTCGCCACCGGGGCACTGCCCGCGGCGGGCACGTCCTGCAAGGCCCCGGCGCCGCCGGTCCCGGAGGGCGCGGCCAAGCGGGCCCGGACCCACGCCCGGCAGGCGGCCCGGATCCCGCGCCTGAACCCGGACGGAACCCCGGCCCGGACCCCGGATCGGGCCGGTGAGCGGAGCCGGGCGGCCGGTCCCGGGTCGGCATCGGTCGGAACGAGGATCTAGTCTTGGTTACGTGGTGCTGACAACGGTGATGGCGGCCCGATAGCCATGCGGATGCTGGGGGCGTCGCCGGTGCGGGTGCTGGACGACCGGCACCGCGACGAGGCGCTGCGCATCCTGGACGCCGACCCGGTCGCGAACGTGTTCGTCAGCTCGCGCGTCCACGCGGCCGGGCTCGACCCCAGGCGGCTCGGCGCGCAGATGTGGGGCTACCAGCGGGACGGGCGGCTCCGGTCGCTCTGCTACGCCGGGGCGAACCTGATCCCGGTCAACGCCGGCCCGGACGCCGTGCGCGCGTTCGCCGAGCGCGCCCAGGCGCAGGGCCGGCGCTGCTCGTCCATCGTGGGCCCGGTCGACGCGGTCACCGGCCTCTGGGAGATCCTCGGCCCGTACTGGGGTCCGCCGCGCGCGGTGCGGGGGCTCCAGCCGGTCATGGCGACCTCGCGGACCCCGCCCGTCCCGGCGGATCCCGCGGTTCGCCGCGCCCGGATGTCCGACTTCGACCTGCTCTACCCGGCCTGCGTCGCGATGTTCACCGAAGAGGTGGGGATCTCGCCGAACGCGGGCGACGGCGGCGTCCTGTACCGGGCGCGGGTCGGCGAGCTGATCCGGTCCGGCCGCGCGTTCGCCCGGATCGAGGACGGCCGGGTCATGTTCAAGGCCGAGGTCGGCGCGGTCACCCCGCACGCCTGCCAGGTGCAGGGCGTGTGGGTGCCGCCCGACCTGCGCGGCCAGGGGCTGTCGGTTGCGGGCATGGCGGCGCTGGTCACCGAGTCGCTGCGGTCGATCGCGCCGGTCGTGTCGCTGTACGTGAACGACTACAACGTCCGGGCGCGGGCCGCCTACCGCCGGGTCGGTTTCGACGAGATCGGCGAGTTCATGTCGATCCTGTTCTGACCCCCGGCCAGGGGACTCCCGCCGGGACGGCCTTCTGCCGCCGGGCCCGGCGGTCTCAGGTGACCAGGAGGGTCAGCAGGCGGTGCAGCTCGCCCGCCGGGTCGCCGGTGAGGCCCGCGTGGACGGGACCGGGCTGGACGATCGTGCTGCGCGGCGCGGTCAGCCAGCGGAACCGCCCGCCGGGCGGCTCGGCGGCGGCCTGGCCCGCGTCCTCCCCGCCCCGGCACAGCCCGGCGACGGCGGCCAGCGCCGTGCGGACGCCGTCGAGGTCCAGGGAGGGGTCGAGAGCGAGCAGGCGCGGCTCGTCCAGGTGCGTGGCGCAGCCCAGGTACTCCAGCGCCCGGCAGTAGACGATCACCCCGACGTTCATCGACTCGCCGCGCTCGACGCGCGGGACCACGCGCAGCGTCGCGTACTCGAACACCTGCAGCCCGGACGCCGTCGCGCCCACGTTCGCCCTGCTCGGCCGGACGGAGTTCACGCCGGACCTCCCAGCCAGCCGGGCCGCTTCTCGCCGCGCCGCTCGTCGGTGTGCGGGCGCCGGCCGGTGACGTCCAGGGACGGCAGCCAGTCGCGCGGGTTCCCGATCCGGCGGGTCAGCACCCGGACGTAGGCGTCGCGGACGTCGTCGGGGGAGTCGAAGCCGGGCTCGCCCTCCAGCCAGGCGTCCGGGACGAGCGCGGTCAGCTCGCGCAGCAGGTCCGGGGTGATCCGCGGGAGGTACTCGGCCTCGGCCTCCGCGAGCCGCCCCGCGAACGGGGTGAGGACGTGGTCGTCCACGTCGTAGGGGCCCGCGAACAGCCGGTCGGCGTTGGCCCAGGCGTGGTGGAAGATCAGGCTCGCGCCGTGGTCGATCAGCCAGACGTCCTTGTGCCAGACCAGCATGTTGGGGTTGCGCCAGCTCCGGTCGACGTTGCCGATGAACGCGTCGAACCACAGCACGCGGGAGGCGAACAGCGGGTCGGGCCGCCAGCCGATCGGGTCGAAGCCGAGCGAGCCGGGCAGGAAGTCGACCGCGAGGTTCCAGCCGGAGCTGGCCTTCAGCAGGTCCTGCACGTCGGGGTCGGGCTCGTGCCGTCCGATCACCGGGTCGAGGTCGATGATCCGCAGCTCGGGGGTGCGCAGGCCCAGCCGGCGCGCCAGCTCCCCGGCGATCACCTCGGCGACCAGGGCCTTGCGGCCCTGCCCGGCGCCGTGGAACTTCATGACGTAGGTGCCGAGGTCGTCGGCCTCGACGACGCCCGGCAGCGACCCGCCCTCGCGGAGCGGTGTCACGTACCGGATGGCGGTTACGAGCGGCAGCACACGCGAAACGCTATCGGACGCGATGATGTGCCCATGACCTTCGTGGACCTGACGCATCCCGTGGAGAGCGGCATGCCGGTGTACCCCGGCGACCCGGAGGTGCTGGCCGAGCCCGCGCTGACCGTCCCGGCGGACGGCGCGAACGTGGCGCGGCTGCACCTGGGCTCGCAGTCCGGCACCCACGTGGACGCGCCGTTCCACATCGACGACGCGCTGCCGCGGCTGGCCGAACTGCCGCTGGAGCGGTTCGCCGGGCCGGTCGTGCTCATGGACGCCACGGGTCTGGCGGGCCGGGAGATCGGGCCGGGGCTGCTGCCGGACGGGCTGCGGCCGGGCGCCGTGCTGCTGGTCCGCACGGGCTGGTCGCGGCGGTGGGGGAGCGCGGAGTACTGGACGTCCCATCCGTACCTGGCGGCGGAGACGGCGGCGGCGATCATCGGCGCCGGGGTCCGGACGGTCGGTCTGGACACCGCCAGCGCCGACCCGTCCGGGTCCCTGGCCGCGCACCGGGTGCTGCTCGGGGCGTCCGCCGTCATCTGCGAGAACCTGACCGGGCTGGAGCGGATCACCGGTCCCGCCGAGGTGACGCTGTTCCCGCTGCGCCTGGAGGGCGCGCACGCGGGCGACGGCGCGCCCGTCCGCGCCGTCGCCCGCCTGCTCTCCGCCTGACCGGCCGCCGCACCGGCGGCCGGGACGGATCACATCTTGCCGATGACCTCCTCGGCGAACCGCTCCATGGTCGCGATCTTGAGGTCCACGCCCGTGTGGCGGGCCTTCTCCTCGTCGGTCGGCATCCACCAGGGGGCGGCGAGCGTGCCGGTGACGCCCCGGTCGTGCCACTTGCGGTAGAGGTCCGCGCTGGGCCGCTTCGCGATCGGGGCGATCACCTGGAGGTCGTCCAGGGTGCGGCCGTGCGCGGCGAGGTGGCCGCTGAGGCGGTCGAGCAGGTCGGCGAGGTCGTCCTCCTTGTAGACGCGGTTGCCGATCCAGCCGTCGCCGATCCGGGCGGCGCGGCGCAGCGCGACGTCGCTGTCCCCGCCGACGAAGACCGGCACCGGCTCGGACGGGACGGGCGCGATGCTGAGCGGGCCGTGGTCGAAGAACCGGCCGTGGTGCTCGACCTGCCCGCCCTTCCAGAGCGCGCGCAGGGCCGGGACCATCTCGTCCAGGCGCCTGCCGCGGGTCCGGAAGTCCTGGCCGGTCTGCCGGAACTCGTCCTCGCACCAGCCGGCCCCGACGCCGAGGACCACCCGGTTCCCGGACAGCACGGCGGCGGTCGAGACGGCCTTGGCGACGGTGAACAGGTCGCGGGCGGGCGCGACGTAGACGTTGGTGGCGAACCGGACGCGGGTCGTCGCCGCCGCCATCGCGCCGATCGCGACCCACGCGTCCGGCCAGTGCGTGCCCTCCGCGTAGGGCGGCGCGCCCGTCTCGCTGTAGGGGTAGGACGCCTCGTAGTCGGCGTGGAACAGATGGTCGGAGATCGCGACCGTGTGGTAGCCGAGCCGGTCGGCCGCCGTCGCGAGGGGCAGGTACTCGTCGGCGTCCACGAACGACGCGCCGAGCCAGAACTCCACGGCCGTCAGCCCTGGAACTCGGGGATGACCTTGGTGGCGAACAGCTCCAGGTTCCGCTTGACCGTGTCCAGCGGCAGGACGCCCTGCTGGCCCTGCATGAACAGCCCGAACCACTCCAGGTCGGGCATCCGGTCGAGCATCCGCTGGATGCCGCGCTTGACGTCGTCCGGGCCGCCGATCAGCGCCATCTCGACGTCGGCCATCCGCTTGAAGTCGCCCTTCTCCGGCGAGATCGGCTGGTGCTTGTCGTCCTCCTGCTTGCGGAGCACCTCCAGGTAGCCGAACGGGCCGAAGAACGACGCGAAGTCCTTCTGCATGCCCTGGCCGTAGGTGGCGATGGCCTCCTCGCGGGTGTCGGCCATCCCGACGATCTTGAGGATGCCGGTGTGCTCGCCGAGCCGGTAGTCCCTGCCGAGCTTGGCGCACTCGTCCTGGTAGAGCTTGGCCTTCTTGGCGTGCTCGTCCGGGTTCGGGGTGAACATCCAGGGCAGGATGCCCTCCTGCGCCGCCCGGACGACCGAGCGGTCCGACACGGTGAACGGCTGCCAGAGCTCGGGGTGCGGGTCCTGGTAGGGCTTGGGGCAGACCGAGACCGAGCGCAGCACGCCGTTCTCGTCGATCTCGCCGGGCGCGCCGAACGTCCGGGTCCACTCCTGGGCGGGCCAGCCCTCCAGGCCCTCGTACGGTGCGGGCACCTCGTAGTCCAGCACGTCGCTCCTGTAGCGCAGGCTGTCCTGCTCCCACGCCATCTTCATGATCTTCAGGACCTCGCCGAACACGTCGAAGTTCCGGTTGTCGGACTTGGAGCCGTCCGAGCGGGCCGCGGACGCGTGCCAGCGCTGCCCGAGGACGTTCGCCCACCGCGCCTGGTAGCCGCGCGCGACGCCGAGGCGCAGCCGTCCCCGGGAGAAGTGGTCGAGCAGCGCCACGTCCTCGGCGGCGCGGATCGGGTCCCAGGTGGGCAGGACGAGCCCGAGCGGCGCGAGCAGGATGCGCTCGGTCCGCGCGGCGAGGTCGGTGAGGAACATCAGCGGGTTGACCGAGAACTCGAAGCCCTCCGAGTGGAAGTGGTGCTCGGTCATCATCAGGGCGTCGAAGCCGATCCGGTCGGCGTGCACGGCGATCTCGCGGACCTCGTGCAACAGCTTCTGGTAAGACTCGCGGTCCCGTCCGATCGGCCGTCTGGCCTTGGCGTTCTCCTCGGCGGCCCACCCGGAGCCGGGGATCTGGGGGTTCAGAAAGATCGCGAACTTCACGCGGGCGTCTCCTTAGCGAGCGGAATCGGTCGGGACGGAAGCGGGCGTCTCGGAAGGCGGTGCCGAGGCCGGGGCCGGGGCCTGGGCCGCGGTCGGGGCCGCGGAGGGGACGGCGGACGGGGCGGCGGGGGACGTCGCGGCCGG
>NZ_QURH01000966.1 GCF_003428695.1 Actinomadura logoneensis
CCGCGTCGCCGTCGTCGGCGCGGGCGCCCAGTCCGACCTCGTGCTTCGCGGCCTCGGCGCGCTCCGCGACACCGCCGGCCTCGCCCTCTCCGCGCTCACGGTCGCCGACCTGGACCCGGACCGCGCCGCCGCGTTCGCCGCACGGCACGGCGAACGGCTCGGCGTGCCGTCCGGAACCGCCGCCGACGCGCGCGCCGCCGCCCGGGACGCCGACATCGTGGTCATGGCGACGTGGGCGCGCGAACCCCTGCTGCACGCGGACGACGTCGCCCCCGGCACGCATCTCACCTCCCTCGGCGCGGACGAGCGCGGCAAGTCCGAACTCGCGCCCGACCTGCTCGAACGCGCCCGCGTCGTGGTCGACGACCGGGACCTCGCGGCCGAGATGGGAGTGCTCGCGACGGTGGACCCGCCGGTGCGGGACGCCGCCGGGACGCTCGGTGAGGTGCTGCGCGGCGAAGCCCCCGGCCGCGTCCGGGACGGGGAGACCACCGTCTACGCGCCCGTCGGCCTGCCCTGGCAGGACCTCGCCCTCTCGTGGGCCGTCTACCGGGCCGCGCGCTCCGCCGACGCGGGCACGCCGTTCGACTTCCTCGGCTGAGTGCCGCCGGTCCAGCCAGGTCGGCCACATCCCGCCCGGTCGCGCCATGAGACCTTGGTCGCAGCCCGAAAGTCCGATATCTCCGGGTCCGCCTGGTCTCTAGGGTGAACCCATGACGACCTCCTCTGACGTCGCGCTCGTCCTCGGGCCGGGCGGCCCGGTCGGGACGGCGTGGCTGCTCGGCCTCGCCGCCGGACTCCGCCGCGCGGGCGTGGACCTCGCCCGCGCGGACCTCATCGTCGGCACCTCGGCGGGCGCCATCGCCGGGGCGGCCCTCGCCACCGGCCGCGACCTGGACGAACTGGCCGAGATCCCCGTTCGCGAGCGCATCGGCGACCCGGCCGCGATGCCCCGCGCGCTGCAGATCATGAACACCCCCGGCAGGGACGCCGCCGAGGCGCTCCGCGAGGTGGGGGCGCTGGCCCGCGAGGCCGCCGCCATGCCGGCCGCCGAGCACGCGGCGGCGATGGAGAAGACGCTCGGCACCCGGACATGGCCGGACGCGAACCTGCTCATCACCGCCGTGGACGTGGAGGCCGGACGGCCCGTCGTCTGGACCCGCGCCAGCGGCGTCCCGCTGCACGTCGCGGTGGCGGCGAGCAGCGCCGCCCCCGGTGCCGTCCGCCCGGTCGGCGTCGACGGCCGCGACCACATCGACGGCGCGTTCGGCGGCGGCGCGAACGTCCACCTCGCCGCGGGCGCCGGGACGCTGATCCTCATCGAGCCGCTGGGCGCCATGATGCCCGGCCCGGACGGCGGAGCCGACCTGCGCGTCCTGCCGGACCCCGCCGCCCTGGAGGCGTTCGGCCGGGACCTCGGCGACCGGACCCGCTGGAGCCCGGTCTACCGCGAGGGACTGCGGCAGTCCGCCGACCTCGTGGAACCGCTCGCCGACCTGCTGGGCCGACACGCGACCACCTGACGGCCCCGCCCTCGGACCGGCTCGGCCCCTTGGCCGCCCCGCCCTCTCAACGGCTCGCCCCTTGGCCGACCCGCCCTGCGACCGGTTCGGCCCTGCGACCGGTTGCGCCCTCTGACCGGTTCCGCCCTTCGACCGGCGTGCCCGCCCGTCCGGCTCCGGCGTGGTCCTACCGGCCGACGCGGGGGAGTTGCGAGGTCAGGTGCCATCCGGCGCAGGTCGGGCAGCGGTAGGCGCGGGTCTCGGCCTTGTCCCGGTCCTGGCGGCCCTGGCGCTGGATCGTCGCCAGGGCCAGGCCGGCGGCGATGCGGTCCCGGAAGCGGACCTTGCCCGTCGGGCAGCGGGTCGGGGGGTGGTGCGGGGTTCGGCGACGGGGCATCGGAACCACCTCCGGGGGTCAGGGTGATGGTTCCGGTGTACCTCAGGTTGGGGGCAAAGTCCCGACTTAGACCGGCAAATGGGGCAGAAGGGGTTCAGGTCGCCATTGAACCCCGTTCGCTTTCGTGTTGGGGTGAAGAGATGATCTGGGACCGCTTCCGCCTCGACGGCCGGGTCGCCGTCGTCACCGGCGCCGGCCGCGGCATCGGCGCGGCCTCCGCCGTCGCGCTCGCGCAGGCGGGCGCCGACGTCGTCCTCGCCGCCCGCACCGAGGAGCAGCTGCGCAAGGTCGCCGCCGAGGTCGAGGCCGCCGGACGGCGCGCGCTGGTCGTCCCGTCCGACCTGTCCGACCCGGCGGCCTGCGCCGGCCTGGCCGGCCGCGCCGCCGACGCGTTCGGCCGCGTCGACGTCGTCGTCAACAACGTCGGCGGCGCGCTGCCGCAGGCGTTCCTCGACACGGGGACCGCCGACCTGGAGGAGGCGTTCCGGTTCAACGTCTCCGGCGCGCACGCGCTGACCGCCGCGGCCGTCCCGCACATGCTCGCCGCGGGCGGGGGAGCGGTCGTGAACATCGCGTCCGCGATGGGGCGCATGGCCGGACGCGGCTACCTCGCCTACGGGACGGCCAAGGCGGCGCTCGTCCACTACACGCGCCTCGCCGCCACCGACCTCGCGCCGCGCATCCGCGTCAACGCGATCGCCGTCGGCTCGGTCGCCACGTCCGCGCTGGACATCGTGATGACCGACGAGGGGCTGCGCACGGCGATGGAGCGGAACACGCCGCTGCGCCGCATCGGCGACCCCGAGGAGGTCGCGGCGTCCGTCCTCTACCTCGCCTCGCCCGCCGCCGGGTACGTCACCGGGACCGTGCTGCGGGTGGACGGCGGCACCGACGTCCCCAACCTCGACCTCGGGCTGCCCGACCTGGCCCCGGACGCCCTCACCACGGAGGAGTGACCATGACCTACCGCGTCGCGCTGTGGGGCACCGGCAACGTCGGGCGGCACGCCCTCGCGGGCATCGCCGCCCGCCCCGACCTGGAACTCGTCGGCGTCTGGACGTCCACCCCCGCCAAGGCCGGACGCGACGCCGGGGAGCTGTGCGGGATCGGCCCCGTGGGCGTCGCGGCCTCCGCCGACGAGGACGGCATCCTCGCGCGCGGCGTGGACTGCGTCGTCTACACGTGCATGGCCGACGTCCGCATCCAGGAGGCTCTGGACGACCTCGCCCGGCTGCTGCGCTCCGGCGTGGACGTCGTGTCCGCGAGCCCGGTGTTCCTGCAGTTCCCGGACCAGGTCGTCCCGGACGCGATGGTCGCCCCGCTCCGCGCGGCGGCGGAGGAGGGCGGCGCCTCGCTGTTCGTCAACGGCGTCGACCCCGGCTTCGCCAACGACGTCCTGCCGATCGTGCTGTCGGGGATCAGCGAGCGGATCGACCAGGTCCGCTGCATGGAGATCCTCAACTACGCCACCTACGACCAGGGCACCGTCCTGTTCGACATCATGGGTTTCGGCCGTCCGCTCGAGGACACGCCGATGCTGCTGCTGCCGGGCGTGCTGACCATGGGCTGGGGAAGCGTCGTCCGGCAGCTCGCCGCCGCCCTGGACGTCGAGCTCGACGGTGTGGAGGAGCACCACGTCCGGCTGCCCGCGCCCGAGACGTTCGAGATCGCGTCCGGGACGATCGAGAAGGGCACGGCCGCGGCGCTGCGCTTCGAGGTGCGCGGCATGGCCGGCGGCCGGCCCGTGATCGTGCTGGAGCACGTGACGCGGCTGCGCGACGACCTCGCGCCCGACTGGCCGCGCCCGTCCGGGCAGGGCTGCTACCGCGTCGAGCTGACCGGCGAGCCGAACTACACGCTCGACCTGCGGCTGCTCGGCTCGGACGGCGACCACAACACCGCCGGGCTGAAGGCGACCGCGATGCGGCTCGTCAACGCCGTCCCGGCGGTCGTGGCGTCGCCGCCCGGCCTGCTCACCGCGCTCGACCTGCCGCTGATCCCGGGGCGCGGCCTGGTCAGCCGAGGTGCCTGAGCCGCGGCCACAGCTCCGGCCACGGCATCCTCTGGCCGCGGCACACCCAGATCGGCTTGCCCTGCTCCTGGTTCTCCAGGTGGACGCCGTTGTCCACACGGCCGGCGACGGTCACCGAGGTCCAGTAGGGGAGTAGCGCGTCCGCCGACTCCGGCCCGACCACGATCGTCGGGCCGCCGCTGTCCGGCGGACGCCCGAAGTACCAGAACCCGTTGTGCCCGCTGTACGCGCGCGGCAGCCCGTGCTTCCCGCCGTACCGGTCGATCGCCCCGGCCTCGCCGTAGTTGCCGGTCAGCAGCGTCGCGCGGGCGCGGTCCGGCAGGCCGTGGTAGACGGCCGCGACCTGCGCGGTGAAGCGCGGCCAGCCGACCATCTCCGCCGCGTCCACGTTGATGACCGGCTGCGGCGTCGCGTGCAGCACCCGGACGGGGTAGACCGGCAGCGTGAGCGCCACCGTGACCAGGCCGAGGACGGCGATCGCGGGCCGGGTGAGCGTCCAGCCCCAGCCGCGCGGCGCGGACCGCCGCTCCACGTGCACCGCGCCCGCCGCCCACAGCGCGGGCCACAATCCGGCCAGGTAGTACGGCTTCCCCCCCGTGACCAGGAAGAACACGGTCAGCAGCGCGTAGGCCCACGCCAGGAACCGGAACGCCCGCAACGGCCCGGGCCTGGACAGCCGCCACAGCCCGTAGATCCACAGCCAGGACGGCACGATCCCCGTGAGCAGCACCTGGAACGGCAGGAAGCCCGGACGTCCCGCCATCGCGCCCTGCGACTCGATCTTCCCGGCCATCCCGATCTGCGGCCAGCCGTGCCGCGCCTGCCACACCAGGCTCGGGGCGGCCAGCGCCGCCGCCACCGCGACCCCCGCCCACAGCAGGGGCCGCCGCACCACCTCGCGCGGTCCGGAGACCAGCAGTCCGGCGACGAGCCCGACCAGCAGGAACCCCGCCAGGTACTTGATGTTCAGCGCCACCCCCGCGACGGCCCCGGCGGCGAGCAGCATCCGGTCGTCGCGCGTCCGCACCCAGCGGACGGCCAGCCAGACCAGCGCCGTCGACACCGCGAGGTCCGGCGAGGCGGTGTAGAACGTGTGGCCGATCGCGACGACGAACGGGCAGATCGCCGTCAGGGCCGCCGTGAGCGTCTGCGCGCGCCGTCCGCCGCCCATCTCGCGCGCCGTCAGCGCCGCCAGGACGACCGTCGCCGCGGCCGACAGCGCCGCCGGGATCCGCAGGACCGTCAGCGAACGCGGCGCGATCTCCGTCATCAGCCTGGTCAGCAGCGGAAGCAGCGGCGGCTGGTCCGGGTAGCCCCAGGCCGGGTGCCGGCCCGCGACCAGAAAGTACAGCTCGTCCCGGTGGTAGCCGTACCGCGCGGCGAACAGCATCAGCACGAGGAACGTGGCGCCCGCCGCGACCGCCACCGGACCCCACGCGACCGCCGCCGGTCCCAGCCCCTCGGCCGCGGACGGCCGATCCCGCGCCGTTCCGGTCATGACCGCACGTTAACCCCCGGAACCCCTCGAATCCCCCCGACCTCCCTGACCGGACACGGCCTCTTGGGCCGCGACCGGGCCTCTTGGGCCGCGACCCGGCGTCAGCCCGAAGGTTCCCGAGGGTTCTCCGGGGAGCTGGTCGTCCGGGTCTTCTCAGAGGTTCTCGCGGAGGGCGAGGGCGGCGGCCTGCGTGCGGCTCGTGACGTTCAGCTTGGCCAGGATGTTGGAGACGTGCACGCTCGCGGTCTTGGGGGAGATGAACAGCGTCGCCGCGATCTCCTTGTTCCCCATGCCGGTCGCCACCAGCTTCAGCACCTCGCGCTCGCGCGAGGTGAGCCCGCTGAGCGGCCCGCCGCCCGCGGCCTCCTCGCCGCCGCGCGACCGGTCCTCCGCGAGCCGCGCCCGCTTGCCCAGGTCGTGCAGCACGCGCAGCAGCGGCCGGGCGCCGAGCCGTTCGGCGTCGGCGACGGCGGCGCGCCACTCGGCCGCCGCGCCGTCCCGGTCGCCGTGCTCGGCCAGCGACTCGGCGAGCTGCCACCGCGACCGCGCGACCTCGTACACGAACCCGTAGTCGAAGATGTCCCGCACGGCCCGCCAGTGCTCCGGCTCGTCGGTGCCGTGCGCGCGCCGCCACTCGGCCTCCGCGCGCGCCAGCCAGCCGCGCCCCTCGGCGCCCATCCACGCGTCGTGCCGTCCGTCCGGGGTGTGGGTCGCGGCGAACCGGGCCTTGTTCACCAGCTCGTCGGCGGCGGCGCGAGCGGCGGCCTCGGCGGCGGCGTCCCTGGCCCGCCGCGCGCGGACGGCCCGTTCGGAGTGCGCCCGCAGACCGACCGCCGCGATCCGGATGAGCCCGGTGTCGGTCGGCCCGCTGGACGCCAGCACGGTCGTGACGTGCTCCAGCGCGCCCGCCTCGTCGCCCTCCCACAGCCGCTGCTCGGCGGCCAGGCCGCGCGCGACGTAGGTGAGGAACTGGTCGCCGTCCCACAGCGGCCTGATCCACTGGAGCCGGCGGGCGGCGCGCGAGCTGCCCCGCGCGACGTCCAGGAACAGCGCGTACGCGGAGACGACCGCCTCCACGTCCCGCACCACCCGGATGCCGAAACCGTCGGCGACCTCGGACGCCCGGTCCCAGTCGCCCTCGGTGTAGGCGATGAGGAACTGCAGGAACCGCAGGTTGATGCCGTACGTGGACCAGGTGAGGCCGTTGTCCAGGGTGAAGCGGACGGCGTCGTCGGCCAGCGCGCGTGCGCGCGCGAGCTCGCCCGTCTCGTACGGCAGGTGCGCCTGCACGTAGAGCGCGCGCAGCGTCACCTGCATGTTGCCCGAGGCCCGCGCCAGCCGGACCGCCTCGCTGTAGGCGCGGGTGACCTCCGGGCCGGGCCCGAGCGTCGCCTCGGTGTGCTGCCCCAGCGAGATCAGCGCGGCGGCCTCGGCGGACGGCACGTCCGCCTCGCGCGCGACGCGCAGCGCCTCCGCCGCCATCGCCGGGACCTCGTCGTACCGCTCGGGCGTCGCCAGCAGCGACCGCACGTAGGTGGCCAGCACGCGCGCCCGCGCGGGCGTCGGCGGCTCGACGGGCGTGAGGTCCAGGGCCTCCTGCGCCCACGTGCGCGACTCCTCCAGCCGGTCGTTCTCGTGCAGGTAGTACGCGAGGCGCTCGCGGACCTCCGCGCCGAGCGCCCGGTCCTCCGGATCGACCAGCGCCAGCAGCCGCCGCAGCCGCTGCACGGCCCGGCGCACGTCGCCGGACCGGCCCGACGACCGGACCGCCGCCCACTCCAGGTCCACCCGGCTGAGCCCGGCCGACTCCTGCGGCCCGGGCACGCTGTCCCACAGCGACAGCGCCTGGTCGTAGTGCTCGTACGCCTCGTCCGGCGCGCCCATCCGCTCGGCGTCCCGGCCGGCCCGGACGGACGCGGCGAACGCGGTCGGCAGGTCGTGCGCCGCCATCGAGTGGTAGGCCAGCTCCGCCGCCGCGCGGGGCGGCCGGTTCGCGTCGGCGACCGGTTCGCTGTCGGGCGCGACGGCCCGCATGAACTCGGCGGCGAACGCGCGGTGCAGCCGGGTCCGCTCGCCGGGCAGCAGGTCGGCGTAGACGGCCTCGCGCAGCAGCGCGTGCCGGAAGGTGTACCCGGCCGTGCCGGTCGGCACGAGGATCTGGTGCGACACCACGTCGCGCAGCGCGTCGCCCGCCGCGGCCTCCGACAGCCCCGAGACGCGGCGCAGCAGCTCGTCGTCCACGCGGCGTCCGGCGACGGCGGCGACCCGCACCACGCGCTGGGCGTCCTCGGTCAGCCGCTCCACCCGGGCGAGCAGCAGGTCGGCCAGCGCCGCGGGCAGCTCCCCGTCGTCCCCGACGGCGAACAGCTCGCCCGCGTAGAACGGGTTGCCCTCCGACCTGCGGTGGACGCGCTCGACGAGCTCGGCCGGGGGCTCGGCGCCGGTCCCGGTCAGCGAGGTCAGGAACTCGGCGGTCTCGCCCGGCCGGAACGGCTTCAGCTCGACCGCCGACACGTTGGGCAGCCGCAGGAGTTCGGCGACGACCGGCCGCAGCGGGTGCCGCCGGTGCAGGTCGTCGGTCCGGTAGGTGCCGACCAGGCAGACCCGCTCGCGCTGGAGCACCCGGCTGAGGAAGACCAGCAGGTTGCGGGTGGAGCGGTCGGCCCAGTGCAGGTCCTCCAGGACCAGCAGCACCGGCCGCTGGCCGCCCAGCTCGCCCAGCAGCCCGAGCGTGGCGCCGAGCAGCTGCTGGCGGCCGAGGTCGGACGCCTCGTCCGGGGCGCCGTCGCCGTCGGGCAGCAGCCGGCGCAGCACCGGCCGCCCCGACAGCCCCTGCTCCAGGGCGGCCCGCTCGTCCGCGGCCGAGTGCGGGTCGCGCAGCGCCGTCCACAGGGCGTCGGCCAGGGGGAGGTAGGGCATCGACTCGCCGAGCGCGGCGCACTGGCCGGTCAGCACGGCGAAGCCGCGCTCGCGCGCGGTGGCGGTGAGCTCGGCGACCAGATGGGACTTGCCCACCCCGGCGTCCCCGCCCACCAGGACGACCCCGGCGCGGCCGGCGGCGGCCCGGTCCAGGGCCGCGATGAGCGCGGCGAACTGCGCCTTCCTGCCGATAAGCACCCTTTGCGGCACCTCCCCATGAATCGCCTCAGTATGGCATCGGGACGGGGTGCCCCAGGCAGGCCCCGGCCCCCGGTCCTGGTGAGGATCGGGGGCCGGGGCCGGCGCCGGGTCGTCCGGACGG
>NZ_QURH01000967.1 GCF_003428695.1 Actinomadura logoneensis
CGGGCAGCGTCCGGCCGCGCAGCACCAGGGCGAGCGCGCCGTCGTCCAGCAGCACGTCCGCCTCGCCCTCGTCCGGCGCGGTGCACGGCTCGCCGCCGACGCTCGCGGCGACCGTCCAGGCCGCCGGGTCGCGGGCGCCGTCCGGGTTGTCCGGCGCGGCGCGTTCCAGCAGGGTCACGGTGGTGAGCGCGTACGTCTCGCGGAGCCGTTCCAGGATCGCGGTGAGCGGACGGTCGTCCCCGCCGCGCAGGATGTCGCCCGCCAGCGTGGAGAGCACCTCGGCGTCCGCGCGCGCGGCGGCGGCCTCGCGGCCCCGGCGCGCGGTGACGTCCACGACGGTCGACACGGTCAGCCCGACGACCACGTACACCGCGAGCTGGAGGATGTTCTCCGGCTCGTGGACGGTGAACTCGTGGAACGGCGGGGTGAAGTAGTAGTTCAGCAGCAGCGACCCGCCGACCGCCGCGAACAGCGCGGGCCAGAACCCGCCGAACAGGGCCACCCCGACCACCGCCGCCTGGAACAGCAGGATGTCGCCGGCGAGCGAGAACTCCGCCCGCGTCCGGTCCAGCGCGAACGTCAGCAGCGGGAACAGGACGGCGGCGAGCGCGAACCCGGCCCGCCGCCGCTGCCGCGGGACGCCCCACGCGGTCCGCAGCGCCTTCCACCGGCGGCCCTGGCCGGCCTCCTCGTGCGTGACCAGGTGGACGTCGATCGCCCCGGACCGCGCGGCCGTGGTCACGCCGACGCCGCGCGAGAACACCTGCGCGACGCGTCCGCGCCGGGACGCGCCGAGCACGAGCTGCGTCGCGTTGACGCCGCGCGCGAAGTCGAGCAGCGCGTCCGGCACGTTCGCGCCGACGACCTGGTGGTAGCTGCCGCCGAGGCTCTCGACCAGGGTGCGCTGGCGGGCGAGCGCGGCGGGGGCGGCGCCCGTGAGGCCGTCGTCGCGGGCGACGTGCACGGCCAGCAGGTCCGCGCCCTTGGTCCGCGCGGCGATCCGCGCGGCCCGGCGGATCAGCGTGTCGCCCTCCGGTCCGCCGGTGAGGGCGACCACGACGCGTTCGCGGGCCTCCCACGTCCGCCGGATCTCGTGGTCGGCCCGGTACCGGTCGAGCTGGTCGTCCACCTTGTCGGCGAGCCACAGCAGCGCCAGCTCGCGCAGCGCCGTCAGGTTGCCGATCCGGAAGTAGTTGCCGAGCGCGGCGTCGATCCTCTCGGGCGCGTAGACGTTGCCGTGCGCCATCCGGCGGCGCAGCGCCTCCGGTGTCATGTCGACCAGTTCGACCTGGTCGGCGCGGCGGACCACCTCGTCCGGGACGGTCTCCCGCTGCGGGACGCCGGTGATCCGCTCGACGACGTCGTTGACCGACTCCAGGTGCTGGACGTTCACCGTGGAGACGACGTCGATCCCCGCGTCCAGGATCGCCTGGACGTCCTGCCAGCGCTTGGCGCGCGCGGAGCCCGGCACGTTGGTGTGCGCCAGCTCGTCCACCAGCGCGACCCGCGGACGGCGGGCGATGACCGCGTCGGTGTCGAGCTCGGTGAAGGCCGTGCCCCGGTACTCCACGGTCCTGCGGGGCACGACCTCCATCCCGTCCAGGAGTTCGGCGGTGCGGGGCCTGCCGTGCGTCTCGACGTACCCGACGACCACGTCGGTGCCGCGGTCCAGTCGCCGCCGTCCCTCCGACAGCATCGCGAACGTCTTCCCGACGCCCGGCGCCGCGCCCAGGTAGACCCGCAGCCGACCCCGCCCCATCGAACCTCCCGCTCCTCCTCCCCCGCCGGGCCTACCTGACCGGGTACCGCCGGTCGAGGGCGAGGTTCAGGTCGAGGACGTTCACCCGGGGCTCGCCGAGGAACCCGAGGTCGCGTCCCGAGGTGTACCGGTCGACGAGCCTGCGGATCGCCGCGACGTCCGCGTGCCGGGCCTCGGCGACCCGCCTGACCTGGATCTCCGCGTACGCCGGGGAGATGTGCGGATCGAGACCGGAACCGGAGGCGGTGACCGCGTCGGCCGGGACGGCGGGCCTGCCCGGAGCGTCGCCCCGGACGGGGACGACGAGGCCCTTGGAGTAGTCCTCGCCGTACTTGGCCAGCTCGACCCTCACGCCGTCGTACTCGGCGACGAAGGGCGCCTTCACGACGCCGTCCTGCTCGTTCACGCTGATGACGCGGGTCGGGTGCGGGACCCGGCCCCGCCGGTCGCGGTCGCCGAACACGGCGAGCACCGCGCCGACACCGCTGTCCCGGGTGCAGAACGGACGGCTCCCGTCCACGCCCTCCAGCGCGCCGACCGCCTTGCTGCGGGTGCAGACGGTGGTCAGCAGGCTGGTCCTGGCCTTCTCGTCGGTCTTGCCCGCCGCGACGAGCCGGGGGTCGGGCAGCGTGTCGACGATGCTCTCGGGGCCGAGGTTGCTCGCGCCCGTCGCGGTCGGGTCGTACCCGTCGCCCGCCATGGACGGACGGCTCTGGAAGTACTTCGTGATCGCAGCGCCGCTCCGGTCGGTGAAGGACTGGCCGACGAGCGAGCTGCCGGCCGTCCGGCCGTCGGCCGAGACCAGCGAGCCTCGTGCCTGCGACCGCAGCCCCGGAACCTGGGCGACGCCCCACACCGCGAGCGGGTAGGCGACGCCCAGGACGACCGTCAGGACGAGCAGGGCGCGGACGGCGGCGAGGTGCCGCCGGATCCAGCTTGGAGTACGCATGTCAGGACATCCCCGGGAGGAACTGGACGAGCAGGTCGATGATCTTGATGCCAAGGAAGGGGGCGACGATCCCGCCGACGCCGTAGACGTACAGGTTCCGGCTCAGCAGCCTGGACGCGCTGGACGGCTTGTACACCACGCCGCGCAGGGCGAGCGGGATCAGCGCGACGATGATCAGGGCGTTGAAGACGACCGCGGACAGGATCGCGCTCTGCGGGCTGTGCAGCCGCATGATGTTGAGCGCGTCCAGGCCCGGGAACAGCACCACGAACATCGCCGGGATGATGGCGAAGTACTTGGCGATGTCGTTGGCGATGGAGAACGTGGTCAGCGCGCCGCGGGTGATGAGCAGCTGCTTGCCGATCTCGACGATCTCGATGAGCTTGGTCGGGTCGGAGTCCAGGTCCACCATGTTCCCGGCCTCCTTGGCGGCCGAGGTCCCGGTGTTCATGGCCACGCCGACGTCGGCCTGGGCGAGGGCGGGGGCGTCGTTGGTGCCGTCCCCGGTCATCGCGACGAGGCGTCCGCCGTCCTGCTCCCTGCGGATCAGGGCGAGCTTGTCCTCCGGCTTGGCCTCGGCGAGGAAGTCGTCGACGCCCGCCTCCTCCGCGATCGCCTTGGCGGTCAGCGGGTTGTCGCCGGTGATCATGACGGTCCGGATGCCCATCCGGCGCATCTCGTCGAACCGCTCGCGCATCCCGGCCTTGACGACGTCCTTGAGGTGGATGACGCCGAGGACGCGGGTCGTGCCGTCCACCGACTCGCCCACGACCAGCGGGGTGCCGCCGGACGCCGAGATGCCGTCCACGATCCGGCCGAGCTGCTCGGGGACCGTCCCGCCCCGCTCGCGCACCCAGTCGGCGACCGCGCTCGCCGCGCCCTTGCGGATCTGGCCGCCGCCGGGGAGGTCCACTCCGCTCATCCGCGTCGCGGCGGAGAACTCCACGAAATGGATCTTCCCGTCCGCGCTCACGCCGGAGATCCCGGTTCCGGCGGTGTCACGCTCCTCGCCCGCGGTGTCGCACTCCTCGGCGGCGGCGCCATGCTCCTCGGAGGCGGCTCCGCCGCCGCGCTCTCCCGCATGCACGAGGTCGTGGCGTTCGCGCAGGCCGTGGTGCTCCTTGGCGTACACGACGACCGAGCGGCCCTCGGGCGTCTCGTCCGCGAGGCTGGAGAGCTGCGCCGCGTCGGCCAGTTCGGCCGGGGAGACCCCGTCCAGCGGGACGAAGTCGGACGCCTGCCGGTTGCCCAGCGTGATCGTGCCGGTCTTGTCGAGCAGCAGCGTGTTGACGTCGCCCGCCGCCTCGACGGCGCGTCCGCTCATCGCCAGGACGTTGCGCTGGACGAGCCGGTCCATGCCCGCGATGCCGATCGCGCTGAGCAGCGCGCCGATCGTCGTCGGGATGAGGCAGACCAGCAGCGACACCAGGACGACGCCGGTCACCCCGTGCGCGTCGAGCGAGAGCGTGTCGGCCACGCCCGGGTTGTTGGACTTGGAGAGGATCGCCATCGGCTGCAGGGTCGCGACCGCCATCACGAAGATGAGCGTCAGCGCCGCCAGCAGGATGTTCAGCGCGATCTCGTTCGGGGTCTTCTGCCGGTTCGCGCCCTCCACCAGGGCGATCATCTTGTCGATGAACGACTCGCCCGGCTTCTGGGTGATCCGCACGATGATCCGGTCCGACAGCACCCGGGTGCCGCCGGTGACCGCCGACCGGTCGCCGCCGGACTCGCGGATGACCGGGGCGGACTCGCCGGTGATCGCCGACTCGTCCACCGAGGCGATGCCCTCGACGACGTCGCCGTCACCGGGGATCGTCTGCCCGGCCCCGACCACCACCACGTCGCCCTGCCGCAGGTCGGGCGCGCCGACCTCCTCCTCGCGCAGGGTGGTCGCGCCCGGCGTCCAGTCCAGGACGCGGCGCGCCTTGGCGGCCGTCTTCGCCTTGCGCAGCGCGTCCGCCTGCGCCTTGCCGCGTCCTTCGGCGACGGCCTCGGCGAGGTTGGCGAACACGACGGTCAGCCAGAGCCAGACGACGATCGCCCAGGCGAAGAAGCTCGGGTGCAGGACGGCGAGGACGGTCGTCCAGGCGGCGCCGATCTCGACGATCAGCATGACGGGGTTGCGCCACAGCGTGCGGGGGTCGAGCTTGCGGACGGCGTCCGGCAGCGACCTCAGCAGCTGCTTCGGGTCGAGCAGCCCGCCCCGCACCCCGGCCGGGGGCCGCGGCGGCTCGGGGGCCCGACCGGGGGCCTCGAGGGTCTGTGTGGTCATCAGTGGATTCCTTCGGCCAGCGGGCCCAGCGCGAGCGCGGGCAGGAAGGTGAGGGCGACGAGGACGAGGGTCACGCCCGCGACCAGGCCGACGAACTGCGGCCGGTGGGTGGGCAGCGTGCCGTCCGACTCGGGGGTGCCGCCCTGCCTGGCGAGCGACCCGGCGAGCGCCAGGACGAGGACGATGGGGACGAACCGTCCGAAGGCCATGCACAGGGCCGTGGCGGTGTTGTAGAAGACCGTGTTCGCCGAGAGTCCCGCGAACGCCGAGCCGTTGTTGTTGGACGCCGAGGTGAACGCGTACAGGACCTCGCTGAGGCCGTGCGCGCCGCCGTTCAGCATCCCGGCCCGGCCGGCGTCCAGCGCGAGGGCGAGCCCGGTCGCGAACAGCACCAGCATGGGCGTGGTCAGGAAGTACAACGACGCGAACTTCATCTCGCGCGCGCCGATCTTCTTGCCGAGGTACTCGGGGGTGCGGCCGACCATCAGCCCGGCGACGAACACCGTGATGACGGCGAGGACGAGCATCCCGTAGAGGCCGGATCCGGTGCCGCCGGGCGCGACCTCGCCGAGCATCATGTTGAACATCGTCATCATGCCGCCGAGGCTCGTGTAGGAGTCGTGGAAGGAGTCCACGGCGCCGGTCGAGGTCAGCGTGGTCGCCGACGCGAAGGTCGCCGAGTCCGAGACCCCGAAGCGGGTCTCGACGCCCTCCATGGACGCGCCCGCCGCCACGGGGACCGTCCCGTGGTGCATGAGCTGGAACACGTTGGTCAGGACGAGGCTCACGACCGCCAGGGTCGCCATCACCGAGACGATCGCGTAGCCCTGCCGGTTCTGCCCGACCATCCGGCCGAACGTGCGGCACAGCGAGAACGGGATGCACAGGATCAGGAAGATCTCGAACCAGTTCGTCCAGGTCGCCGCGTTCTCGAAAGGGTGCGCGGAGTTCGCGTTGTAGAAGCCGCCGCCGTTGGTGCCGAGCTCCTTGATGACCTCCTGCGAGGCCACCGGCCCGCCGGTGAGGTGCTGGGCCCGGCCCGCGAGGGTCGTCACGTCGTGCCCCGAGCCGAAATTCTGGATCAGCCCGCCCGCGATCAGGACGAGCGCGCCCACGAACGCGATCGGCAGCAGGATGCGGAGCACCCCGCGGACGAGGTCCACCCAGAAGTTGCCGAGCTGGTCGGTCCTCTTGCGGGCGAAGCCCCGGACGAGCGCGATCGCGACGGCCATGCCGACGGCGGCCGAGACGAAGTTCTGCACGGCGAGCCCGGCCATCTGGACCAGGTGGCCCATCGTCGTCTCACCCGAGTAGGACTGCCAGTTGGTGTTGGTGACGAAGCTGACCGCGGTGTTCCACGCCTGGTCGGACGCCACGGGCTTGAACCCGAGCGACAGCACCAGATGGTTCTGCACCCGCTGCAGCAGGTACAGGAACAGGACGCTCACCACGGAGAACGCCAGGACGCTCCGCGCGTACACGCCCCAGGTCTGCTCGGCGTCCGGACGGACCCCGACCAGCCGGTACAGGGCCTTCTCGACCCGCCGGTGCCGCGTCCCCGCGTACACCCGGTACATGTGGTCGCCGAGCGGCCGGTAGACGGCCGCGATCGCGACCACCAGGGACGCCGCGAACAGCGCCCCCGCGACGGTCGTGCTCATCAGAACCTCTCCGGGTACAGCAGGGCGGCGACCAGGAAGACGAAAACCACGGCGGCCAGGACGAGCCCGACCGCGTTCTCGGCGGTCAAAGCTCCTCCACGCCCTTCACCACCAGGCCGAACACGGTGAAGACCACCAGTGTCAGCAAGACGAACCCGACGTCACTCATCGCTTCCGTTTTCCTTTGTCGAAGTCTCCGGGGACGGTGAGCCGCCCCGGACCCGGTCTCCGGGGGCGCGAGGCGCCTCCCGCGATGCCGCCGTCCGCTGCCGCGGCACCAGGGGCGGCGGCTCGGCACGCTCGTCCGGACGGGACGGCATCGGGTGGCCCGAGCCGCACCCGCACGGGGCGGGCGAGGCGTCCGCCGCCAGCCCGGCCCCGACGGCCGCCGCGACGGCGGCGTACCCCCACGGCCACGGCGCGGACTTCAGCACCACGGCGAGGACGAAGACGGTCAGAACGCCGCAGGCCATCGGCCAGGCGGCCTCCTCCGGGCGCTCCATCGCGGTCCTCCTCCGCTCTCCGGGGAGCCCCTCCTTGCGGGGGCCCACACGGAGTAAAGCGCCTGGTACCTCCCTGTTTGTCGGGCATTGACGCTTCCTTAGCGCGGCCCAGCGGGCGCTTAACGCACCCCTAACGACTTGCCTCTGACGCGCGCGTCAGGGGTTAGCGTCGCCCGGTTCCCGACCCCTTCTGGAGTGCGTGTGATGCGTGAGATCCGCCTTGTGTCGCGGGCGGCCGGGCTGCCCCGGCCGGAGAACTTCGAGATCGTCGAGACGCCCGTCCCGGACGGCGAGGGGGTGCTCGTCCGGAACCTCGTCTTCCACGTCTTCCCGGGCCTGCGGATGCTCGTCGGCGCCGGTGACGGCGAGACGCCGATGCCCCGGCTGCGGCCCGGCGACACCCTGGTCGGCGCGGCCGTGGGCGAGGTCGTGTCCGCGCCGGACGGCGCGTCCGTCCGGCCGGGCGACCTGGTGTCGCACATGTCCGGGTGGCGCGAGTACGCGCTGCTGCCCGAGGGGCGGTACGTCCGGCTGGACGACGAGCTGCCCGATCCGGCGGCCCACCTGGCCCCCGGCGTCACGGCCTACTCGGCGCTGACGCGCGAGGCCCCGGTCCGTCCGGGCGAGACCGTGCTGGTCACGGGCGCGGCGGGCGGCGTCGGCTCGCTCGCCGGGCAGGTCGCCCGGCTGCTCGGCGCCGGACGCGTGGTGGGCACCACCGGCTCCCCCGCGAAGGCCGGGCGCCTGGTCGCCGAACTCGGCTACGACGCGGCCCTGTCCCGCG
Organism: Actinomadura logoneensis; assembly: GCF_003428695.1. GTDB lineage: Bacteria > Actinomycetota > Actinomycetes > Streptosporangiales > Streptosporangiaceae > Spirillospora > Spirillospora logoneensis. The sequence continues at coordinate 7,932 of NZ_QURH01000967.1, forward strand.
AGGACGCCTCGACGGCAGACGGGCTCCTCAAGGCCGCGCCCGACGGCATCGACGTCGTGGTCGACAACGTCGGCGGCGAGCAGCTCCGCGCGGCCCTCCGGGCGACCGGCCACGACGCCCGCGTCGCCCTCGTCGGGACGCTCGCCAGCCAGCTCGCCCCGGACGGCTCCGGCACGTCCGCGCCCGTCGAGCTCGACCTCTTCGAACTGATCCGCAAGCGGACGTCGCTGCGCGGCGTCCTCGCACAGGACCCGGAGACGCGCGCCGAATGGACGCGCCGCTTCGGCGGATGGCTGCGGGCGGGCGAGATCGCCTTCCCGCACACCCGTTTCCAGGGCATCGAGAGCGGGCCCCGCGCGTTGCAGGGACTACTGGCCGGCGAGCACCTGGGCTCGGTGGTCGTCGAGATCTGAGAGGTGTGCCGATGCGGATCGGTGACGCGGCAGCGGCGGCGGGCACCACCCCGCGCGCCCTGCGTTTCTACGAGGAGCGCGGCCTGCTGCTGCCGCCACCGGCCCGCACGGCGTCCGGGCAGCGCGAGTACGCGCCGCGGGACGTGCAGCGCGTCCGGGTCGTCCGGGAGCTGCTGTCCCTCGGCCTGACCGTCGAGGACCTGGCCGGGGTCGCCCACCGCCTCGACGCCCTGGTCGGCGATGGCCCCGCGCTCTGCTCCGCAACTCGGGCGCCCGCCACCGAGGACGACGCAGACGGCGCGGCAGGCCAGGGCGACGGCGCGGTGGGTCAGGGCGGCGGGAGCGGCGCGGCAGGCCAGGGCGGCGGCGGC
>NZ_QURH01000968.1 GCF_003428695.1 Actinomadura logoneensis
CTCGTCGCGCGGATCGCGGACCGGGCGGGCACGGCCGTCCACGCCGGTGTCGCGGCCGCCGGAGCCGCCGCGGTCGCCGAGGCCGCGGCCCAGTCGGCGGACATCCTGGAGATCGTCCGGATCACCGGCCGGGAGCCGGGCGCCTACCGGATCACCGACGTGCTGCTGGACTACCAGCTCTCGCGTCCGGGCCCGGCGCGCACGCATCTGGCGGGCCTGCTGGGCGTCCTGGACGGCCATCCGGTCCTGCTGGAGACGCTGCGCGCGTACGTGGCCAGCGGTTTCAGCAGGCGGCGGGCCGCGCCGCTGCTGCACGTCCATCCGAACACCGTGGACTACCGGCTGCGGCGCGTGGCCGTCCTGACCGGCCTCGACCCCACCTGCCCGGGCGACCTGCCCCAGCTGCGGGCCGCGCTGGTCGCCCACGACTTCACGCCGTCCCGGCCCGCCCCGGGACGGGCGTGGCGGCGGTGAGAACCACGGTCGGGAGGTACGAGGCCGGCGTTGGCATCCCGGCCCGGCGTCCCGGCCTGGCATTCGGGTAGGTACTGAAGGGCGGGATGCGGGTGCTCGTGACAATGCTCCGCGCCTGGTGAACCGGTGTTCACGCTCGCCCGGGGAGCGCTCCTCAGGTGTCCTGGCGGCGGCTGCCCCCCTTCCGCCGCCGCGTCGGCGTAACGACATCACCATCACTGCCGGGCCGTCGGACCAGAGCAGTTCCGGTGAGCGCTCGCGCACCGGGTGGGGGAGGTGCTTTGACCGGGTCAGCGCTGGTCGCCGAGTTCGACGACGTCGCCGAATGGACCGCCGACGCCGTCGAGCAGCTCGGTCCCGCCTACGCGGTCCCGGCCGCCTGCCGGGGCAGCGCGAACCCCGCCGCGCTGACCTGGCTCGCCGAGGTCTGCGGGCTGGGCCCCGGGACCACGCTGCTGGACGTCGGGGCGGGCGTCGGCGGGCCGTCCGCATGGGCCGCCGAGCGGTTCGGCGTCCGGCCGGTCCTGCTGGAGCCCATGCCGGCGGCGTGCCGGGCCGCCGCGCGGCTGTTCGGACTGCCGGTCCTCACGGCGGACGGCGCCCGCATCCCGCTACGCGCGGAGTCGGTCGACGCCGCCTGGTGCATCGGGGTCCTGGACACCGTCCGCGACAAGGCCGCCGTGCTCGGCGAGATCCACCGCGTCCTGCGGCCCGGCGGGTCGCTGGGCCTGCTCGTGGTCGTGGCGCAGGGACGGCAGCTCCTGCCGCCGCCCGAGGGGAACCGCTTCCCCACCCGGCGGGAGCTCACCCGCCTGCTCACCGCGGCGGGGTTCCGGACCGCCGGGCACCTCGACCGGCCCGGCGGGCCGCCGCCGTCATGGCGGCGCCGCGCCGAGCGGGTCGAGGCGCTCGTCGCGGCCCGGCACCAATCCGACCCGGCCCTCGCCCTGGCCGCCCGGCAGGCCGAGCGGTTCACCCGGTTGTTCACCGCCGGGCAGATCGCGATCCGGCTCGTCCACGCCGTGCGCCGACCGTGCGCCTCCCCGCGCGACGACGCCCGCTGACGCCGCCGGGGGGCGAAAGTGGACGGGGCTCGTGCCTCAGTGGGCGTGCGGGCCGCCGGTCATCTGCGGCTTCCCGGGCGGGACGAGCCACAGGGACAGGACGGCGGCCACCCCGGCGACGATGGCGAACACGGTGTAGGCGCGGGTGAATCCGGACACGGACGGCACGTCCGCGATGCCGAAGGCGGCGATCGTGGACGCCAGCGCCACGCCGACGGCGGCGCCCAGCTCGTGGAAGGTGTTGACCACGCCGGAGGCCAGACCGGCCTCGGCGGGCGCGACGTGCGCGAGGGCCGAGGTCGTGGCGGTGACGAAAACCGGACCCACTCCGGCCGCGGCGATGGTGAGTCCGGGCAGGAGCCGCAGGGCGACGCCGCCGCTCTCCGGCAGGACCGTCAGCAGCCCGGTGCCCACGGCGACGAGGGCGAGGCCGCCGAACGCGACCGGGCGGGTGCCGACCGTCCCGACCAGGCGCGCGGCGAGGTGGGCCCCGACGCCGGTGGCGAACGCGGCGGGCAGGAACAGCAGGCCCGTCCGGAGCGCCCCGAGGCCGCGCAGGTGCTGCAGGTAGAGCGAGCCCAGGAAGAACATCGAGATCAGCAGGCCGGACGCGACGAGCATCAGCAGGGACCCGGCGACGACCGGGCGGCGCGCCAGCATGCGGACGTTCACGAGCGGGTTGCGGACCGTCCGCTCGACAACGGCGAAGGCCCCGTAGAGCAGGGCCGCGGCGGCGAGCGGCAGCAGCGTGCCGGGGGCCGTCCATCCGGCGTCGCCCGCGTGGACCATGCCGTAGATGAACGAGCCGGTGGCCGCCGTGACGGTCAGCGCGCCCAGCGGGTCCAGTGCGCGGGAGGCCGCACCCGGCTCCGTGGCGTGGGAGGCCGCGTGGCGTGGCGCGGGCAGCGTGCGGGGCAGGGCGGCGAGCAGCGCCAGCCCGACCGGGACGTTCACGAAGAACACCCAGCGCCAGCCGGGTCCGGCGGTGAGCGCGCCGCCGAGCAGGACCCCGGCGGCGAACCCGATCCCGCCCAGGGACGCCCAGACCCCGAGGGCCCTGTTGCGTTCACCGCCGTGGAAGCCGGTCGTGACGGCGGCCAGCGCCGCCGGGGACAGCAGCGCCGCCCCGATCCCCTGCGCGACGCGTCCGCCCAGCAGCAGCGCGGCGTTCTGGGCGAGCCCGGTCGCGAGCGAGGCGAACGTGAACACGGCGAGGCCGGTCAGCAGGACGCGGCGCCTCCCGAACGCGTCGGCGAGCCGTCCGCCGAGGGTCATCAGGCCGCCGAAGAACAGCGTGTAGGCGGTGACCGCCCAGGTCAGGGCCGTCCGTCCCAGGTGCAGGTCCGCGCCGACGTCGGGCAGCGCGACGTTGATGACCGTGACGTCCAGGACCAGCATGAACTGGGCGGCGCTCAGCAGCGCCAACGCCCGCCAGCGGCGCGGGTCGGGAGCCGCACCGGGCGGCGCGTCCCCATGCCGCCCGGCGGGGTGCGGGTGCGGCGAGTGCTCGGGATCGGGGTCGGGGGAATGTGCCGGATGCGAGGCGTGGGGGTGAGCCACCGGGCTCCTCCTCAGAAAGGGGACGGACAATAAACCGAACAGTGCTGTTCGACTTAACGTACTCCCCTCCGGCGCTAAGTCCAACATCGTTGTTCGACTTACCGGTAGGCTGGGCACCATGCCGAGTGCGGGACCCACGCGCCGCCGCGCGGACGCCGAACGCAACACCGCCGCGATCCTGGACGCCGCGGCCGAGCTGCTCGCCCGCGCGCCGGACGTCGGCGTCGGCGACATCGCCAAGGCCGCGGGCGTCGGGCGCGTCACCGTGTACGCGCACTTCCCGTCCCGCGAGGACCTCGTCCGGGCCGTCCTCGCGCGGGCCATCGAGGAGAGCATGGCGGCGATCGCCGGGGCCGCCTCCTCCGACGGCCCGGCGGAGGAGGCGTTCTCCCGGCTGGTCCGGGACGGCTGGCCGGTCCTCAGCCGGTACGGCCGGCTGCACGAGGCGGCGGTACGGGCGCTCCCCGCAGAGGAGGTCCGGGAGCACCACGACCGTCCGCTGGAGGCCGTCCGGGCGCTGGTCGAGCGCGGCCGGGCGGACGGCGCGTTCCGCACCGACCTGGACACCGACTGGCTGGTCACGACCGTCTACGCGCTCCTGCACGCCGCCGCCGACGAGGTGGCGGCGGGCAAGCTCGACCGGGGCCGGGCGGCGGGCGTCCTGCGGACGACGCTGCTGTCGGTCCTGCGCCCCGCGCCGTCCGGGACCGGTCCGGAATCCGCCTGAGCCGCGCGGCTGCCGCAGGACCTCCGCGCGCCGCCCGAAAAGGTAACGCCAGCACCACCGCCGGACGGCACCGGAGGCTACCGACAGCGCCGACCGTTCCCCCGATGCTGGGAGCACAGGTCGCGCGGAGGCGAGGGTCGGGGATGACGGTCATGGAGTGGGGACTCACGGAGAGCACGGTCGGCGGACCGGACGGCGGCCGAGACGCCGGGCCGGACGGTGGGCTGGACGGTGGACTGAATGGCGGGCTGGACGGTCTCGCCGCCGACCACTACCGGGTGTGCCTGGCGCGGGGCATCCACGGCCGCGCCGCGCTGGAGGTCTACGTGCACGACGGCCTCTACGACGTGGCCGTCGCGGACGGCCTTCTCCGGGCGCTGCTGCGCGGCGCCGTCCAGGGCCGCGGGTGGGCGCTCGCCTGGGGCGAGCTTCCCCCGGGCGGCGCGGCGGTGCGGGTGTCGTTCACCGGCCGGCGCCTGGAGGTGCCCGCCGAGGTCACGCTGGTCGGGAAGCGTTTCTGGGTCGCCGAGGCCGAGGCGCGGGCGCGGTCGGTGGTGGTGACCACGCCGTCCGAACGGGTCGCGGCACGCCTCAGGACCGTCCGCCGGAGAACGGATCGGGTCAGGCGGGCAGGCCGCTGAGCCGGATGGCTCGGCACCCGGGCGGAGGCTCACTCCAACAGACGGCGTCTAACACACCGGGCAGGAGAGCAATGCCCGCCCGGTAAGCCTTGCGAGGTGTCAGGCGGGGCTTCGGGCCACGCCCAGCACCTGCGGCGCGGCGGGGAAGGAGAGACCGGTGTCGGCGCCGTCCAGGCGGTCGAGTCGTTCGATCTCGAAACCGGCCTCGCGCAGGGCGGCGACCGTGTCGCGGCCGACGCGGCAGCCGCCGACGAAGCGCGGCCACACGGTCGCGTCGAGGACCTTCTGCACGCGCCGCCGACCGGCCGTCGCGGCGCGGACGTGCTCGAAGAACCGCAGCTCGCCGCCCGGCCGCAGCACGCGCCGCAGCTCGGCGAGCGCCGCCGCCTGGTCGGGAACGCTGCACAGCACCAGCGACGTCACGGCCGCGTCGAACGACGCGTCCGCCGCGGGAAGCCTCTCCGCGGTGCCCGCCACGATCTCGACCTGCGGAGACGCGCGCCGGGCGGCGTCCTCGGCGGCCTCGCGCAGGCGCGGCTCCGGTTCCACCGCGAGGACGCGCGCGACCTCGGCCGGGTAGTAGGGAAACGTCGATCCGGTCCCGGCGCCGACCTCGATGACCTCGCCCCGCAGTCCCCGGAGCAGGTCCGCGCGCGTCGGCGCGAGCCGCTGGTCGAGAAGCGGGATCATCCGGGCATAGCACCGGGCGAACAGCGGATGCCCGCCGCGCCCCTCCGCGTTCGCCATCCCGGACTCCTTTCGGGACGCTCGCACGCGCCCCTCCACTGGGCTTCCTCCCCGCTCCGCCCAGGCCGCATCCCCCGAGCGCAGCGACCGGAGGCGCCTAGACGACCGTGATCCGGCCCGCCTCGCCCTCGGTCACGTGGCCGACGAGCGCGGCGGGCTGCCCGCGTTCGCGCAGGTCGGCGATGAGCGGACCGGGGTCGTCCGGGACGGCGAGGAGGAGCCCGCCGGACGTCTGGGCGTCGTGCAGCAGCACCGCGAGCTCACGCGGCACCCCCGGCTCGACGGTGACGAAGGCGGACAGGTGGGCCATGTTGGCCCGGGTGCCACCCGGGACGAGACCGGCGGCGGCCAGGTCGAGCGCGCCCGGCAGCAGCGGGACGGCCTCGGCCCGGACCTCGGCGGCGAGACCGCTCGCGCGCAGCATCCGGTGCAGGTGGCCGAGCAGCCCGAACCCGGTCACGTCCGTCGCTGCCCGGACCCCGGCGGCGAGCGCCGCCTCGGACGCGTCCGCGTTGAGCGCGGTCATCGACGCGACCGCGGCGGCGACCGTCTCGGGGTCGGCCGCGTCCCGCTTGAGCCCGGTCGAGACCACGCCGGTCCCGAGGGCCTTGGTCAGGACCAGGCGGCAGCCGGCGGTCGCCCGGTCGATCGCGAGGAGACGGCCGGGGTGCGCGAGCCCGACGACCGCCATCCCGTACTTGGGCACGGGGTCGCTGACGGTGTGGCCGCCGACGACCGCGCAGCCCGCGGCGGACGCCGTGTCCGCGCCGCCGCGCATCACCTCGGCCAGCGTCCGGACGGGCAGGTCGTCGCCGGGCCAGGCGGCGAGGTTCACCGCCATCAGCGGGCGCCCACCCATCGCGTACACGTCGGAGAGGGCGTTGGCGGCGGCGATCCGCCCCCAGTCGTAGGGGTCGTCCACGATCGGGGTGAAGAAGTCGGTGGTGAGGACGAGGGCGCGCTCGTCGTCCAGCCGCAGGACGGCCGCGTCGTCCCCCTCGGCCGCGCCGACCAGCAGGTCACCGGACGCGGGCGGGAGGACGGGGCCGAGCGAGGCGAACAGGCCCTCCAGCCGGGCCAGGGGGAGCTTGCAGGCGCATCCCGCGCCCGGGGACAGCGAAGTGAGCCTGACCTGCGCGGCGGGCGCGCCCATACGACCTCCCGGCGATCGTGGCGTTCCGTGATCTCTGGAGTCGTGCACGACGGACGCTACCAACCGCGCGGCGGCCCCGGAAGGCGCGGCGGCGCGACCGTCCGGCCGCCCGGCCGCCCGGCCGCCCAGTGTCAGGCCGGTACCGGCCTGACGCGACTTCCGGGGTGCGGCGTGCTCACCAGGCGTAGGCCTCGGGGGCGGGCTTGGCGCCGTTCGGTCCGGGCGCGGGGAACAGCTCGTCCAGCCTCGCGAGCGTGGCGGCGTCGAGGGTGATGTCGAACGCGCGCAGGGAGCCCTCCAGCTGCCCGACCGTCCGGGGGCCGATGATCGGGCCGGTCACGCCGTCCTGCGCGAGCAGCCACGCGAGCCCGACGTGCGCCGGGTCCTCGCCCAGGTCGGCGCACAGCTTCTCGTACGCCTCCAGCGCGTCGCGGTTCTGGTCCAGTCCCTCCGCCCAGTGGCCCCTGCCGCTGCGCGCGGCCGTGCCCTCGCGCTGCTTGCGCAGCACGCCGCTGAGCAGGCCGCCGTGCAGCGGGGACCACGGGATCACGCCCACCCCGTAGTGCCGCGCCGCCGGCAGCACCTCCAGCTCCGCCCAGCGCGACATCAGGTTGTAGATCGACTGCTCGCTGACCAGGCCGAGGAAGTGCCGCGCCCGGGCCGCCTCCTGCGCCTGCGCGATGTTCCAGCCGGCGAAGTTGGACGATCCGAAGTACAGCACCTTGCCCTGCTGGCGCAGGACGCCGAACGCCTCCCAGATCTCCTCCCACGGAGTGCTCCGGTCGATGTGGTGCATCTGGTACAGGTCGATGTGGTCGGTCCCCAGCCGCCTCAGCGACTCCTCGACGGCACGCCGGATGTGCAGCGCGGACAGGCCGCTGTCGTTCGGCCCCTCCCCCATCGGCAGGTACACCTTGGTGGCGAGGACGGTCCTCTCGCGCCGCCCGCTCCCCTGGGCGAACCACCGTCCGATGATCTGCTCGGTGACGCCCTCGCCGAGCGCGCGGCCGTAGACGTTCGCGGTGTCGAAGAAGGTGACGCCGTGCTCGTGCGCGGCGTCCATGATCCGGTGGCTGTCCTCCTCGGACGCCTCCGTGCCGAAGTTCATGGTGCCGAGGACGAGCCGGGACACCGACAGGCCGCTGCGGCCGAGACGCGTGTACTCCATCTGCTTCCAACCTTCTCTCAGGACGGCGTGGTCGCCAGTCGCATCAACTGCGACGCGATGAAGCTACAACTTGCAACATCGATGTTGCAAGTACGGATTCAACAGTGACTCCGCCGTATACTTTCCGCATGACGACTCAGCGGCAGGCGCTCTCCACGAAGGCCGGCCGTCCGCTCCGCGCGGACGCCGAGCGGACGGTGCGGACGATCCTGGAGGCGGCCGAGCGCACGCTCTCCCGCGATCCGGGCGCGACGATGGAGCAGATCGCCGAGGCCGCGGGGGTGGCCCGCACCACCGTGCACCGCCGGTTCGCCACCCGCGAGGCGCTGATCGACGCGCTCGCCCGATGGGCCACCCGGCTGTTCGCCGAGGCCGTGGACGCCGCGCGCCCCGACACCGCGCCCCCGCTGGTCGCGCTCTACCAGACGACCGTGAACGTCCTCGACATGAAGGTCTCCTGGGGGTTCGCGATGAGCCGGGCGGTCGCGTCCGGCCCGGAGGTGGAGCGCGTGCACGCCGAGATCGCCGAGACGTGCGAGCGGCTGCTGCGCCGCGCCCGCGAGGCGGGCCTCCTGCGCCGCGACGTGGACATCCGCTGGGCCCGCCGCGCCTACTACGGCCTCATCCACCAGGCCGACCTGCACCGCACCGAGGACGACGACAGCGCCACCCTGGCGTCGCTCGTCGTCGACACCCTCCTGCACGGCACCGGCACCCCGGACGCCGACCGCCTCTGACCGCTCCCGGCGTCCGGGCCGGACGGCCCGGACGGTCCGTTCGCCGGGCACGGCCGGAGGGCGGGTGGGTCAGTCCGCCGTCCAGGGGCGGAGCTTCTCCGGGTTGCGGACGCACCAGATGCGGCTGACCAGGCCGTCCTCGAACTCGAAGGCGAACACCCCCGCGATGCCGCCCGCGTACCGCGCCACCAGGCCCGGACGGGCGTTGACCATCTCCTCCGAGACCGTCATCCCGGGCGCCCGGGAGATGATGTCGACCATGTGGCGGGCGATCCGCTCGGCGCCCTCGACCGGCTCCGGCATGGCGGCGACGACGCCCCCGCCGTCGCCGACCGCGACCGCGTCGGGGGCGAGGACGGCGACGAACGCTCCGATGTCGTTGGCCGCCCACGCCCGTCTGAGCTCCCGGACGACGCGGCGGCGCTCCGCCTCCGGCGCCGCGGGGGTCCGCGCCTCGTCCAGCCGGC
>NZ_QURH01000969.1 GCF_003428695.1 Actinomadura logoneensis
GGCCGCCGGGTGCCCGCGCGGCTGCTGCCCGACCTGCTGGAGAAGGGACGCGGCGACCGGATGCTGCGTCCGGCGATCGCGCGCGCGGCCGGGCACCGCGGGGTGTGGCTCGCGCTGCGCAACACCGACTGGGCCTACCTGATCGGCTCGGGGGACGATCCGGGCGGCGGCGACGAGGTGTGGGAGACCGGCACCCGGCCGCAGCGCGTCGCGTTCCTCACCCGGCTGCGCGGCACCGACCCGGCCGCCGCGCGCGGGACGCTGGGCGCCGTGTGGGCGAAGGAGGCCGCGCCCGACCGGGCGGCGTTCCTCGCCACGTTCGCCCGCGCCCTGTCGATGGACGACGAGGAGTTCCTCGAGGCGGCGCTGGAGGACCGGGGCAAGGACGTCCGGCAGCTCGCCTCCGACCTGCTGTCCCGGCTGCCCGGCTCGTCCTACGGACGGCGGATGGCGTCGCGCGCGCGGGCGTGCCTGCGCGCCGAGACCCGCACCGTGCGGGAGCGGCGGCAGACGTGGATCGTGGTCGAGCCGCCCGCGGCCCACGACGAGGACCTCGCCCGCGACGGCGTCCCGTTCCACCCCAGCGGCTCGTTCGCGCCCGGCGGTGCGGGCGGCGGCCCGGTCGGCACCCGCGCCGCGTGGCTGCGCGAGATCCTCGCCCGCACCCCCCTGTCCACCTGGACGGACCTGTTCGGCCTGCCGCCGATGGAGGTCGTGTGCCTGCCGGTCACCGACGCGGCGGGCGACTCCGGCCGCGCCGCCCGCGACGTCCACATCGGGTGGGCGAGGGCGGCGCTGCGGCAGCGCGACCCGGCGTGGGCCCGCGCGCTGCTCAAGGGCGGCGTCGTCGTGGACGAGCCCGACGCGCTCGCCGACCTGCTCACCGTCCTGCCGGACACCGAGCGCGAGGGCGCCGCGGCCGGGCTGGTCCGCTGGGTCGCGGGCGGCCCGGAGCTGCCGCGCGTGCTCGAACGCGTCCCAGGCCCCTGGACGGGCGAGCTGGCGGACGCGGTCGTCGCGACGCTCGCGAACGCCGCCGACCGGCAGACGCACCGGCACGAGCACACCCTGACCCAGCTGTGCCGCCTCGCCGACCAGCGCCTCTCCCCCGCGTTCGCGCCCCGCGTCCACGGGCTGGCCGAGCGGCACCTCGCCGCCGCCCCGGGCGGGGTGGCGGGCGCCGTCCTCACCGACCTCACCGAGACCCTCCGGTTCCGCGCCGAGATGCTGAAGGAGCTCCATCCGTGACCGTGCCCGACTCCGAGACCGGCCCCGATACCGAGCCCCGCCCCACTCCCGCCCCGGCCCCCGCCCCCACCTCCGCTTCTGTCTCCGCTTCTGTCTCCGATGACGTCCTCCGGCCGCACGCGGAGCAGGAGTACGCGCACGAACTGGCCCTGCTGGCGGCCCACGACGACCGGCCGCGTCCGCCCGGCTGGCGGCTGTCGCCGTGGGCGGTGACGACCTACCTGCTGGGCGGCGAACTGCCCGACGGGTCCGAGATCACCCCCAAGTACATCGGCCCGCGCCGCCTGGTCGAGGTCGCGGTCGCGACGCTCGCGACCGACCGGGCGCTGCTGCTGCTCGGCGTCCCGGGGACCGCCAAGACCTGGATGTCGGAGCACCTGGCGGCGGCGGTCTCGGGCGACTCGACGCTGCTGGTCCAGGGCACCGCCGGGACGCCCGAGGAGGCCGTCCGGTACGGCTGGAACTACGCCCGGCTGCTCGCCGAGGGACCGTCCGAGCGGGCGCTGGTCGAGAGCCCCCTCATGCGCGCGATGCGGCACGGCATGGTCGCCCGCGTCGAGGAGCTGACCCGCATGCCCGGCGACGTCCAGGACACGCTGATCACCCTGCTGTCGGAGAAGACGCTGCCGGTGCCGGAGCTGAACACCGAGGTGCAGGCGCGGCGCGGGTTCACGGTGATCGCGACGGCGAACGACCGCGACCGGGGCGTCAACGAGCTGTCGTCGGCGCTGCGCCGCCGGTTCAACACGGTCGTGCTGCCGCTGCCGGAGTCCGAGGCCGACGAGGTGGAGATCGTGTCCCGCCGGGTGGCGCGGCTCGGCCGCTCCCTCGAACTGCCCGAGGCCCCCGCCGGGCTGGAGGAGATCCGCCGCGTCGTCACGGTCTTCCGGGAGCTGCGCGCGGGCGTGACGGCCGACGGCCGGACCCGGCTGAAGTCGCCGTCCGGCACCCTCAGCACCGCCGAGGCCATCTCGGTCGTCACCAGCGGCCTCGCGCTCGCCGCGCACTTCGGCGACGGCGTCCTGCGCGCCCCCGACATCGCGGGCGGCCTCGTCGGCGCCGTCGTCCAGGACCCGGCGTCCGACCGCGTCGTCTGGCAGGAGTACCTGGAGACCGTCGTCCGCGACCGTCCGGACTGGGCCGACTTCTACCGTGCCTGCCGGGAGGTCTCTTGACCGACGCCACCCCGCCGCCGGTTATGCCCCGTGCCGGCGCCAACGGCTCCGGGCCGGACGCGGGCGGAGCGGTCGGCGCGGGCGGGGCACGGGTCGAGGTGTTCGGGATCCGGCACCACGGGCCGGGTTCGGCGCGGGCCCTCCGGCGGGCGCTGGAGGAGTTCAAGCCGGACGCGGTGCTGGTCGAGGGGCCGCCGGAGGCGGACGCGATCGTCGACCTCGCCGCCGACCCCGACATGGTGCCGCCCGTGGCGCTCCTGGCCTACGCACCCGGCGAGCCGCCCCTGCCCGGCGACGAGGCCGCGTCCTGGACGGACCGGCGGGCGGCGTTCTGGCCGTTCGCCGAGTTCAGCCCCGAGTGGCAGGCCGTCCGCTACGCGCTGGAGGAGGGCGTCGCCGTCCGGTTCTGCGACCTGCCCGCCGCGAACCAGCTCATCCCGCCCGTCCCGGACGGCGCCCCCGGCGAACCCGCGCCCGAGCGACCTGAGGCCACGGAGGACGCCGAGAACGCGGGGGACGCCGAGAACACGGGGGACGTCGGAGAGGGGCGCGGCGGCGCGACGGCCGAGGAGGACATCCGGCTCGACCCGCTGGGCTGGCTCGCCCGCGCGGCCGGGTACGAGGACGCCGAGCGCTGGTGGGACGACGTCGTCGAGCACCGCGACGGCGGCCCGTCGCCGTTCCCCGCGATCGCCGAGGCGATGGCCGAGCTGCGCGACCGCGTCGCGGAGCGGCCGTCCGCGACGGGCCTGCCGTCCGGTTACGCGGCCCGCGAGGAGCAGCGCGAGGCGGCGATGCGCCGCACGCTGCGCCGCGCGGTCAAGGACGGTTTCGACCGGATCGCCGTCGTCTGCGGGGCCTGGCACGTCCCGGCGGTCCTGGCCAAGGTCCCGGCCGCGCGCGACGACCAGACGCTGCGCGGCCTGCCCAAGGCGAAGGTGTCCATGACCTGGGTGCCGTGGACGCACGGCCGCCTCGCCGAACGCTCCGGCTACGGCGCGGGCGTGCGGTCGCCCGGCTGGTACGCGCACCTGTTCGCCGCTCCGGACCGTCCGGTCGAGCGGTGGCTGACCGCCGCGGCGGGCCTGCTGCGCCAGGAGGGCCTGCACGTGTCGTCCGCGCACGTCATCGAGGCGGTGCGGCTGGCGGAGGCGCTGGCCGCGCTGCGCGACCGCCCGCTCGCCGGGCTGGACGAGGTGACCGAGGCGACGCGGGCGGTGCTGTGCGACGGCGCCGACCTGCCCGTCGAGCTGGTCCGGCGGCGGATGGTCGTCGGCGAGCGGCTCGGGTCCGTCCCGGACGACACGCCCATGGTGCCGCTGCAGCGCGACCTGGCCGACCGGCAGCGCCGGCTGCGGCTCGCGCCGTCCGCGGACCCCCGCGACCTGGAACTCGACCTGCGTCGCGACCTCGACCTCGCGCGCAGCCACCTGCTGCACCGGCTGACGCTGCTGGAGGTCGACTGGGGCACTCCCGCCGAGAGCCGCGGCAAGGGGACGTTCCGCGAGACGTGGACGCTGTGCTGGCGGCCGGAGTTCGACGTCGAGCTGATCGAGGCGAGCGCGTGGGGCACGACGGTCGCGGGCGCGTCCGCCGCCCGGGCCGAGGCGATGGCCGCCGAGGCCGGGTCTCTCGCCGAGGTGACCGCCGTGGTCGAGCGCTGCCTGCTCGCCGACCTCGGCGCGGCGCTGCCCGCCGTGATGCGGATCCTCGCCGACCGCGCCGCGCTGGACGGCGACGTCGCGCACCTCATGGACGCCCTGCCCGCCCTCGTCCGCGCGCTGCGCTACGGGGACGTGCGCGGCACGGGCACCGGCCCGCTCGGCACCGTCGTGGACGGCCTGGTCGTGCGGGTGTGCGTCGGGCTCGTCCCGGCGTCGCGCGGGCTGGACGACGACGCCGCGCGCGACCTGCTCGGCCGCATCGACCGCACGCACTCGGCGCTCGCGCTGCTGGACGACGCCGCGCACACCGCCCGCTGGCACACCACGCTCGCCACCCTGGTCGACCGCGACGGCCTGCACGGCCTCCTGGAGGGGCGCCTCACCCGGTTGCTGCTCGACGCGGGCATCCTCCCCGACGTCCCCGACCGGATGGCGCGCGCCGTCTCGTCCGGCGCGGCGCCGGTCCGCGCCGCCGCCTGGGTCGAGGGCTTCCTGTCGGAGGGCGGGCTGGTGCTCGTCCACGACGACGTCCTGCTCCGCCTGGTGGACGGATGGATCGCCGGCCTGCCCGCCGGGGCGTTCACCGACGTCCTGCCGCTGCTGCGCCGCGCGTTCGCCGAGTTCGCGGCGGCGGAGCGCCGCGCGATCGGCGACCGGGTCCGCCACCTGTCCGACCCGCCGTCCGCCCGTCCCCTCGACGACCCGGTCGATCCGGTCCGGGCCGCGCCCGCCACGGAGACCGTCCTGCGCATCCTCGCCACGGGAGGCGACCATGCCTGACCCCACGCCCCCGCACGTCCCCGGCGCGGACGAGAGGACGGACACCGCGCCCGTCCCGCCGGGAGGTGAGGCGGAGCGGCTGCGGCGGTGGCGGCTGGTGCTGGGCGGGGACGGAGCCGACGGCACCGGGGTGACGCTGACCGGGGACGACGCGCACATGGACGGCGCGCTCGCCAAGCTCTACGGCGCCGGGGACGGCGGGCGGTCCCGGCCGGGGCGGCGCGGAGCCGGGCTCGGCGACTCGGCGCCGTCGGTCGCGCGCTGGCTCGGCGACATCCGCGAGTACTTCCCGTCCCCCGTCGTCCAGGTCATGCAGAAGGACGCGATCGAGCGGCTCGACCTCACCCGGCTGCTGCTCGAACCGGAGCTGCTGGACGCCGTCGAACCCGACATCCACCTGGTCGGGACGCTGCTGTCGCTGAACCGGGTGCTGCCCGACCGTGCCCGCGAGTCGGCGCGCGCGGTGGTGCGCGCGCTGGTCCGGGAGCTGGAGGCGCGACTCGCCGAACGCACCCGGTCGGCGGTCGGCGGCGCGCTCGACCGGGCCGCCCGGTCGGCCCGTCCGCGCCGGCCGTCGGAGGTGGACTGGGACCGGACGATCCGCGCGAACCTCCGCCACTACCGGCCCGACCGCGGCGCGCTCGTGCCGCAGCGGCTGGTCGGGCACGCGCGGCGCGGCCCGGCCGTCCGCCGCGACGTGGTGCTCTGCGTCGACCAGTCCGGGTCGATGGCCGCGTCCGTGGTGTACGCGAGCGTGTTCGGCGCGGTGCTGGCGTCGGTGCGGTCGGTGCGCACGTCGCTGGTCGCGTTCGACACCTCGGTCGTGGACCTCACCGCCCGCCTGCACGACCCGGTCGAGCTGCTGTTCGGCACGCAGCTCGGCGGCGGCACCGACATCAACCGCGCGCTCGCCTACTGCCAGGGCCTGGTGACGCGGCCGGACGACACCGTCCTGGTGCTGGTCACCGACCTGTACGAGGGCGGCGTCCGGGACGAGATGCTGCGCCGCGCCGCCGCCCTGTCCGGCGCGGGCGTCCAGGTGATCGTGCTGCTGGCGCTGTCGGACGAGGGCACGCCGTCGTACGACCACGACAACGCCGCCGCGCTCGCCGCGCTCGGCATCCCCGCGTTCGCCTGCACCCCGGACGCCTTCCCCGACCTCATGGCCGCCGCCCTGGAACGCCGCGACATCACCTCCTTCGCCGCCCCCTTCTGACGCGCCCCGCCCGCCGGGCGGGCGGTCAGGGGCGGTCGCGGGTGCCCCAGAGCAGCAGGCCGACGGCGAGGGCGGCCAGCGCCGCCTGCAGGACCATGGAGGCCGGCGGCACCGAGAGCCACAGGCTCCACGCCCCCCACAGGACGATCCGCACGATCCGGACGACCGCCACCGTCCGGACGGCTCCCCGTCCCAGCCCGTGCCGCCGGGTGTCGCGCCACGCCTGCGGGACGGCGACGAACGTGATGACCGCGAGCACCGCGAAGAACGCCGAGCCGACGAACAGCAGCGCTCCGGTCGGGCCGGCGCTGAGTTCCGGTTGCGCGACGAAGGCCGCCAGCCCCACGACGTCCCCGGCCGCCAGGAGGCTCGCGAGGCCGAGCCCCGCCGCGAGCGTCCACGGCCGCCGCCGCGGCGCGGGCTCCACCGCGGCCGCACGGCCGCCGGGAAACCACGCCCCCGAGACGGTCCGTCCGGCGAGGCCTGACGCGGTCTCCCCCAGGGCGAACCCACCGGCCGAGGACTGCGGCCCCGCCTCCCCCGCGGGCACCATGACGGGTTCCACCGACGCGAAGCCGGCGTCTTCGCGCGCGGACACCCTCGAAGGCTCCGCCACGGGCGCGTTCCAAGGCCGTCCCACAGGCGCGCTCGAAGACTCACCCGGAGGAACGCTCGAAGGCTCCGCTGGGGGAGCGCTCGAAGGCTCGCCCGGAGGAACGCTCGAAGGCTCCGCTGGGGGAGCGCTCGAAGGCTCGCCCGGAGGAACGCTCGAAGGCTCGGCTGCGGCCTGCCGCCCGGACCGCGCCTCCGGGACGTCCCCGGCGGGCGCTCCCAGCAGGGTCAGCAGGACCGACTCGGCCGTCGGACGGGACGCCGGGTCCTTGGCGAGGCAGGCGGCGGCGAGCCCGGCCAGGTGCGGCGGGAGCGCGGACAGGTCGGGGTTCCGGCTCATGACGCGGTAGATCACGGCCGTGGTGGGCCCGCTGCCGAACGGGTCCTCGCCGGACGCGGCGAACACCAGGGTCGCGGCCCAGCAGAACAGGTCGGCGGCGGGGCCGACGGGACCGCCGGAGAACTGCTCGGGCGCCATGTAGGCGGGCGTCCCCACGAGACCGCCGGTGAGGAGCGCCGAGGGCCCGGTGACCGCCGAGGGGCCCATGAGGGCGGGGGCGCCGTCCAGGGCGCGCGCGACACCGAAGTCGATCACGCGCGGGCCGTCCGGGCCGAGCAGGATGTTGCGCGGGTTCACGTCGCGGTGGACGATCCCGGCGCGGTGGATCGCGGCGAGCGCGGTGACCGAGCTGACGGCCAGCCGGTCCAGGTCGGTGCCGCGCCGGGGGCCGCGCTCGGCGACCAGCTCGCGCAGGGACGGCCCGGGCACGTACTCGCTGACGAGGTAGGGCCGGTCGCCGTGCACGCCCGTGCCGAGGAACCGGGCCGTGCAGAACCCGGCGACGCGCGGCAGCAGCGACAGCTCGCGGACGAACCGGGCGCGCGCCCGCGGGTCGCCGAGCAGCCGCTCGTGCAGCAGCTTGACCGCGACGGGGCCGTCCGGGCCGTCGCCGAGGTAGACCACGCCCTGCCCGCCGGAGCCGAGTCGGCCCACCAGCCGGAGCTCGCCGAGCCGTTCGGGGTCGCCCGGGAGCAGGGGCCCGGTCGGCGGCGGGGGGATCGGAACGGCCATCGCGCGAACTCCCCGGTTACAGAATCACGACCATTTGAATGCGATCCACCGGCCGCACCGCTTCATCGAAGAGTATATGTGCGTTCGACTCGCAGTGAGGGAACGGTGATGACGGAGATCCATTCTCGGCGGCGCGATCACGCGCTCCCCGCCGCGGTCGCGGCGTCGGCTCTCATTCTTTTCGGCGCGGCGGGCTGCGGTGCCGCGGGAACGACCATCGCGCGCCTGACGGTGGGCGATCCCGGCCCCGATCCGTACGCGCCGTCGAAGGGGACCGACGAGCGCCTCGCGTCGGCCGGGGGCGGCTCCGCGGTGCCCGGCGGGACGCTTCCGGGCGACTCCCCGGGCCTGTACGGCGGGACGCGCCGAAAGTCCCACTGCGACCCGGAACGCCTGGTCACGTACCTGCGCGAGCATCCGGACCGCGCGCACGCGTGGGCGGCGGTCCAGCACATCACGCCCGACGCGATCGCGGCGTTCGTGACCCGGCTGACCCCGGTGCACCTGCGCGCCGACACCCTGGTCACCAATCACGGATTCCGCGCGGGGAAGGCGACCGGGGCGCCCGCCGTCCTGGAGGCGGGAATGGGTGTTCTGATCAATGAGTACGGCGTTCCCGTCGTAAAGTGCAATTGCGGCAATCCACTGACTCCGGCTGATCCGAAACTCTCACTTCGCGGCTCGCGGTACACCGGCCCGGCATGGCCGCATTTCCATGCCGGAAAGGTGACGAGAATCCAGCCCGGACGCGCGCCGGCCCAGGGATTCGTCCTTTCCGAGCCGGACGGCCGCAGCGCGTTCGCCCGGCCGCGCGGGACGCGGGGAGGCGCGGACGGGCCGCACGTCCCGGAGCCCCCGGTCGGCGACTTCGCCCCCTACGCGCATCCGGAGCCGCAGCCCGCGTCCTCCGCCGGCGGCCACCTCTCCCCCGGAGCCCCGCCGCCCGTCCCCCAGCGGCCCGCGCCGCCGCCC
>NZ_QURH01000971.1 GCF_003428695.1 Actinomadura logoneensis
CCTCCCAGCGGGCGTCGCCCCGGGCCTCGGCGCGCTCGGGCGCGCGCAGCAGCCCGGCGACGGCCGGGGCCTCCGCGCGCCGCTCGGCGGCGTCGAAGGTGTAGGTCTCCGCCCAGGTCAGCGCGCTGGTGGCGCGCGGCGCGACCGTCAGCGGACGGGCCAGGTCGGTGGTGTAGGAGTCGCCCGCGACGGTCGTCCGCACCGGCTCGGCGTGCGTGATCTCGAACCGCTCGGTGCCGTCGGTCAGGTAGCTCCAGGTCTTGCGGACCTTGGCGAAGTCGACCTGGACGCCCTTGCCGGTCGCCTTGAGCGAGGGCGCGCTCTTCATCGGCTCGGCGGCCGGGCGCAGCAGCTCACCGGTCCAGCCGACCCGCAGCGTGCGGGCCGTCCGGCCGGTGTTCTGCACGAACGCGCGGACGAGGGCGGTGTGCGCGCTGCCGAAGCGCAGCTCCAGCGTGAGCCTCAGGCCGTCGAGCTCGTAGACCTGGCGGAGCAGGCCGGGCAGCGCCGACAGCTTCGGCTTGGCGGCGGACAGGTCGATCGCCCGGCCGTTCTCGCTCAGCCGGATGCGGCTGAACGCCTTGCTCAGCCACCAGGGGTACTCCTGCGCGATGTACAGCGGGCCGGTGAAGCCGCCGTAGGCCGCCGCGTCCTCGGGCAGCGCGTAGGCGTGCCACGCGCCGCGGTCGGAGAACACGTTGATGTCGTTGAACTCCGGCGGCTCGGACGCGGTCGGGGTGCCGCGCATGTCGAGCACGTTCGCGTACCCGGCGAGCCCGGCGGGGCGGGCGGGCGCCGCGTGCGCGGGGACGGCCGTCAGGGGGAGGAGAGCGACGACACCGATGGCGGCGCTCAGGGGTCTGCGCATGGTCACCTTTCGGGTGCGGGGTTGGGGGTGAGGACCGCCGCGCCGAGCGGGCCGAGCTCGAGCTCGTCCCGGACGGTCGCGCCGGACAGAAGATCAATACCGGACAAACCGCTCACACGCGACACGGCGTCGGTGTGGTTCAGCAGGAAGAGGAACTCGCCGCGCCGGGTCGCCTCCACGCCCGCGGGCGTCTCGTGCGCCGGACGCACCCCGGCCGCGTCCAGGACGGCGCCCAGCGCGGACGGCAGGTGGCAGCCGAAGTACCAGCCGAGGCCGTCGCCGTGGACGTTGCGGGTGATCGCGGGCCGTCCGCCCAGGGGACCCCCGGCGTACGACGCGACGGGCTCGGCGGTCGTGACGTCCAGCCACTCGCTCCAGAGCGTCGCCGCACCCGCCACCGTGCCTTCCGCGGCGCCTGCCACGGCACTCTCGACCGGCACGGTCCGGTCGTCGGGCACGGGCCAGAACTCGTCCACGACCACGCCGAGCGCGTCGCGGAGCGGTGCCGGGTAGCCGCCGAGGTGGATGTGGTCGTGCTCGTCCACGATGCCGGAGAAGAACCCGCAGGCCAGATGGCCGCCGCCGGCGACGAACCGGGTGAGCCGCTCGGCCGTCTCCGACCGCAGCATGTACAGGTTCGGTGCGAGGACGAGCCTGTACCGCGTGAAGTCGGCCTCCGGCGGGACGAAGTCGACCGCGATGTTGCGGCGCCACAGCTCCCGGTACCAGGACGCGATGATCGCCCTCAGGTCCAGCCGCGTGGACGGGTGGTCCTCCTGCTCCAGCGCCCACCAGGAGTCCCACGACAGCACGATCGCGACCTCGGCCTCGGTGCGGCTGCCCGCGACCGGCCCGAGCTTCGCCAGCTCCGCCCCGAACCGGACCGTCTCGGCCCAGCCGCGCGACCGCGTCCCGCCGTGCGGGAGCAGCGCGCTGTGGAACTTCTCCGCGCCCGCGCGCGACGCCCGCCACTGGAAGTACATGACGCCGTCCGCGCCGCGCGCGACCGTCTGCAGCGACCACAACCGGTGCAGTCCCGGACGCTTCGGCACGTTGACGGGCCGCCAGCTCACCGCCGACGGGGCCTGCTCCATCAGCAGCCACGGCCGGCCGCCCTTGAGCGAGCGCATCAGGTCGTAGTTCATCGCGGCCGTGATGTGCGCCTCGGGGTCGGCCGGGTCCGGGTAGGCGTCGTCGGAGACGAAGTCCTCCCGGGAGGCCCACTCCCAGTAGTCCAGCGCCTTGAACATCGACATGAAGTTCGTGGTCACCGGGACGCCGGGGGACACCTCGTCCAGCACGTCCTTCTCGGCTTGGTAGCAGGCGAGCAGCGCGTCCGAGCAGAACCGCCGCCAGTCGAGCGTCTGGGTCGGGTTGACCGGTCCGGGCGCGTCGCGCGGCGGCTCGATCTCGTCCCACGACCCGTACCGCTGCGACCAGAACGCCGTGCCCCACGCGAAGTTCAGCGCGTCCAGGTCGGTGTACCGCGCGCGCAGCCAGCGCCGGAAGTCGGCGGCGGACTCGGCGCAGAAGCACTCGGTGACGTGGTCGCCGTACTCGTTGTGGATGTGCCACAGCGCGAGCGCCGGATGGTCCCGGTAGCGCTCGGCGATCCGCCGCGCGAGCGTGACCGCCGCCTCCCGGTACACCGGCGAGGACGGGCAGTAGTGCTGCCGCGACCCGAACTCCAGCCGGACGCCGTCCGACCGCACCGGCAGCACCTCGGGGTGCGCCCGCACGAGCCACGCGGGCGGCGAGGCGGTCGCCGTGGCCAGGTCGACCGCGATGCCGTGCCCGTGGAGCAGGTCGAGGAGCCGGTCCAGCCAGGCGAAGTCCCACGTGTCGGGGCCGGGCTGGAGCCTGGCCCAGGAGAAGACGCCGAGGGTGATCATGTTGACCCCGGCCTCCTTCATGAGGGCGGCGTCCTCGGCCCAGGTCTCCTCGGGCCACTGCTCGGGGTTGTAGTCCCCGCCGTACAGCATCCCGCCGACGCGCGTCAGCGTCGTCGTCCCCTTCTCGCCCGTCATCCCTTCACCGCCCCGCCGAGCAGGCCGGCGACGAACTGCCGCTGGAAGACGAAGAACACGATCATGATCGGGAGCGTCGCCGCGAACGAGCCCAGCATCAGGCCGGAGTAGTCCACGTGGGACAGCCCGATCATCTGGTTCAGCGCGATGGGCACCGTGAACTTCTCCTCGGTGTTCAGCATGAGCAGCGGCCAGATGAAGCTGTTCCACTGGCTCATGAAGGTGAAGATGACCAGCGCGCCGAGCTGCGGGCGCACGCCCGGCAGCACGACCTGGTAGAAGATCCGCAGGTCGCTCGCGCCGTCGATGCGGGCCGACTCGATCAGCTCGTCCGGGAAGGCCAGGAACGCCTGCCGCATGAGGAAGATGCCGAACGCGTTGGCCAGGAACGGCAGGATCACCGCCTGGTAGGTGTCGGTCCAGCCGAGGTTCGCCATCATCTGGAACAGCGGCACCAGCAGCACCTGCATCGGGATCATCATGGTCGCCAGCACCGCGCCCAGCAGGACGCCGCGTCCCCGGAAGCGGTACTTGGCCAGGCCGTAGCCGCACATGGCCGAGATCAGCGAGCTCAGCACGGTGTACACGACGGCGACGCCGAGGCTGTTGACCACGACCCGGCCGAACCGGTGCTCGCTCTGCAGCCGGGACAGGTTGTCCATCAGCGCCCCGCCGGGCAGGAACGGCGGCGGCGAGCCGAACAGGTCGGCGGTGTCGTGCGTGGACGCCACCGCCATCCAGTAGAACGGCACCAGGCTGACGACCGCTCCGGCCAGCAGGAGCAGGTACGCCCCGGCCCGGCCGACGATCCGCGGGTTCATCGCGCCCCCTTCCCGAGCAGGCGGAACTGGATCAGCGACACCAGGCCGATGAGCAGCACGACCACCCACGCGATCGCCGCGGCGTAGCCGAAGTCCATCTGGTCGAACCCGACCTTGTAGAGGTACAGGACGGGCGTCATCGTCGCGTTGTCCGGTCCGCCGCGCGTCAGCACGTAGTTCTCGTCGAACAGTTGCAGCGTCCCGATCGTGGAGGTGATCGAGCAGAACAGGATCACCGGGCGGAGCTGCGGCACGATCACCCGCACGAACGTGGTGACCGCGCCGGCGCCGTCGATCGACGCCGCCTCGTACTGCTCCCGGCCGATCGCCTGCAGCCCGGCCAGCAGGATCACCGCGTTGTAGCCGGTCCACCGCCAGGTGATCGACAGGATCAGCGAGATCCGCGCCCAGGTCGCGTCGTTCAGCCAGTCGACGCCGCCGACGCCGATGCCGTCGAGCAGCTGGTTGACCATGCCGCCGTCGGTCTTGAGCAGCACCCGGAAGACCACCGAGTAGGCGACCAGGGTGGTGACGGCGGGCAGGAAGTACACCAGCCGCCACGCGCCGCGGAAGCGCAGCCAGGACGCGTTCAGCACCCCGGCCAGGACCAGGCCCAGCCCGATCATGACGGGCACCTGGATCACCAGCAGCAGCACGGTGTTGACCAGGGACTGCAGCAGCACCGGGTCCTGGACCAGGCGCTGGTACTGGCGGAGTCCGACCCAGACGGTCGTGCCGTCCTGGTCGGCGGTGAAGCTCTGGTACAGGCTCGCGGCGAGGGGGTAGGCGAAGAACGCCACGAACAGGACGGTCGCCGGACCGGTGAACCACCAGTGGGTCAGGCTGAACCGCCGCCGGCGCGGCCGGGGAGCGTCCGCCGCGGGGACGCTCTCGAGCTTCGCGGGCTCGGTCTGCACGGCTGCCATGCGCTATCCGGCGGTCTGGCGGCCGGTGGCGGAGGCGATCTGCTTGGCCGTGGAGTCCAGCGTCGCCTTCGGGTCCTTGCCCCGCAGCATCACGCCCGCGTTCGCCGACCAGACGAGCTGCGTGGCCTTCGCGCCGTCCTTGGTGTACTCGATCGGCGGGACGGTCGGCAGCAGGTCGGCGAAGACCTTGTTGACCGCCTGGCCGCCGAAGTACGGGTCGGCCTGCTGGACCAGCGGGTCCTTCAGCGCGGGCAGGAACGCGGGGAACAGCCCCTCGTTCTTCAGCATCGACACCTGGTTGGCGCTGTTGGCGAGCATGAACTCGGTGAACGCCCAGGCCGTCCTGGGGTTCTTGGTCTGCGAGGTGACGGTCAGGAGCGAGCCGCCGTTGTTGGACGTCCGCGCGCCGCCCTGCTCGAACGCGGGAAGCGGGAACACGCCCCACTTGCCGCTCATCTCCTTCATCTCGCCGGTGAGCGTGCCGCCCCACCAGGCCGCCTGCGGCGTGGTGGCGGACTTGCCGGTCTTGGACGAGGTGACCGTGGCGTCCCAGCCGCGCGCCCAGTCGACCAGGCCCTTGTCGGACAGCTGCTTCAGGACGGTCATCGCCTTGACGGCCTGCGGCGTGCTCACCGCGACCTTGCCGTCCTTGAAGTAGCCCTGGCCCTGCTGCTGGAGCATCATCAGGAAGGTGTTGTCCTCAGCCGGGTCGAGGGTGATGAACTTCGTGCCGGTCTTGGCCTTGACCTGCTCACCGGCCTTGACGTAGTCGTCCCAGGTGGTGATGGAGTTCGGGTCGACGCCGGCCTTCTGGAACAGGTCGCGGCGGTAGAAGACGCCGCAGGGTCCGGCGTCCCACGGCAGGGCCAGGGTGCGGCCCTTCTCGTCGGTCGCGGTCTTCCACGACGCCTGGTTGTACTGGTCCTTGTACTTCGACGCGAGCGAGGTCAGGTCGTAGAACCCGCTCGGGAACGAGCCGAGGAAGCTCTGGAACCGCGGGCCCTCGACGGTGGTGATGTCGGGCAGCCCCTTGCCGGACTTCAGTCCGACGGTGATCTTGTCGTAGGCGTTGTCGTAGCCGATGTCGACCACGTTGATCTTCGTTCCGGGGTGCTGCTTCTCGAACTCGGGGGCGAGCCGCTTGAGCGCGGTCGCCGCGACGTCCCAGGACCAGACCGTGACGTCGCCCTTGATGTCGGCGTTCGACCCGGCGGCCAGGCTCGGCGCGGCCTTCCTGCCGCCCGACCCGCCGCCCGCGGCGCAGCCGCTCAGCGCGACCGCGGCGGCCACCGCACCCGCGAGCAGAACCGACCTTCGTGTCCGGTTCATCCGGTTGATACGCACTCTTGCCTCCTGGCACCGGCATGCTGAATGCTGTATACAGCACACCGAATGATGATGTTTCGTCAAGAGGGGGAGCATGACCGGCTCGTTCGCCCACCCGTACATCCCCAACGCGGCACCCGATGTGAAGCGCGCGATGCTCGACGCCGTCGGGGCCGAATCGGTTGAGGACTTCTACGTCGACGTCCCCGCCGAGCTGCGGCTGCAGGCCCCGCTCGACCTGCCCGCGCCGGTGCGCTCGGAGGCCGGGCTCGTCCGGCACATGAACGGCCTGCTGGGCCGCAACACCAGTACCCGCGACGCGCTGAGCTTCCTCGGCGGCGGCGTGTACCAGCACCACGTCCCCGCCGTCGTGGACGAGGTGGTGGACCGCTCCGAGTTCCTCACCGCCTACGCCGGCGAGCCCTACGAGGACCACGGCCGCTTCCAGGCACTCTGGGAGTACCAGTCGCTCATGGGCGAGCTGCTGGAGATGGACGTGGTGAACGTCCCGACCTACGACGGCTTCCAGGCCGCGGGCACCGCGCTGCGGATGGCCGGACGGGTCACCGGCGCGCGCCGCGTCGTGGTCGCCTCCGCCGTCGCCGCCGACAAGCTGTCCAAGGTCGTCGACTACGTGCGGCCCGACCACGACGTGGTCGTCGTCCCGGTCGTGGACGGGCGCGCCGACCTCGCGGCCGTCCGCGCCGCGGTGGCCGAGGGCGACGTCGCGGCGGTCTACGCCGAGGCCCCGTCCTTCCTCGGCGTCGTCGACCCGGCGCTGCCCGAGCTCGGCGCGATCGCGCACGAGGCGGGCGCGCTGTACGTCGTGAACTGCAACCCCATCTCGCTCGGCGTCGTCGCGCCGCCCGCGTCCTACGGCGCCGACATCGTCTGCGGCGACGTGCAGCCGCTCGGCGTGCACATGAGCTTCGGCGGCGGCAACGCCGGGTTCATCGCCACCCGCGACGAGGAGCACCTGGTCGCCGAGTTCCCCTCCCGCCTGTTCGGCGTCGCGCCGACCACCGTCGAGGGCGAGTACGGCTTCGGGGACGTCGCCTACGAGCGCACCTCCTTCGCGCTGCGCGAGGAGGGCAAGGAGTGGGTGGGCACGGCCGCCGCGCTCAACGGCATCGCCGCCGGCGTCTACCTCGCGCTGATGGGCCCCCAGGGGATGCGCGAGATCGGCGAGACCATCATGGCCAACACCCGCTACGCCATGACCCGCCTCGCCGCGGTCCCCGGCGTCGAGGTGCCGAACGCCGACGCCCCGCACTTCGCCGACTTCGCCGTCCGCTTCACCGGCTCCCGCACCGTCGCCGAGGTCAACGCGGCGCTGCGCGGGCACGACGTCTTCGGCGGGCACGCCCTCTCGGAGCGCGACGCCCTGTACTGCGTCACCGAGGTGCACACCAAGGACGACATCGACCGCCTCGCCGCCCTGCTTGAGGAGATCGCCAAGTGAGCGCCCCCGCCAACTCCGGACCCGTCTCGATCGAGGACGCGCGCGTCGCCCCCAAGCCCGCGCTGCGCCGCTTCCACCAGGCCCGCTGGGACGAGCCGCTGATCTTCGAGCTGGGCACGCCCGGCACGCGCGGCGTCGGCGTCCCCGCCCCCGAGGTCCCGCTGGACGACTCGCTCCCCGAGGCCCTGCGCCGCAAGGACGCCCCCGGCCTTCCGGAGATGTCGCAGCTGCACGTCCTGCGGCACTACCTGCGGCTGTCGCAGGAGAACCTCGGCGTCGACCTCAACATCGACGTCGGCCAGGGCACCTGCACCATGAAGTACAGCCCGAAGGTCAACGACCGGTTCGTCCGCGACCACCGGATCTCCGAGCTGCACCCGCTCCAGGACGAGTCGACCGTCCAGGGCGTCCTGGAGGTCATGTACCACCTGGAGAAGATGCTCGCGGAGATCTCCGGCATGGACCGGGTCTCGCTGCAGCCGGGCGCCGGCTCGGCCGCGATCTACACCAACATCGCGATGATCCGCGCCTACTTCGCCGCGCGCGGCGAGCTGGAGCAGCGCGACGAGGTCATCACCACGATCTTCTCCCACCCGTCCAACGCGGCCTGCGCCAAGACCGCCGGGTTCAAGGTCATCACCCTGTACCCGGACAAGGACGGCTACCCCGACATCGAGGCGCTGAAGGCGGCCGTCGGCCCGCGCACCGCCGCCCTGATGATCACCAACCCGGAGGACACCGGGATCTTCAACTCGCGGATCGCCGAGTTCGTCGACATCGTGCACGAGGCCGGCGGCCTGTGCGCCTACGACCAGGCGAACGCCAACGGCATCCTCGGCATCACCCGCGCCCGGGCCGCCGGGTTCGACATGTGCCACTTCAACCTGCACAAGACGTTCTCCACCCCGCACGCGTGCGGCGGCCCGGCGGCGGGCGCGTCCGGTGTGAGCGAGAAGCTCGTGCCGTTCCTGCCGCGTCCGACCGTGGAGTTCGACGGCACCCGCTACTTCCTGGACGACGACCGGCCCGAGTCGGTCGGCAAGATCCGCCCGTTCTACGGCGTCGTGCCGAACCTGGTGCGCGCCTACGCGTGGATCATGTCGCTCGGCGCGGAGGGCCTCCGCGAGGTGGCGGAGATCGCCGTGCTGAACAACAACTACCTGATGAAGAAGATCCTGGAGATCCGCGGCGTGTCCGCGCCGTACGCCGAGGGCCGGCGGCGCATCGAGCAGGTGCGGTACTCCTGGGAGGAGCTGCACAAGGACACCGGCGTGCACAGCGAGGAGATCGGCGTCCGCGCCGCCGACTTCGGCACGCACTACTGGACGAGCCACCACCCGTACCTGGTGCCCGAGCCGATGACGCTGGAGCCGACCGAGTCCTACTCCCGGCAGGACCTGGACGAGTACGCCGCGATCCTCGCCGAGGTCGCGCGCGAGGCGTACGAGGACCCCGAGACCGTGCGGACCGCGCCGCACAACTCGACGATCCACCAGATCCGGCACGAGGCCCTCGACGACCCGAAGACCTGGGCCGTCACCTGGCGCGCCTACCGCCGGAAGATCCTCGGCCAGTGAGATACGGACTGGTGGTCAACCCGGTCGCCGGACTCGGCGGCCGGGTCGGCCTGAAGGGCAGCGACGGCCCCGACGTCCAGGCCCGCGCCCGCGAGCTGGGCGCGGTGCCGCGCGCGTCCGAGCGCGCGACCGCCGCGCTGCTGGAG
>NZ_QURH01000970.1 GCF_003428695.1 Actinomadura logoneensis
CCGGAGGGGCCGGGCTGGGCGGGCCCGGAGGCGGGCCGTCCGGTCCCGCGGCCTCGGCGTCCCGGGTCGCGCCCGGCGCGCCGCGGACCTGGCCCGCCTGGGGCTTCACCCACACGCAGGTCAGCGTGGACACGCAGCACAGCCCCGCGCGGGCGCTCGGCGACCTCTCCCGGCACGCGATACCGCAGGTCACGCCCATCATGGGCTGGGGTCTGGACAATCCGGAGCCGAGCCCCGGCGAGTACGACTGGGCGTCGCTCGACCACCGGATGATGGTGATCCGCGAGACCGGCGGCACCCCGGTGGTCACGCTGTGCTGCTCGCCCGACTGGATGAAGGGCGGGCCGCAGGGCGGGACGGACTGGCGGCATCTGGAGGACGCCGTCGAGCCCGAGCACTTCGACGACTTCGCGAACCTCGCCGCCAGGATCGCCCAGCGCTATCCCGACGTGAGGTACTACACCGTCTGGAACGAGTTCAAAGGCTTCTGGAACAACGCAGCCAACCGCTGGGACTACGAGGGCTACACACAGCTCTACAACAAGGTCTACACGGCGCTGAAGAAGGTGAATCCGCAGCTCAGGGTCGGAGGTCCGTACGTCGTCCTCAACAGCGACGCCCCGGGGCGCCCGCCCGCCGGGCCGCCGTCGCGGTTGCGCGGCCCGTGGGGAAGCATGGACCAGCGCGGTCTGGACGCGGTCGAGTACTGGTCCCGGCACAAGGCCGGGGCGGACTTCCTCGCCGTGGACGGCTCGTCCTTCCCGCAGGAGCGGGACGCCCGGGTGGACGAGTTCCAGGCCCTGGGCAAGTTCTCCGCCGCGACGAACTGGCTGCGCGCGCTGGATCCGAAGCTGCCCGTGTGGTGGGCCGAGTGGTACGTCGAGCCGGACGGTTCGGACTGGTCGGACGGGCACCGGAGCGCGGTGCTCACGGCCGCGATGATGGAGTTCGTCCGGAGCGGGGCGTCCAGCGCCTACTACTGGAGCCCGCAGACGGCGACGTCCGGGAGCTGTGCCGGGTGCCTCTGGTACGGGTCGGCGCGGGGCGGCGGCGGGACGCCGGATCTGGCCATGCTGCAGAACTTCACGCGCTGGTTCCCACCGGAGACCAGACTCGTGGACGTGCGGTCGTCCGACCCGTCCGTGCGGGTGCTGGCGCAGCCGCGCCGGATGGTCGTCGTGAACACGCGGGACCGGCGGATCACCGCCGCGGTGGGCGGCCGGGACCTCACCCTCGCGCCCTACGAGGTCAGGTGGACGGCCCGGTGAGCCGGGCGGGCACGGCCGTCCCGGCATTCACGGTGGTGCCGGGAGGCACGGTGGCTCGGGCAGGCACGGTGGCTCGGACAGGCAGGGTGGTTCCGGCAGGCAGGGTGGTTCCGGCAGGCACGGTGACGCCGGCAGGCAGGGTGGTTCCGGCAAACACAGGGGGAACGGGATGACGACGCTCGCCACCGGCATCGACCTGGTCGACATCCGGTTCTGGGACCGTCCGCCGGAGGAGCGGCTCGCGGACTTCGCGCGGCTGCGCGAGCTCGGCGCGCCGGTGTACTTCGCCGAACCGCGCGTCCCGCTCGTCCGCTCCGGGAAGGGGTTCCACGCGCTCGTCCGGCACGCGGACGTGGTGGCGGCCAGCCGGAACGCGAAGGTGTTCTCCAGCGAGCCCGCCGCGACGTCGCCGGAGCCGCCGCCGTGGCTGTCGAAGGTGTTCGGCACGCCGATGGTGAACATGGACGACCCCGCGCACGCGCGGCTGCGGCGCATCGTGTTCCGCGCGTTCACGCCCCGGATGCTCGCGAGGATCGAGGACGACGTCCGGGCGACGGCGGCGCGCATCGTGGACGACGTCCGCGCGGGCGGTCCCGGCGACTTCGTCGAGCGGGTCGCGGCGCGGCTGCCGATCAACGTGATCTGCTCGATGATGGGCATCCCGGAGCGGACGCGTCCGTACGTGCTGTCGCGGATCGACGCGATGACCGAGTACTCCGGCGTGCGCGGGTCGCTGGCGAGCCCCCGCACGATGCGGCTGCTCGCGGGCAACCTGAAGGCCATCGTGGACCTGCACCGGCTCGTCGCCCGCCTCGGCGAGGCCCGCCGTCGGGACCCGTCGGACGACCTGGTGTCGGCGCTCGTCAACGCCAACCCGGACGGCGAGCGGCTCTCGGTGAAGGAGCTCGGCTCGTTCTTCGACCTGCTGCTGGTGGCGGGCAACGAGACCACGCGCAACGCGCTCGCGCACGGCCTGAGGCTGTTCACCGACCATCCCGACCAGCGCGAACTGCTGCTGGCCCGGTACGACGAGGGGATCGGCGCGGCGATCGAGGAGATCGTCCGGTACGTGTCCCCGATCATCCAGTTCCGCCGGACGGTCACCACCGACCACGAGCTGAACGGGCATCCGCTCCGGGCGGGCGACAAGGTGGTGCTGTTCTACCCGGCCGCCAACCGCGACCCGGAGGTGTTCGCCGACCCGGACGCCTTCGACATCACCCGGTCCCCGAACCCGCACGTCGGTTTCGGCGGCCCCGGCCCGCACCTCTGCCTCGGTGCGAACCTCGCGCGGATGGAGCTGCGCATCATGTTCGAGGAGCTGTTCGGCAGGCTGCCCGGCCTGCGCGCGTCCGGCGAGCCGGAGTACCTGCTCTCCAGCTTCGACAACGGCATCACGCGCCTCCCCTTCACCTGGGACGCCCCCTGACCGACCCGGCGCGGCCCGCGGGAGGGAGGCGGCCGAATTCGGGGTGAGAGCGGTTTCCGCGTGAGAGCGGCGAATCTCGGGGCATGGCTAGGAAGGCCCCCAGCCCCCATCGCCCCCACCCCCGGGAGGAGTGCCGATGACTCGAGTGACCCGCGCGGAGATCGACCGGCTCGTCGGAGGCGAGCACCACGACCCGCACTCCGTCCTCGGAGCGCACCCCGGACGGTCGGGCGTGACGGTCCGGGCGCTGCGCCCGCTCGCCGAGCGGGTCGAGGTCGTCCTGCCGAACGGCGACCGCAAGCGGCTGCGGCACTACCACGGAGGCGTGTTCACCGGGACGCTGCCGCCCGGCGCGTCCCTGTCCGGGCCCCCGCTGTCCGGCACGGCGAGCGCGACGGGTTCGGCGGGCGGGTCCGGCGCGCCGCAGGCGGTGCCCGACTACCGGCTCGCGGTGACCTATCCGGGCGGCCCCGAGGTCGTCCAGGACGACCCGTACCGCCACCTCCCGACGCTCGGCGAGCTGGACATGCACCTCATCAGCGAGGGCCGCCACGAGGAGCTGTGGCGGGCGCTCGGCGCGCGCGTCCGGACCTACGCCTCGGTGTTCGGCCCCGTCACCGGCACGGCGTTCGCCGTCTGGGCGCCCACCGCGCACGGCGTGCGCGTCGTCGGCGACTTCAACCACTGGGACGGTCGCGCCCATCCGATGCGGTCGCTCGGATCGACCGGCGTGTGGGAGCTGTTCGTCCCGGGCGTGGGCGACGGCGACGCCTACAAGTTCGAGATCCTCGGCGCGGACCGCGTGTGGCGCACCAAGGCCGACCCCATGGCCGCGTACACCGAGACGCCCCCGGCCACGGCGTCGCGCGTGTTCACCTCGTCCTACGAGTGGTCCGACGGCGACTGGATGGACCGCCGCAAGGGACGCCAGTGGCTGAACGAGCCGATGAGCGTCTACGAGGTGCACCTGGGGTCGTGGCGCACCGGCCTGTCCTACCGGGAGCTCGCGGACGAGCTGACCGGGTACGTCCGGGACATGGGCTTCACGCACGTGGAGTTCCTGCCGGTGGCCGAGCATCCGTACGGGCCGTCGTGGGGCTACCAGGTCACGTCCTACTACGCCCCCACCTCGCGTTTCGGGACGCCCGACGACTTCCGGTACCTGGTGGACCGGCTGCACCAGGCGGGCATCGGCGTCATCATCGACTGGGTCCCGGCGCACTTCCCCAAGGACGAGTGGGCGCTCGCGCGCTTCGACGGGACGGCCCTCTACGAGCACGCCGATCCGGGCAAGGGCGAGCATCCCGACTGGGGCACGTACGTCTTCAACTTCGGCCGCGCCGAGGTGCGCAACTTCCTGGTGGCGAACGCGTGCTTCTGGCTGGAGGAGTTCCACATCGACGGCCTGCGCGTGGACGCCGTCGCCTCCATGCTCTACCTCGACTACTCCCGCAAGGACGGCGAGTGGACGCCCAACGTCTACGGCGGCCGGGAGAACCTGGAGGCCATCGCGTTCCTCCAGGAGATGAACGCGACCGCCTACAAGCGCAACCCCGGGATCGTCACGATCGCCGAGGAGTCCACCGCGTGGCCAGGGGTTTCGCGCCCCACCCACCTGGGCGGGCTCGGGTTCGGCTTCAAATGGAACATGGGCTGGATGCACGACACGCTCAACTACCTCCAGCACGACCCGGTGTTCCGGAACTACCACCACAACGAGATCACCTTCTCGCTGGTGTACGCGTTCTCGGAGAACTACGTCCTGCCCCTGTCGCACGACGAGGTCGTGCACCTGAAGGGGTCGCTGCTGGAGAAGATGCCCGGCGACACCTGGAAGAAGTTCGCGGGGCTGCGGACGCTGCTGGCCTACATGTGGTCCCATCCCGGCAAGCAGCTGCTGTTCATGGGCGGGGAGTTCGCGCAGGGCGCCGAGTGGACCGAGAGCCGCGCCCTGGACTGGTGGCTCCTGGACAACGCCGCCGAGGGCGCGAACCACATCGGCGTGCAGCGGCTGGTGCGCGACCTCAACCACGCCTACCGCGAGATGCCCGCGCTGTGGGAGTGCGACGCGTCCCCCGACGGCTTCCAGTGGATCGACGCCAACGACGCGGCGGGCAACGTCCTGTCGTTCGTCCGGTACGCCGAGGACGGGACGCCGCTGGTCTGCGTCGTGAACTTCTCCGGCGAGGTCCACGAGGACTACCGGGTCGGGCTGCCGCGCTCCGGCGCGTGGCGGGAACTGATCAACACCGACGCCTACGAGTACGGCGGCAGCGGCGTCGGCAACATGGGCCGCGTCCAGGCGCGGGACGAGGCGTTCCACGCCATGCCCGCCTCGGCCCGGATGCGCGTCCCGCCGCTGGGCGTCGTCTGGCTGGTCCCGGAGGACGACCAGGAGCCCGCGGCGTCCGCGGAAACGACCACGGTCGCGATCGTGGCCGGGGACGTGAATACAGTGGCGGAATGACCGCTGCTCAGATCCTCGGCATCGTCCCGAACCAGTTCGTCCTGGAGCATCTGCCGAACTCGGTGTTCCCCGAGGACGACGAGTGGGTGGCCCTCGTGCGCGCGCCCGAGGGGCTGACCGTCCTCCGTGAGGCCCCGCCGCACGTGGAGGCCGACCGCTGGGTCGGCTTCTACGGCGGGGCCACCGCGCACTCCCTGGACACGCCCGGGATGCTCGCCGCCATCGTGGCCCCGCTGGCGGAGGCGCGGGTGTCGGTGTTCGTCGCCTCGACGTACCACGCCGACCTCGTGCTGGTGCCCGAGTACAAGCTGGAGGCGGCGACGGCCGCGCTGCGGGAGGCCGGTCACACGATCAAGTCGTAGCGGTCACGCCGTCCGGACGGCGCGGCGCGGTCGCGACGCCCAGGGCGCGGCGCGGGCGCGATGTTTCAGCGGTGCAGGCGGTCGCGGTGCTCAGCGGCGCAGGCGGTCGAGGAGCCAGCGGGGTCCGGCGACGGACCCGCCCGCCTCGGCGACGCGGGACTTGAGCTCGCGGTCGGCGGTGACGACCAGCGGACGCGTGTCCGGCCCGGCGCCCGCGACCAGCTCGACGATGTGGTCGTCGCCGCTGCCCGGCGCGGCGCTGACCGCCACCGGCCCGGCCGAGGGGACCTCGCGCGCCGCGCCCTCCACCACCTGCACGACGTCGGGGAAGACGGTGTCGAAGGGCACCAGGTCGCCGGGCACCCCGGTGACGCCCTCGGTGAGGACGGCGAGGTCGTCGCGGAGCCGGGCGTTGGCGCCCGCGCGGTCGCGCCACCAGCCGTGCTCGGCGCGCGCGCCCACGACGTTCGCGGCGTCCACGATCACGACGACCCTGGCGAGCGCGTCCCGCAGCACCGGCCACGATCCGGCGAACGGCGCGAACAGCTTGAGCGACGCGACCTCGTCCACCGGCACCCAGGCGGCGCGCCGGGTCTCGAAGGACGCGGCGCGGACGTCCGCCATCTCGGGGACGGACGCGACGACCGACGTGAACGACCAGCTCCCGTGGTCCTCGGTCCGGGTGCCGACGAGCCGGATGCCGGACGCGTCGAACGTGCTCTCCTCGCCCGTCTCGCGGATCGCGCCCGTCACCGGGTCCTCGTGGCTGTGGTTGGCGCCGCCGAACATCCCCCAGGTGCCGGCCCCGCTCCCCCAGGACGAGCGCTTCTGCAGCAGGACGCGGATGACCCCGTCGGGACCCCGGTGGTAGGGCAGCAGCCCGGACGCGCCGTACCGTCCCCAGTGCTTGTGCCCCTGCTCGCAGCGTGCCCAGCCGTCGCCGTCTCCCATGTCCGCGACCTTAGCCGTGACCAAGTGCACAGTGCCCGCACAACACTGTCCCGAATAGCCTTCGGATACCCGTCCGCCGACAGCCGCGACCACGCCGCCCGTCCCCCAGGGAGATTCCGTTGAGCCTTACCGAGCACGCACGGGCCGTCTCCGCGCAGGCGGAACACGTCCGCATGTGGGACGAGCTGTCCGGGGCCGAGCTGATCCGGGCCATCGCGGACGGCCGCTTCCCGCACCTCTCCACCGTGGACGACCACCTCGGCCAGCGCATCACCGGGGCCGAACCCGGCCGGATCGGGCTCGGATGGAGCCCCCGCGAGGAGCTGTGCAACCCCGGCGGCACCGTGCACGGCGGCTACGTGGCGATGATCCTGGACAACGCGTGCTGCCTGGCGGGGGCGTCCACCTGCGAGCGCTTCATGCCGATGCTGACCCTCAACCTGAACGTCGAGTACCTGCGGCCGGTGCAGGCCGGGGAGACCTACACGGTGACCGGGACGTGCGTGCACCCCGGACGCACCCGCATGGTGTCCAACGCCGCGATCACCGACTCCGAGGGCCGTCTCGTCGCGCAGGCCAGCGCGTCCGTCCTGCCCAACAAGGCGTTCGCCCGCTGACCCGCCCTCCGCGTCCGGTCGCGGGCACGGCCACCTGTCGCGGGGGCTCGCCGTTCGGGTCGCGGCGCGGGGCGCGGTCCCGTTCGGAAGGCGGGCGGGTTGCATAGGGTGGGGCCATGGTAGATCCCGGCAACGTTGTCAAGGTCGTCCGGCAGGCGCGCGAACGCCGCACCGCCCCCCTGGTCCTGGAACTGGACCTGACCGACGGGATCGTGGAGGTCCCGCCCGGCGATCCGCTGTCGATGTTCCTGTCCATGCGGCGCACGCACCTGCGGGACGTCCTGGA
This sequence comes from Actinomadura logoneensis, assembly GCF_003428695.1. GTDB lineage: Bacteria > Actinomycetota > Actinomycetes > Streptosporangiales > Streptosporangiaceae > Spirillospora > Spirillospora logoneensis. Next base: position 7,381 of record NZ_QURH01000970.1, read on the forward strand.
CGGGCTGCGCCGCGCGCGCTCGGACGCCCGGGTGAAGGCGCTGGTGGTGAAGGTGACGGGAGGGGCCGGGCTGGCGCTCGTCCAGGAGGTCCGGGAGGCGGTGGGCGCGCTGCGCGCGGCGGGCAAGTACACCGTCGCGTGGGCCGAGACGTTCGGCGAGGGCGGGCGCGGCACCGTCCCCTACTACCTGGCGTCGGCGTTCGACCGGGTGTTCCTCCAGCCGACCGGCGAGGTCGGGCTGACGGGCGTGGCGCTGGAGGAGCCGTTCTTCGCCGGGGCGCTGGAGAAGGCGGGCGTCCAGCCGCGGTTCGCCAAGCGGTACGAGTACAAGACGATGGCGAACACCTTCATGGAGAAGGCGTACACGCCGGAGCACGAGGAGTCGTCCCGCCGGCTGGTGGAGTCGCTCGGCGAGCAGCTCGTGAACGGCGTCGCGGAGGCGCGCGGGCTGACGCCCGAGCGGGTCCGGGAGCTGACCGACAAGGGTCCGCTGCTGGCGTCCGAGGCGCTGGAGGCGGGGCTCGTCGACGAGCTCGGCTACCGGGACCAGGTGTACGCCCACCTGAAGGCGAAGGCGGGCGAGGACGCCCAGCTCAGGTACGTCGCGCGGTACAACCGGACGCACGGGCTGGCCAAGCGCATCCCGCAGCCCGGACGCCAGGAGGGCATCGCGCTGATCAACGGGCACGGGCAGATCCGGCTCGGCCGCAGCGGGCGCGGCGGGCCGCTGCCCGGGCAGAGCGTCGCGATGGGCTCGGACACGGTCGGCGCGGCGTTCCGCGCGGCGGTGAAGGACGAGAAGGTCAGGGCGATCGTGTTCCGGGTGAACAGCCCGGGCGGGTCGGCGGTGGCGTCCGACGCGATCTGGCGCGAGGTCGTCCTCGCGCGCGAGGCGGGCAAGCCGGTGGTCGTGTCGATGGGCGACGTCGCGGCGTCCGGCGGCTACTACGTCGCGATGGCCGCCGACACGATCGTGGCGCAGCCGGGCACCATCACCGGCTCGATCGGCGTGGTGGTCGGGAAGGCCGTGGTGAACGGGCTGCTCGACCGGATCGGGATCGGCCTCGGCGCGGTCGAGGACGGCGCGCACGCCCGCATGTTCAGCGCCACCAAGGACTTCAGCGACTCCGAGTGGGAGCGGATCAACGCCTCGCTCGACCAGATCTACGCCGACTTCACCCGCAAGGCCGCCGAGGGCCGCGGGATGTCCCGCGAGCGCGTCCACGAGCTGGCGCGCGGCCGGGTCTGGACGGGCGCGGACGCGCGGGAGAGCGGCCTGGTGGACGAGCTCGGCGGCCTGGACCTGGCGTTCGACCTGGCGCGCAAGAAGGCCGGGCTGGCGGCGGACGCGCCGGTCCGGACGTTCCCGCACACCTCGCCGCTGGAGCGGCTGCGTCCGCCGGAGTCCAGCGAGGACCGCACCGCCGCGTCCGCCCGGTTCGACGGCTGGGGGTCGCTCGGCGGGGTCGCCGCCCGGCTCGGCCTGCCCGCCGCCGGCCCGCTCACCCTCCCCGGGTCCTGGGAGATCCGCTGAACGAGACCGAGTTCACCGAGGCCGTCGCGGGGTTCGCGACGGGGGTCGTGGTGCTGACCGTCCGGGACGGCCGGGACGACCTCGGCACCACGGTCACCTCGTTCATGTCGGTGTCGCTGGAGCCGCCGATGGTGCTGGCCGGGGTGGCGTCGGACGGCTACCTCGCCGAGGTGCTGCGGCGCCGTCCGCGCTGGGCCGCGACGGTGCTGAGCGCCGAGCAGCGGGCGCTGGCCGGCCGGTTCGCGGCGGCGGGGCGGCCGTC
>NZ_QURH01000974.1 GCF_003428695.1 Actinomadura logoneensis
CTCGTCGCCGTCGTGCTCGCCGCGCTCGCCACGTCCCAGGCGGGCGCCGTGGACTTCGTCGCGCTCGCCGCGCCGCAGTTCGCCCGCCGGCTGCTGCGCGCCGACCGCCCGCCGCTGCTGTGCGCCGCGCTCACCGGCGCGCTCCTCACCGTCGTCGCCGACCTGGTCGCCCGGACGGCGTTCGCGCCCGTCCAGCTCCCGGTCGGCGTCCTCACCGCCGCGCTCGGCGGCCCCTACCTGCTCTGGCTGCTCGTCCGGAGGAAGAACCGATGACCGACACCTCCGACCCGGCGACCGCTCCCCGCGCGCAGCCGCCGGGTACGCCCGACGCCCGCCTCCGGCCGCCGGTCACGCTCGCCGCCCGCGACCTGACCGTCGGGTACGGCGACCGGACGATCCTGTCCGGGCTGGACCTGGAACTTCCCGGCGGAGCGTTCACCGTGGTCATCGGCCCGAACGCGTGCGGCAAGTCCACGCTGCTGCGCACCCTCGCCCGGCTGCTCACCCCGCGCGGCGGCGCCGCGCTGATCGACGGCGCCGACGTGCACCGCACCGGCACCCGCGAGCTGGCGCGCCGCCTCGGCGTCCTGCCGCAGTCGCCGGTGACGCCCGAGGGCCTGACGGTCGCCGACCTGGTCGCGCGCGGACGCCAGCCGCACCAGCGCTGGTTCCGGCAGTGGAGCGCCGCCGACACCGAGGCCGTCGAGCGCGCCCTCGCCCTCACCGACCTCACCGGCCTGCGGGACCGCCCGGTCGACGCGCTCTCCGGCGGCCAGCGGCAGCGCGTCTGGATCGCGCTCACCCTCGCGCAGGACACCGACGCCCTGCTGCTGGACGAGCCGACCACCTACCTCGACCTCGCCCACCAGATCGAGGTGCTCGATCTGCTGCGGCGCCTGAACCGCACCGGCGGCCACACGGTCGTGGCCGTCCTGCACGACCTCAACCAGGCGTGCCGGTACGCCGACCACCTGGTGGTGATGAAGGACGGCGCCGTCGTGCGCCGGGGCGCTCCCGCGGACGTGATGGACGCCGACTGCCTGGCCGAGGTGTTCGGCCTCGGCGGGGTCGTCGTCCCCTGCCCCGTCACGGGCGCGCCCATGATCGTGCCGGACGCCCCGGCCTGAACGAAGGAGGACGTCGGATGAGGCTCACGAAGGGACTGGCGGTCGCCGCCGCCGCTGCACTGGCGCTGAGCGCCTGCGGCGGCTCGGGCGACTCGTCGGCCTCCGGGGCGACGCACGTGGTGAAGCACGCGATGGGGGAGACGAAGGTCCCCGACGCGCCCAGGAGGATCGTCGTGCTGGACACCGACAAGGTGGACACCCTGGCCACGCTCGGCCTCACCCCGGCCGGCGCGACCGTCCCCGACCAGCAGGCCGGGATGCCCCGGTACCTCGGTCCCGGGTTCGCCAAGGTGAAGAGCGTCGGCACCACCCAGCAGCCGGACGTCGAGGCGATCGCGGCGCTCAAGCCGGACCTGATCCTCGGCTCGAAGTTCCGGATGGAGAAGTACTACTCCCAGCTCAGCAAGATCGCCCCGACGGTGTTCACCGCGCAGGTCGGCGTCACCTGGAAGCAGAACTTCCTGCTGGACGCCGAGGCCGTCGGGAAGAAGACCGAGGGCGAGCAGAAGCTCAAGGCGTACGAGGACCGCGCCCGCCAGGTCGGGAAGTCGTTCGGCGACCCGGCGAGGCTGAAGGTCAGCGTCATCCGGTTCATGCCGGACGAGATCCGCCAGTACGGCCCGGACTCGTTCTCCGGCATCGTCCTGCACGACACCGGCCTGTCCCGTCCGGACGCCCAGCTGCTCAAGGACAAGGCCGACAAGCGCTTCGCGCCGCTGAGCCCCGAGCGCGTCGACCAGGCCGACGGCGACTTCGTGTTCGTCGCCGCCTACGGTGCCAAGGCCGCGGACGCCCAGGCCAGGACCACCGCCGGGCCGCTCTGGAAGCGCCTCGCCGCAGTCAGGGCCGGGCACACCAAGGTCGTGGACGACGAGATCTGGATGACCGGCATCGGCGTCACCGCCGCCGGCAAGATCCTGGACGACCTCCAGACGAACCTCACCCCGCTCGCCAAGAAGTAGCCCCCTCGGGGGCACGCCCCTGGCGGCCCACACGAAGGCCCCGGCCACCCGCGTGAAGGCCCTGCACGAGTCGCTTCGCGTCGTGCGGGGCCTTCACGTGTTCGGGCTCAGCAGCACCCGGAGCCCGCCGCCGCGCTGTCGGCGTCGGTGGAGGTGGAGGTGGAGGCGGAGGCGCCGGTGGCCGGGGTGCAGCACGCCGCGTCGGCCGCCTTCTCGAGCGTGTCGGCGTCGCCCTTCACCACGTAGACCTCCCACGGCTCCCCGCCGGGGGCGGTGACCCACACCTTGTCCTGCACGGCGTAGCAGCAGGAGGTGTCGTTCTCCTCCAGGGTGACCAGGCCGGCCGCGGTCAGCCGCTCGGTGGCGGCGGTGACCTGCGCGGTCTCCTCGACCTCGACGCCCAGGTGGTCCAGGCGGGTGGGCTCGCCGTCCTCGCCCTCGATGAGCACGAGCTTGAGCGGCGGCTCGGCGACGGCGAAGTTCGCGTAGCCGGGACGGAGCTTGGCGGGGCCGGTGCCGAGCAGCTTGGTGTAGAAGGCGATCGAGCCCTCCAGGTCGGACACGCGCAGAGCCAGCTGGACGCGGGACATGGCCCCTCCTTGTTTCGATGAACATCTAATCAGCGGATGCCCCGAGTTTGGCTCCCTGCATAGATGGATGTCAAATTAGAGGCATGTCGATGTCGCTGGGAATCGAGGACGTGACCGCGGACCGGTGCTGCGCGCCGCTGAGCGGCCCGCTGCTGGGGGAGGACGAGGCCGCCGAGCTGTCCAGAGTGTTCAAGGCGCTGGCCGACCCGGTCCGGCTGCGGCTGCTGAACATGATCGCCGCGGCGTCCGGCGGCGAGGTCTGCGTCTGCGACCTGACCGGCCCGTTCGATCTGACCGGCCCGACGATCTCGCACCATCTGAAGGTCCTCAGGCAGGCGGGGCTGATCACGGGCGAGCGCCGGGGGACGTGGGTGTACTACCGCCCGGTTCCGGCGGCCCTCACCCGCCTCTCCGGCCTCTTCGCCGCCCCCGCCCCGTCCTGACCGCCCCGACCGTCCGGCGAGGTCAGGCTGGGGGAGAGGTCAGCTCGGCGACAAGGGCCTCGACGCGCGCGCGGATCTCGTCGCGGATGGGACGGACGGCCTCCAGGCCGCGGCCCGCCGGGTCGTCGAGCGTCCAGTCCAGGTAGCGCCTGCCGGGGAAGACCGGGCAGGCGTCGCCGCAGCCCATGGTGATGACGACGTCGGACGCGCGGACGTCGTCGGCGGTCAGCAGGCTGGGCGTCTCGGCGGCGATGTCGATGCCGTCCTCGCGGAGGGCGGCGACGACGGCGGGGTTGACCTCGCTCGCGGGGGCCGACCCCGCGGACCGGACCTCGACGGCGTCGCCCGCCAGACGGCGCAGGTAGGCGGCGGCCATCTGGGAGCGTCCGGCGTTGTGCACGCAGACGAACAGCACGCTCGGCCGGGTGTCGCGCCCGGTGGCGGACGGGTCGGGCACGGGGGCCTCCTGCTGGATCGTTCGCGCGTCGGGTCGCCGTTTCGCCTGGTCAGTGGCCTGCTCGCGGGACCGCCTGCTAACGTATCAGCCTATGGTGATGTCAGTCGAGAATGATGTGACCAGGCTGCTGGCCGACCCGCTGCGCGCCCGCATCGTGGAACTGCTCGCCCGCGAGGCGCTGTGCACCTGCCACCTGGTGGCCGAGACCGGCGCCCGGCAGACCAACGTCTCCAACCATCTGCGGGCGCTGCGCGAGGCCGGGCTCGTGGAGCCCGAGCCGCACGGCCGGTTCACCTACTACCGGCTGCGTCCCGAACCCGTCCGCGCGCTGGCCGAACGCCTCGCCGACCTCGCCGACGCGGCCGAGCGGACGAGGAACAGCGACGTCCGGAGGGCCTGCCCGTGACCCGGACCAGCCACCCCGCCCCCGATCCGGCCACCGGCCCTGACTCGGCCACCGCCCCTGACTCGGCCACCGGCCGCGACCCGGCCGCCCGCACCGCTCCCGGCGGCGGCGTCGGCCCGGCGGGCGGCCTGGTCGGCAGGATGTCCACGCTCGACCGGTTCCTGCCGGTGTGGATCATCGCCGCGATGGCGGCCGGGCTGCTGCTCGGACGCGCCGTCCCCGGCCTGGACGGCGCGCTGTCGAAGGTGGAGGTCGGCGGGGTCTCGCTGCCGATCGGGCTCGGCCTGCTGGTGATGATGTACCCGGTGCTGGCCAAGGTCCGCTACGACCGGCTCGACACCGTGACCGGAGACCGGCGGCTCATGGCGTCCTCGCTGGCGCTGAACTGGCTGGTCGGTCCGGCGGTGATGTTCGCGCTGGCCTGGACCTTCCTGCCCGACCTGCCCGCCTACCGCACCGGGCTGGTCATCGTCGGCCTGGCCCGCTGCATCGCCATGGTGGTCATCTGGAACGACCTGGCCTGCGGCGACCGCGAGGCCGCCGCCGTCCTGGTCGCGCTCAACTCGGTCTTCCAGGTGCTGGCGTTCGGCGTCCTCGGCTGGTTCTACCTGGCCGTCCTGCCCGGATGGCTCGGCCTCGCCACCGACGACCTGCACTTCTCCACCGGGAAGATCGTGGTGAACGTCCTGGTGTTCCTCGGCGTCCCGCTGCTGGCCGGGTACCTGACCCGCCGCGTCGGGGAGAAGCGCCGCGGCCACGCCTGGTACGAGGACCGGTTCCTCCCCCGCGTCGGCCCGGTCGCCCTGTACGGGCTGCTGTTCACGATCGTCGTCCTGTTCGCGCTGCAGGGGCGCACCATCACGTCCCGGCCCGCGGACGTCGCCCGGATCGCGCTGCCGCTGCTGGTGTACTTCGCGGTCATGTGGGGCGGCTCGTTCGCCCTGGGCCGGGCCGTCGGGCTGCCGTACCCGCGCACCGCGACCCTCGCGTTCACGGCGGCGGGCAACAACTTCGAGCTGGCGATCGCCGTCGCCATCACCACCTTCGGGGTCACGTCGGGCCAGGCGCTCGCCGGTGTCGTCGGCCCGCTCATCGAGGTCCCCGTGCTGGTCGCGCTCGTCTACGTCTCCCTCTGGCTCCGCGCTCGAGCGCACACCCGCGCCTGACCACCCCGGACCCCCGAGCGCGCACAGCCCGTTCCAGGACGCGACGTCGCGGGGCCGCGTCCGGGACGGCTGCTCCGGCAACCCCGGCCTTGCCCCTCGGTTAGTTCTGTGCGACCGGGGATGGACGGACAGTGATCGCCTGCCTAGCGTCCAAGGCGGAGGTGCGACATGTCGCTCAACGTATCGCCCGAACTGCTCGCCAAGGCCGAGGCCGGCGCCGTCGGCCAGGACGAGTTCCTCAAGTGCGTCGCCGACTCGCTGCCGTTCGCGTGGGCCATGGTGACGCGGCTGGTGGAGGAGATGAGGAGCACCGACGCCGAGAGCGTCCAGAACACGCTCGTCCCCGAGACCGAGGACGAGTGGGGCCAGATGTTCCGCATGTTCTCCAGCGACTCGATGCGGAACGCGATCCAGGAGCACTTCGGCGTGCGGCTGGCGTTCCAGAACTGCTGCAAGCCCGCCGTCTTCCGGAAGGACGCCGACGACGCCTACCGGCGGTTCGTCTCGCCCGAGGCCCAGCTGCTCAACCAGGACCCGACGCTGCTCAACTGCTGACCGGCGACCAGCACGACGAGGCCCCCATGTTCCGCCCGGACGTGGGGGCCTCGCCGCGCCCGGATCACGGGGTCCCCGCGATCCAGCCCGAGGGCGCCCCCGCGCCCGTCCCCGTGGCCGCCGCGCCCGTGCCCGTGGACGCCGCGGCCTCCGGGCCGAGCCGGAAGCCGGGGTCGATCTGCCGGGTGAGGTCCACCCCGACCGCCTTGTTCGCCCAGCTCTCGGCGTTGCGCACGTGGAACTCGCAGGCCAGCCGCTGGTACCGGTCCCAGTCCTTGGACTGGGCGTCCACCTCGTCCTGGAGGCGGCGCAGCACCTTGCGCGTCGCGTCGTCCAGCGCGTCCAGGGTGAACGGACGGCCCTGCTCCATCGCGCGCACGGCGGGCTGGTGCCCGATGACCGCGAGCAGGTCGGAGCCGACGTGCTCGCGGAGGAACGCCTCGTCCCCGGCGGTCTGGACCTTGTTGCCGACGACCGCGATCCGGACGCCGAAGTCGGACGCGTGGCCGGTGTACTGGCGGTAGACCGCCACGCCCTTGCGCGTCGGCTCGACCACCAGGAACAGGAGGTCGAACCGGGTGAACAGGCCGGACGCGAACGTGTCGGCGCCCGCCGTCATGTCGGCCACGACGTACTCGCCCGGACCGTCCACCAGGTGGTTGAGGTACATTTCCATGGCGCCGGTCTTGCCGTGGTAGCAGGACACGCCGAGGTCGCTCTCGTCGAACGGCCCGGTCGCCATGAAGGTGACACCGTCCACCTGCCGGGACAGCGCGTGGACGGGGTCGTGGCCGTCGAACCGCAGCAGCCGCGAGCCGCGCCCCGGCGGCGTCGTCTTGACCATCTCGGCCGTCGAGGCGATCCGCGGGTTCTCCCCGCGCAGGTACTCCTTGATCTCCGCGAGATGCGCCCCGAGCGCCGGGACGTCCGCGGCCTCCTCCTCCGTCATCCCGAGCGCGACGCCGAGATGCTGGTTGATGTCCGCGTCGATCGCGACGACCGGCGCCCTCTCGGCGGCGAGGTGGCGGATGAAGAGCGAGGAGGTGGTGGTCTTGCCGCTGCCACCCTTGCCGACGAACGCGACCTTCACGAGTGATGCCTCCGTCCTGAAACTGAAAACCGTTTCCGGACCGAGTCTGGCATCCCCCCGCGCGCCCGCGCCGCCGAACAGCGGACCGTGCCGCTCTGTCGCCGATCACCCGCTTTGCTCCTTGGCCAGGCCAGGCCAGGCCAGGCCAGGCCGGGCCAGGCCGGGTCGGGTCGGGCCGGCGCCTGGCCGAGTCAGCCGGCGGGCTTGTCGCGCAGGCTCTCGACGGGATGCGGGCCGTCGGTGGCGAGGCGGTACTCGTCGCCGAACTTGTCGCGGTGCTCGTCGATGACGAGCTCCTGCGGCGGACGGGCGGCGTTGATCCGCTGCTGCATCCGCTCGAACCGCTCGTGCATGTCCTGGACGTAGCCGGTGCCGAGGGTGGTGTAGTCGATCTGGGTGGCCAGCAGGTCCCGGACGAGCCGCTTGTTCGGCTCGAAGGTGACCGGCTCGGGGAGCGCCGGCGCGAGGACGCTCTCGGGGTCGCGGCCGTCGTGGCGGCGCATCAGGTCGCAGGCGAGCCGCAGGTGCTCCAGCTCCATGTTCAGGTGCAGTTCCCAGATGCCCTTGATGCGCGGGTCCGTCTCGGTCTGCATGAACGAGTAGTACAGGTAGCACTCGTTGTACTCGTGGTTGACCAGCCGCTCCCACCACGTCTCCCCGGGGTCCACGAGGGACTCGTAGTGGGTGACGTGCTCCTCCTCGACCAGCCCGATCTCCTGGTAGAGCCGGCGCGCGATCGGCTCCATGTACATGGGGCCGACGTTCATGTAGAAGTTCATCGTCTGCTGCTCGGCCGACATGATGGTCAGCGCGTGCAGCTTGGACAGCGGGGCCGCGGCCGTGCGGTCGTAGGGCTCGCGGACGTTGTCCATGGGGTCGCGGTGCTGGAGGTGGCCGGGGCGTCCGGGCATGACCTCGGTGAGCTGGTCGACGATCTTCTCCGCCTTGCGGTGCTCGATCATCTCGTACAGGTTGGCGTACCGGTACAGGTGGTCGAAGTCCTCCAGCAGCCCGAACTCGTAGGCCTGCTTGAGGTAGGGGTCGGGCTCCTGGCGGGCGACCCAGCCGGTCAGGTCGACCGCGACCTGCTCGTAGCTGAGGGTGGTCTCCAGCACCGACGCCTGGCCCGGCAGCAGCCAGTTGACGACCTTCTGCTGCTGCGCCTCGATGTACCGGACGCGGGCGAGCTGCTGCTTGACCGCCAGGTCCGGGCAGACCCGGGCCATGTGGTGGCTGAACATGATCGCCTCCACCTCGATGCCGTTCATCGTGATGATGCGGCACTTGGTGTAGGGATCGGCGTCGTCCGGGTCGACGGGTGCGACGTCGAGCTCGGCCCAGTCGCGGAGTTGGTCGTCGAGCGGGATTCCGCGGTGTTCGAGCGGGTTGAATGCCACCGGGCACGTCCTTCTGTGGGAGCCGATTGGGACAGTGCCCGCTGTGCTACCCGGTCTCTTCCGCACTGCACTCCTTTTGTCCACTTCATTGGAAGACCTTTGCGGGAAGCCTGGTAGGCAACGCGACGGGCAGACCTTTCGCAAGGACTCATGAGGGGTCGCTTAGGCGATCGGCGCTCGGGTAGGAGGCTGCCGTCACGTGCCGCCGACGTGGATCCGACCGGGTCACGGGGCCGTTTTCCCGCGCCATTCTCCAAGCGAGGCCGAGCGGAACCGAGCACGTCCGAGAAAGTCCGAGCAGCGAGGACCGATATGCAGACCACGCCCACCGACGCACAGAACACCGAGGACGTCGTCGATCTGCTGCGCGCGCAGCACGGCCGGATCCGGGACCTGTTCGACGAGGTGAAGAACTCCGACGGGCAGGCGCGGAAGGACGCCTTCCAGGAACTCGTGCGCCTGCTCGCGGTGCACGAGACCGCCGAGGAGGAGATCGTCCACCCGTCCGCGCGGAGCCTGCCCGGCGGCGACGGGATCGTCGACGACCGGCTGGCCGAGGAGCGCGCGGCGAAGGAGGCGTTGTCCGAGCTGGACGGCATGGACACCGACGACCCGCGGTTCCTGCCGAAGCTGGACGCGCTGCGCGTGGACGTGCTCACCCACGCCCGCGCCGAGGAGCGCTACGAGTTCGACCGGCTCAAGGACCAGTTCAGCCCCGCCCAGCTCAAGGGCTTCGCCGCGGCGATCCGCGCCGCGCAGGCCACCGCCCCCACCCACCCGCATCCGGGGACCGAGTCGGCGGCGAAGAACGCGCTGATGGGGCCCATGGTCGCCATCGCCGACCGCGTCCGCGACATGATCCGCGACGCGCGCCAGAGCTGAGCGGCGGCGGCACGAGCCCGGGGAGGCCGACGGTCGCGTCGGCGCCGTCCAGCCCTGCCCGTCCAGCCCTGCCCGTCCGCCCCCCGCCGAGGGGCGGGGGGCG
>NZ_QURH01000972.1 GCF_003428695.1 Actinomadura logoneensis
CGGCGGCCCGGCGGCCGACGCGCCCGCCAGGGCCAGGCGCGCGCGAGGCATCGCGCCGCCGTCCTGGCTGGCGCTGGGCTTCCTGCTCCCCGCCCTGCTGCTGCTCGGGTTCCTCGTGATGTACCCGATCGCCTTCTCGGTCGTCCGCAGCTTCTTCCGCGCGGACGGCCACTCCTTCGCCGGCGTGGACAACTACACCGGCATCTTCCAGGGCCACGACAACCTCGTGACCGTCCGCAACACCGCGATCTGGGTGGTGGTCGCGCCGACGCTGGTCACCGCGATCGGCCTGGTCTTCGCGGTGCTCACCGAGCGGATCCGCTGGTCCACCGCCTTCAAGATGGTGGTGTTCATGCCGATGGCGGTGTCCTTCCTCGCCTCCGGCGTGATCTTCCGGCTGGTGTACGAGCAGGACCCGAAGATGGGCGTGGCGAACGCGGCGATGGTCGCCGTGCACGACACGTTCGAGCCCGGCGCGGGCTACCCCGGCGCCGGGCCGCGCACCGGCAAGGACGCCACCGGCACCCAGCAGCCCGACGGCTCGATCGTCAGCAACAGGCAGTACACGGCGGGCCAGACCGCGCTGCTGCCGCTGCTGCGGATCAAGCCGGAGAACCTGCCGGCCAAGCCGGTCGCGGCGGCCCAGCCACCCGCGGCCAGGCCGGGGGAGCTGACCGGCACCGTGTGGTTCGACTTCACCAAGGGCGGCGGCGGCACGCCGAACCAGCCGAACGCGGGCGAGTCCGGACTGCCGCGGATCAAGGTCGAGGCCGTCCGGGACGGGAAGGTCGTCGGCAAGGCGACCACCGGCGACGACGGCACCTTCACCATGAAGAAGGTGAAGGGGGACGGGCCGGTCACGCTGCGGCTGCCCAAGTCGAACTTCACCGCGTCCTACGGCGGCGCGCAGTGGCTCGGCAACACCCTCATCACCCCGGCCATCATCGGCTCGTACCTGTGGGTGTGGTCGGGGTTCGCGATGGTGCTCATCGCGGCCGGCCTCGCGGCGATCCCGCGGGACGCGCTGGAGGCGGCCCGGGTGGACGGCGCGACCGAGTGGCAGGTGTTCCGGCGGGTGACGATCCCGCTGCTCGCGCCGGTGCTCACGGTCGTGCTGGTCACCATGGTGATCAACGTGCTGAAGGTCTTCGACCTGGTCTTCATCATCGGCGGCGGCGATCCGCACGCCAGCGTGCTCGCGCTCCAGATGTGGGTCGAGTCGTTCGGCGGCGGGAACGACCCGGGGAAGGGCAGCGCGATCGCGGTGCTGCTGTTCCTGCTGGTCGTCCCGGCCATGCTGTTCAACATCCGGCGGATGCGGCAGGAGCGGGCATGAGCACGACCGAGACCGGGACGGCCGGGACCGCGCCGGAGCACGGCGGCACCGGCAGCGGCGGGAGCGGCAGCGGCGGGGGAACCGGCGGTGGGGCGGGGGCGCCGCGCCGCGGCATCGCCGCGCGGATCGTCGGACGGGTCGGCGGCGGCGTCGCGCAGGTCCTGCTGATCGTCGTCGCGGTGGTGTGGCTGGTCCCGACGTTCGGGCTGCTGGTCGCGTCGCTGCGGTCCACCTCCGACAACAGCGCGTCCGGCTGGTGGAAGGTGTTCTCCAAGCCGGGCCAGCTGACCTTCTCCGCCTACTCCGACCTGCTCGGCAAGGGCGACTTCGTCGACTCGTTCTGGAACACGGTGCTGATCACCGTCCCGGCGACCCTGCTGGTGGTGGTGATCGCGTCGCTGGCCGCGTACGCGTTCGCGTGGATGGAGTTCCCCGGCCGCGACTGGCTGTTCCTCGTCGTGGTGGGGCTGCTGGTGGTGCCCGTCCAGGTGGCGCTGCTGCCGGTCTCCGAGCTGTACGGCTCGGTGCGGATCGGTGGCTTCCACCTGGCCGGCTCGCTCGTGGGCGTGGTGCTGTTCCACGTCGCGTTCGGGCTGCCGTTCGCCATCTTCCTGCTGCGCAACTTCTTCGCGGGCATCCCCCGGGACCTGCTGGAGGCGGCGCGGATGGACGGCGGCTCGGAGTGGACGATCTTCCGGCGGGTCATCTTCCCGCTGGGCGGTCCGGCGATCGCGTCGCTGGCGATCTTCCAGTTCCTCTGGGTCTGGAACGACCTGCTGGTGGCGCTGGTGTTCGCCGACACCGGCAACCAGCCGATGACCAAGTGGCTCCAGTCGCAGATGCGGCAGTTCACCGGCAACATCGACATCCTGGCGCCGGGCGCGTTCCTGTCCCTGATCGTGCCGCTGGCGGTGTTCTTCGCCTTCCAGCGGTACTTCGTCCAGGGCGTCCTCGCCGGATCGGTGAAGTAGGCCCGAGCAGAGAACCCATACCACGGAAGAGGCCCCGCCCGGCAGACGGCGCGGGGCCTCTTCCGCGCCACTGGTCTAGTGGCTGACCAGTTGTGGCACGAGGCGGCAGGTAAGTGCGAGGTTAAGGCGGGGAAAGGGCGGACTCTGCGGGGTTCGGCGGCCGAGCCACAGGACGCTCGGTGCGCAACATCCGCCGCAACGGTATCGCCGGAGTTCGCAGAGCACCGTCGACTGTGCGCCTGCGCTCGCGGGCCCGCAACGGACCGGCCGGAGCCATCGGGTTTTCCCTGCGTGCGCGGGCTTTCGGCGGCGCACGGCGTCCTTGTCGGCGCGGACGGCCGGGGTCAGCATGACGGCTGTCCCATCAGGCATGGGTCATCCGTTTCATCCGAAAGGACCCCGCCGTGCTCCGACCCCTCGTCCCCAGAGCCGGCATGGCCGTGCTCACCGCGGCGCTCGCGGCCCTGACCGCCCTCACCGCGCCCGCCCCCGCGCACGCCGCCCCCGCGCACGCCGCCCCCGTCCAGGCGCCGCGTCCGCACCGCCAGTCGGCCGACTCCGGTCCCGCGGTCCGCCACGACGTCTCCCCGCCGCTCCGGTCGATCCGTCCCGTCCCGCCCCGGCCCACCCGCCGGTCGGAGCCGGACCACGAGGTCCGCCTGCCGACCCCGCCCGCGGCCAGGATCCCCGACCCGGTGCGGCAGCGCTCCGGCGGCGTCACCCGCACCGCGGCGACCGCGAGCAACTTCGACGGCGTCGGGCAGGGCTTCACCGGCCCGCAGGGCACGTACTCGGTGACCGGGGTGCCGCCGGACCCCAACGCGTCGGTGGGCTCCACGCAGGTCGTCGAGGTCGTCAACACCGCCTACGCGGTGTTCAACAAGTCGACCGGCACGGCGGCCTACGGCCCCGTCGACACCAGCACGCTCTTCTCCGGCTTCGGCGGCTCCTGCCAGAGCACCAACGACGGTGACGCGACGGTGCGCTGGGACACCCTCGCAAGCCGCTGGATCGTCACCCAGTTCGCCAACGTGTCGTCCGCGAGCGGCCCGTACTACGAGTGCGTGGCGGTCTCCACCAGCGCCGACGCGACCGGGTCGTACAACCGGTACAGCTACCAGTTCTCCAGCTTCCCGGACTACCCGAAGATCTCGGTCTGGCCGGACGCGTACTACGTCACCTACAACCTGTTCAACGGCAACACCTTCGTCGGCGCCGAGGCCTGCGCCATGGACCGGTCGAAGATGCTCACCGGCGCCGCCGCCACCCAGCAGTGCTTCACGACCAGCTCGTCCTACGGCGGGCTGCTCGCCGGCGACCTCGACGGCTCCACACCGCCGCCCGCCGGGGAGAACGAACTGCTGGTCGGCCTCGGCACCACCAACACCTCCCTGGCGTACTGGAAGTTCCACGTCGACTGGACGACGCCCGCCAACTCCACGTTCACCGGACCGTCCAGCATGACCGTGGCGTCCTACACGACCGCCTGCGGCAGCACCGGCACGTGCGTCCCGCAGAGCGGCACGACGCAGCAGCTCGACTCGCTGTCGGACCGCATCATGTACCGGCTGGCGTACCGCAACTACGGCGACCACGAGGCGTTCGTGACCGACCACGCCGTGACCGTCGGCAGCTCGGTCGGGACACGCTGGTACGAGCTGCGGCTGTCGGGCGGGAACCCGGCCGTCTACCAGCAGGGCACCTACGCGCCCGACTCCACCTACCGGTGGATGGGCTCCATCGCGATGGACCACGTCGGCAACATCGCGCTCGGGTACTCCCAGTCCTCCTCGTCCGTCCACCCGTCGATCCGGTTCACCGGCCGCGCCCCCTCCGATCCGCTCGGGACGATGACCCAGGCGGAGACCACCACGGTCACCGGCGGCGGCTCGCAGACGTCCTACAGCCGGTGGGGCGACTACACCTCGATGGCGGTCGATCCGGGCGACGACTGCACCTTCTGGTACACCAACGAGTACGAGCCGGCCAACGGCAGCTTCAACTGGCACACCCGGCTCACGTCGTTCACCCTCCCGGGCTGCGCGAGCACCCCGGCCAACGACTTCTCGATCTCCGCGAGCCCCGCCACCGGCACCGTGACCGCGGGCGGCTCGGTCACCACGACGGTGTCGACGGCCGTCACGTCCGGGTCGGCGCAGACCGTCAACCTGACCGCCACGGGCCTGCCGGCGGGCGCGACCGCGTCGTTCAGCCCGGCGTCGGTGACCGCGGGGGGCTCCAGCACCGCCACCATCACGACCGGCTCGTCCACCCCGGCGGGCACCTACACGGTCACCATCACCGGAACCGGGACGTCGGCGACCCACAACACCGGCTTCACCCTGACCGTCAACCCGGTCGGCGGGGGCGGGATCACCAACGGCGGCTTCGAGACGGGCAGCCTGTCCGGCTGGACGGCCGGCGGCCCGGCGACGGGCGTCACCAGCACCGGCCCGCACGCGGGCGTCTACGCGGCGCTCCTGGGCAGTTCCAGCACCGCGACCAACGGCGACTCGTCCATCGCCCAGACGTTCACCGCGCCGTCCGGCAGCACCAAGGTGTCCTTCTACTACAACGTGACGTGCCCCGACACCGTCACCTACGACTGGGCGACCGCCACGCTGAAGGACAACACGGCCAACACCACCACGACGGTCCTCGCCAAGACCTGCGTCGCCGGCTCCGGCTGGAAGCAGGTCACCTCGGCGGTGACCGCCGGGCACTCCTACACCCTCACGCTCACCAGCCATGACGACAACTACACCGGCGACCCCACCGCCACCGCCTTCGACGACGTCACCGTGAGCTGACGTCCCGCGTGCCCGCCGTCCGGCGCTGGACGGCGGGCACCCGCGCGTACACTCGAAGCCCGGGCCCCGTCCCGCGAGGAGGACCCGACATGCGGTCCCTGACGGCGCTGATCCTGCTGTTCTGCGCGGCCTGCGCGGGCGGCGACCCGCCGAAGCCCGCGCCGCACCGGGCCGGGACCGTGACCGTCACCGTGCGCCGGGGCGAGACGCCTCCGCCGCTCCGCCTCACGGTCGGCACGGTGCTCCAGGTGACCGCCGAGCCGTCCCCGCGCCAGCCCTGGACGCCCCTGACCAGTACCGACGCGCTGATCCTGGACTGCGTCTCGCGCTCCGGCCCCCAGGGCACCATCACCGCCACCTGCACCGCCAAGCGCCCCGGCCGGGCGACGATCGCCACCATCACGGCCCCCTTCCCCGGCGACCCCCGGGGCCCGGCACAGTTCCGATGGGCCCGGCATGTCGAGGTCGTCCGGCCCGCCTGATCCCGGCCCGCCTGATCCCGGCCCGCCTGAGCGCGGGCCGTCTGATCCCGGCGCGCCTGATCCCGGTCCGCCCCGTATACGCGAACGGCGTCCGGGGCGGGTGCCCCGGACGCCGTCCTCAGCGGTGCCGGGTCAGCGGACGTCGAACCGGTCGAGGTCCATGACCTTCGCCCACGCGCGGACGAAGTCGGTCACGAACTTCTCCCGGGCGTCGTCGCTGGCGTAGACCTCGGCGACGGCGCGCAGCTCGGAGTTCGAGCCGAACACCAGGTCGACGCGGCTGCCGGTCCAGCGGACGTCGCCGGTGCGGGGGTCGCGGCCCTCGAAGAGGTTGTCGTCGCCGGTCGCCGACCACTCGGTGCCCATGTCGAGCAGGTTGACGAAGAAGTCGTTCGTCAGCCGTCCGGGCGTGTCGGTGAACACGCCGAGCCGGGAGTCCTGGAAGTTGGCGCCCAGCACCCGCAGGCCGCCGACCAGGACGGTCATCTCCGGCGCGCTCAGCGTCAGCAGGTTCGCCCGGTCGAGCAGCATGTACTCGGCCGACAGCCGCAGGCCCTTGCCGAGGTAGTTGCGGAAGCCGTCCGCCGGGGGCTCCATGGCCGCGAACGACTCGACGTCGGTCTGCTCCTGCGAGGCGTCGGTGCGGCCCGGCGTGAACGGCACCTGGACCTGGACGCCGCCGTCCGCGGCGGCCTTCTCCACGGCGGCGTTGCCGGCGAGCACGATCACGTCGGCCAGCGAGACGCGCCGGCCGTCGGTGCGGCCCGCGTTGAACTCCTCCTGGACGGCCTCCAGGGTGCGCAGCACGGCCGCCAGCTTGTCCGGCTCGTTGACCTCCCAGCCGATCTGCGGCTGGAGCCGGATCCGGGCGCCGTTCGCGCCGCCGCGCTTGTCGGTGCCGCGGAAGGACGACGCCGACGCCCACGCCGTGGACACCAGCTGCGCCACGGTCAGCCCGGACGCGAGGATCCGCTCCTTGAGGGCCGCCGCGTCCGCCTCGTCGATGAGGTCGTGGTCGCGGGCCGGGAGCGGGTCCTGCCAGACCAGCTCCTCGGTCGGGACCTCGGGGCCGAGGTAGCGGGCGACCGGGCCCATGTCGCGGTGGGTGAGCTTGAACCAGGCGCGCGCGAACGCGTCGGTCAGCTCCTCCGGGTGCTCCAGGAACCGGCGGGTGATCTGCTCGTACACCGGGTCGACGCGCAGCGCGAGGTCGGTGGTGAGCATCGTCGGCGCGTGCTTCCTGTCCGGGTCGAACGGGTCGGGCACGGTGCCCGCGCCGCCGCCGTCCTTCGGCCGCCACTGCTGCGCGCCCGCCGGGCTCTCGAACAGCTCCCACTCGTAGCCGTAGAGGATCTCCAGGAACGAGTTGTCCCACCGCGTCGGGGTGGTCGTCCAGATGCCCTCCAGGCCGCTGGTGATGGCGTCGGCGCCGACCCCGGTGCCGTAGGTGCTCTTCCAGCCGAGGCCCTGCTGCTCGATCGGCGCGGCCTCGGGCGCCGGGCCGACGTTGTCGGCGGGGCCCGCGCCGTGCGTCTTGCCGAAGGTGTGGCCGCCGACGATCAGGGCGACGGTCTCCTCGTCGTTCATCGCCATCCGGCGGAACGTCTCGCGGATGTCGCGGGCCGCCGCGAGCGGGTCGGGGTTGCCGTTGGGGCCCTCGGGGTTGACGTAGATCAGGCCCATCTGGACGGCGCCGAGCGGGTCCTCCAGCTCGCGGTCGCCGGTGTAGCGCTCGTCGCCCAGCCAGGTGGACTCCGGGCCCCAGTAGACGTCCTCGTCGGCCTCCCAGGCGTCCTCGCGCCCGCCGCCGAAGCCGAAGGTGGGCAGGCCCATCGTCTCCAGGGCCACGTTGCCGGTGAGGATGAGCAGGTCGGCCCAGGACAGGGAGCTGCCGTACTTCTTCTTGACCGGCCACAGCAGCCGCCGGGCCTTGTCGAGGCTGGCGTTGTCGGGCCAGCTGTTCAGCGGCGCGAACCGCTGCTGGCCGGCGCCGGCGCCGCCGCGTCCGTCGTGGATCCGGTACGTCCCGGCGCTGTGCCAGGCCATCCGGATCATGAACGGGCCGTAGTTGCCGAAGTCGGCGGGCCACCAGTCCTGGGAGGTGGTCAGCACCTCGGCGATGTCGCGCTTCACCGCGGCCAGGTCCAGCGACTGGAACGCGGCGGCGTAGTCGAAGTCCTCGCCCAGCGGGTTGGCCACCGCCGGGTTCTTCGCGAGGATCTTCAGGTTCAGGCGTTCCGGCCACCACTGGTGGTTGCCGCCGCCCTGGGTCGGGTGCGGTGCGCGGGTGTGCGCGACGGGGCATTCTCCGCTGGTGTTCTGGTTCTCTGCCATGGTGGCACCCTTCGGGAACTAGGCCGATGAGGAACTCTGAGCGGGGGCGCAGGAGGGGCACAGGCCCCAGAAGGTGACCTCGGCCTCGTCGATGGCGAAGCCGTGGTCGTCGGAGGGGGTCAGGCACGGGGCGGGCCCGACGGCGCAGTCGACGTCGGCGACCGCGCCGCACGAGCGGCACACGACGTGGTGGTGGTTGTCGCCGACGCGCCCCTCGAACCGCGCCGGGCTCCCGGCGGGCTCGATCCGCCGGACGAGCCCGGCGGCGGTGAGGGCGTGCAGCGCCTCGTAGACGGCCTGGAGGGAGATGTGCCCGACCCGGTCCCGGACGCCCGAGGCGATGGCCTCGACCCCCAGGTGGTCGCCGGTGCGGACGGTCTCGAGCAGCGCGACGCGGGCGGCCGTCACGCGGAGGCCGGCACCGCGCAGCTCCTCGGCGGCGGTCGGGGGCTGCGGTGCGCTCATACCGGTCAACCTACGCGCACAAACCTGAACAGTTCAAGAGAACGAATGAGACAAGTTTCTCTTTCCGGGCCGCCGGGCGCCGCCGGGCGCAGTCGCGGGCCGCCCGCGGTGCCGAGGGAACGCCGCCGGGCGGCGTCGCGGCAGATCAGCGGAGTTCGGCGAGCATGCCGAGGGCGCCGGCCACGTAGCGGCGCAGCACCTCGGGGTCGTCGAAGTCGTAGGGGCCGCGGATCAGCACGATCGACAGCGTCACCCGGAACAGCGCGTCGGTCAACAGGGTGGCGTCCACCGGCGGCATCCGGCCCGCCTCGACGTGCTCGCGCAGGATCGGCTCGGCCAGCTCGGCGATGCGCCGGAGCGGGCCGTCCGCGTTCAGGGTGAACTCCGGCAGGACGACCTCGGGCACGTCCCGCAGAGCGGCGTTCAGCAGCGTGTGGCCGCGCGCGTAGCCGACGACGAAGACGAGCAGGTCCGTGGCGTACTCGGCGGACCACGTCATGTTCTCCAGGCGCGGCGCCAGCGCCTCCAGGAACCGGTTGAGCTCGCGCTGCACCAGGGCGTGCCTGATGTCCTCGACCGTGCCACCGTACTTGTAGAGCGTCGGCCGCGAGATGCCCGCCTTGCGGGCGATCGCCGACAGGATGCGGCCCGACGCGAACCCGCCCTCGATGAGGCAGTCGGCCGCGGCGTCCAGGATGCGCTGCCGCATCTGCGCGGCGGTCGGGCGCGCGCCCTCCGCCGCCCGCGTCCCGTTCCGGGGCCCGGCCGCCCCGCTCCCGCGCCTGGTGGCGGTGGTCCCGGCC
>NZ_QURH01000976.1 GCF_003428695.1 Actinomadura logoneensis
CCGGCCGCGCCGTCCGAACCCGGCCGCGCCGTCCGAACCCGGCCGCGCCGTCCGAACCCGGCCGCGCCGTCCGAACCCGGCCGTGCGGTCTTAACCCGGCCGGGTTTCTGCACCGAGCCGGGCCGTCTGAACCTGCCCGGGCGGTGGTACACCTTTGCCATGCCGGTGATGGACATCAACGCCGACCTCGGTGAGGGTTTCGGCGTCTGGGAGCTGGGCGACGACCTGGCCCTGCTGGACGTGATCACGAGCGCGAACGTGGCGTGCGGGTTCCACGCGGGCGACCCGCTGATCATGCGGCGGGTGTGCGCGGCGGCGGTCGGGCGTGGGGTGGCGATCGGCGCGCAGGTGTCCTACCGCGACCTCGCCGGGTTCGGGCGGCGCGAGATGGACGTCGCCCCGGCGGAGCTGACCGCCGAGGTGCTGTACCAGCTCGCCGCGCTGGACGGGATCGCGCGCGCGGAGGGCGGGCGGGTCGCGTACGTGAAGCCGCACGGCGCGCTCTACAACCGGCTGGCCCGCGATCCGGCGCAGGCGCGCGCGGTCGCCGACGCGGTCCGCGCGTACGACACGACGCTGCCGGTGCTCACGCTGCCGGGCTCGGCGTTGTTCGAGGTGGCGGACGGCCTGACGGTCGTCGAGGAGTGTTTCGCCGACCGCGCCTACACGCCCGAAGGACGGCTGGTGTCGCGGCGGGAGCCGGGCGCGGTCGTGCGCGATCCGGCGCTGGTCGCCGAGCGGGCCGTCCGGATGGCGACCGAGGGGCGGGTCACGGCCGTGGACGGCTCGGAGGTGGCGCTCAGCCCCCGGTCGGTGTGCGTGCACGGCGACACGCCGGGCGCCGTGGAACTGGTCCGTGGCGTCCGCGCCGCGCTGGCGGACGCCGGGGTGCGTCTGAGGCCGTTCGCGTGAGGACGGTCCGGCGGGCCGGTGACGGCGGGCTGCTCGTCGAGACGTCCGGTCTGGACGACGCGCACCGCCTGCACCGCGCGCTGCGGGACGCCGCGTTCCCGGGCGTCACCGACATCGTGCCCGGCGAGCGGACCGTCCTGCTGGTCGCCGAGCCGGGCGCCTGCGACCTGGACCGGCTCGCCGCACGGGTCGCGGTGCTGGAGCCGGGCGAGGCCGCCGCCGAGGACGCGCCACCGGTCGAGATCCCCGTCCGGTACGACGGGGAGGACCTGGCTGAGGTCGCCGAGCTGACCGGGCTGAGCGTGCGGGAGGTGGCCGAACGCCACGCCGCCGCCGAGTACTCGGTCGCCTACCTGGGCTTCTCTCCGGGATTCGGCTACCTGACGGGCCTCGACGAGGCGCTGCACGTCCCGCGCCGCGCCTCGCCGCGCACGTCGGTGCCGACGGGTTCGGTGGCGATCGCGGGACCGTACGCGGCGGTGTATCCGTCGCCGTCGCCGGGCGGGTGGCGTCTGCTGGGACGCACGGACCTCACGATGTGGGACGTCCGCCGCGATCCGCCGTCGCTGCTGCGGCCGGGGCTGCGGGTCCGGTTCGTCGAGGAGCGCGGGTCGTGATCGAGGTCGTCCGTCCGGGCCCGCTGGCCACCGTCCAGGACCTCGGCCGTCCCGGCTACGCGCACCTCGGCGTCCCGCGTTCGGGCGCGGCGGACGCTCCGTCGCTGCGTCTGGCGAACCGTCTGGTGGGCAATCCCGAGGACGCGGCGGGCATCGAGTTCACCCTGGGCAACGCCGCGCTGCGCTTCCGCTGCGCCGCCTGGATCGCGGTGACGGGCGCTCCCCTGGACGTCTGTCTGGACGACCGTCCGCACGGCATGAACGCGCCCCTGCGCGTCCTGGAAGGCGGCACCCTCACCCTGGGGACGCCGAGCCGCGGCCTGCGCAGCTACCTGGCGGTCAGGGGCGGCGTGAACTGCGAGCCGACCCTCGGCAGCCGGTCCACCGACCTGCTCTCGCACCTCGGCCCCCCGCCGCTGGCCCCGGGCACGCACCTGCCGGTCGGAGCCGCCGACGCCCCGATCACCGTCGACCTCGCGCCGGTCCCGTCCGCCCTGGCCACACCGGTGCTGCACATCGTGCCCGGCCCACGCGACGACTGGTTCGTCCCGGACGCCCTGGACGTCCTCACCTCGGCTCCGTACACGGTCACGCCGGCCGGCAACCGCGTCGGCGTCCGCCTCGACGGCCCGCTCCTCGAACGCGCGCGAGAAGGCGAACTGTCGAGCGAGGGCATGGTCACCGGCGCCCTCCAGGTCCCCCCGAACGGCAGGCCGATCCTCTTCCTCACCGACCACCCGACCACGGGCGGCTACCCGGTCATCGCGGTCGTCCGCCACCACGACATCCCCACCGCCGCCCAACTACGCCCAGGCGACCCGGTCCGCTTCCGCCTCAGCTGAGCAGGGTGTGGAGGCGGGTCAGTTCGGCGGCGAGGGCCTGGGAGGGGACGGGTTCGAAGAGGGTGGGGGCGGCGGTGGGGTTCGCGGCGTCCCAGACCCCGGCCACGCGGCCCCGGTGGAGGACGACCGGGGAGATCCAACCCGCCGTGCGGCTGACGTCGGCGCGGTGCGCGGGCGGGACGAGGTGGGGTGAGCCGGTGCCGCCCGCGAGGATGTACTGGTCGAACGGGCCGAGCAGGCGGACGGACGTGGACGGCGGCGTGTCGAGGAGTTCGTCCAGGTGCTCGGGCAGGACGGACATCGGCGTGCCCTCGACGTCCACCTGGGCGAGGTCGGCGGCGTCGAACCAGGCGCGGACGTCCTTCCTGCGGCTGGCCTTGCGCAGGAGCCAGGCGTCGAAGGTGTCGGGCGTCGCCGGGCCGTGGGCGGCGAGGAACGCGCGCAGGACGGCCCGGGCGGCGTCCTCGACGGGCGGGAGGGACGTCCACGGGGGGCGGGTGAAGGTGACGCGGCTGCCCTGGGACGGCCCGTGGCACAGGACGCCCATCCAGGCCAGCGGCTTGAGCAGCATCCCCCAGCCGGAGCCGAGGACGTCGGCGAGGTGGGTGGAGCCCGTCTCGGCGATGATCGCGGCGGTGAGCTCCTCGCGGGTCAGGGGCGTCCCGGGCGCGAGGGCGGTGCGGGCGGCCTCGGCGATCGCCTCGACGTCCTCGGGCGTCGCGCCGAAGTTCTTCTGCCAGCTCTTCTTCTCCCAGGTGCGCGCCGCGCCGCAGAGGGCCAGGTAGGCGGGGGCGTCGGCGGCGGGCAGCAGGTGCAGCGTTCCGCGCATCGCCCACGTCTTGACCAGCGCGCCTTCCGCGATGAGGCCGGTGATGCGCTCGGGATCCCGCCGGCGGAGCCGGACGGCCAGCTCGGCGGCCGACGCGACCTGCGCCTGGACGCCCGCGAGCCGCCGCACGACCTCTGTCGCGGACGCGTCCGTGACGGTCTCGATGTGCTGCCGACGCATCCGCCAGGCGAGGGCCTGCGCCCAGGTCACCGTCTCCATGCGGATGATCTCACCACATTCGCGACAGCCGGTGGGTGAGCTCGGCGAGCGCGTCGTGGACGTCCTCGGCGGTGAGGGTGGTGAGGTCGGCGGCGGTCGCCGCCTCGCCCAGCTCCGCGGCGCGCAGCGCGCGGACGGCGCAGGCCTTCTCGTACAGCGTCCGGGCGAAACGCCCGTTGCCCAGCTCGTCCACCCGGCCGAGGCCGACCGCCCGCTGGAACACCAGGGCCAGGTCGTCCAGGGCCGCCTCCGCCCACGAGTCGCCGCCCTGGCGCGCGACGAGCTGCGCGATCCGGAGCAGTTCGTCCGGGCCGTAGGACGGGAAGTCCACGCGCTCACCGAACCGCGACGCCAGACCGGGATTGGACGCCAGGAACCGGTCCATGTCGTCCGGGTACCCGGCGAGGATGACGACCAGGCGGTCACGGTCGTCCTCCGCGCGCTTCAGCAGCGTCTGGACGGCCTCCGCGCCGAACGCGTCACCGCCCGCGTAACCGGCGTTCGCCAGGGAGTACGCCTCGTCCACGAACAGCACGCCGCCGAGCGCCGAGTCCACCACCCGGTCGGTCTTCAGCGCGGTCGCGCCCAGATGGTCGCCGACCAGGTCCGCGCGCTGCACCTCCACCACGTCCGGGCGGGCGAGCAGGCCGAGCGCGGCGAAGATGCGGCCGAGCACCCGCGCCACCGTCGTCTTGCCGGTGCCGGGCGGACCGGTGAACACGAAATGCCTGGTCGGCGGGCGGGTGACCAGGCCCTGCTCCTGCCGCATCCGGGCCACCCGCAGCTGCGCGGCGATCTGGTGGACCTGCCGCTTCACCGGGGCCAGGCCGATCATCGCGTCCAGCTCGCCGAGCGCCTCCTCCAGCGTCGGGGTCTCGGCGTAGCCGCGGTACCGCTCGGTGAGCTCGGCGAACGCCGTCTCCACGTCCGCGGCCGTGAGGGTGACCAGCTCGTCCGCGGTGGGCGCGCGGTCCCGGTCGGCGGCGACGACCCGCAGGTCCCGGGCGCGCGCGGCGACCTCGGTCAGCGACCGGACGAACCGCCCGTTGCCGAGCTCGTCCACGATCCCGCGCCTGTGGACCTCGGCGAACCGGTCGCGCAGCCGCGCCCGCGCCGCGTCGTCGAACCTGTCGCCGCGCTGCTCCGCGTGCAGCCCCGCGATCTCCAGGAGCTCGTCCGCGCTGTAGGACGGGAAGTGCACGCGGGTGCCGAACCGCGACGCCAGGCCGGGGTTGGAGTCGAGGAACGCGCTCATCCGGTCCTCGTAGCCGGCGAGGATGACGACCAGGTTGTCGCGGTCGTCCTCGGCGCGCTTCAGCAGCGTCTGGACGGCCTCGTCCCCGAACCGGTCCGGCTGCCCCTCGGCCGCGTTGACCAGCGAGTACGCCTCGTCCACGAACAGCACGCCGCCGAGCGCCGAGTCGACCAGCGCGTTGGTCTTGAGCGCCGTCGCGCCCAGGTACTCCCCCACCAGGTCCGCGCGCGTCGCCTCCACCACGGTCGCGGTCGGCAGCAGCCCGAAGGCGTGGAAGATCCGCGCGAGCACCCGCGCCACCGACGTCTTCCCCGTCCCGGACGGACCGACGAACACCAGGTGCCGCAGCGGCTTCTCGGTCGGCACCCCGGCGGCGGCCCGCAGATGCGCCGCCTCGATGGACGCCGCGAGCGACCTGACCTGCCGTTTCACCGGGGCGAGGCCGACCATCGCCGCCAGCTCGGCGAGCGCGTCCCCGACCGTCGGACCGTCCGGTTCGTCCACCGGCCGCACCTCCGCCGCCGCACGCTCCTCGTACGCCGCCCGCGTCGCCGCCGGGACACCGGCGGGCGGGACCGCCTCGTCCTCGTGCCCGGGGCGCTTCCTCGGCGTATCCGCTGACCTGTGCTCACGCGGGGACCGGCCATCGGACGGCTTGGACTCGCGCGGGTGCTTGCCGTCGAACGGCTTGGCGTCGAACGGCTTGGCGTCCTGCGGGTTCTTACCATCACGCGGGTTCTTGCCGTCACGTCGGCCTTTACCGTCGAACGGTCTCGGGTCGCGGGGCCCCTTCCCGTCGGGTGGGCGGACCTCGCGGGGGCTCGCGCCGCCGTCGGCGCGTCCGGCGGACTGCTCCTGCACCCACCCGGTCTCGTACGCCTCGGCCGACGTCGTCCGCCGGGCCTGGTCCCAGCGGTACGCCAGAACCGCCAGTGCCGCGACCCACGCGGGCCCCACCGAGAGCTCCGGCACGGACACCGCCGAGCCGGCCGCGACGATCCCGGCGGGCACGAGCGCCACGAGCGCCGTCCGCCAGGGCGCGTAGCCGCGCAGCCGCAGCGCCACGACCGCGACGGGAAGCGCGAGCAGCGCCAGCAGGACGCCGGGGCTCAGGTAGACCTGCGGATGCCCCGAGTAGAGCCGTCCGACGCCCACCGACGCGGCGAGCCACCCGGCGATCACCGCGACGACCGCCATCCCGGCCGGCGAGCGCAGCGTCAGATGGACGACCACCAGCAGGATCACCGCGAACGCCGCGGCGCTCGGCACCGGCAGGTTCAGGACGGCCGCCGCCGCGACGACCCCGGCCAGCAGCACGAGTCCGCCCAGGAACCGGAGTCCGGGCGGCACATGGAAGTACCCGCAGCGCAGACGCTCGAAGAGGTCCCGCGCCGCGATCCCTGCCGCCGGGCGGGAGCCGGAGCCACCGAACAACGTCATCAGAACCCGAGTAAAGCGTAGGAGCTGCCCCAGCGGCACCCCTCCCCGACCAGCTTCCCCCACATGGCCACATCACTCTGTGTCAACCGGGACATTTGTACTGCCGGAACGCGGATTTCCGGCTCTGCTGCGCATGACCTGGTGATTTCTACAGTCGACGGCATGGACGCGGTGGAAATGCACGAGGTGGGCAAGAGCTTCGGGGCGGTCCGGGCGGTGGACCGGCTGTCCCTGCGATTGGCCCAGGGACAGACGGTCGCGTTGCTCGGCCCCAACGGAGCGGGCAAGTCGACGGCGATCTCGATGATGCTCGGGCTGCGGACGCCGGACACGGGCACGGTGCGCGTGCTCGGCGGCACACCGGACCGCGCCGTCCGCGCCGGACGGGTCGGCGCGATGCCGCAGACCGGACGCCTCGTCGGCGGCGTGAAGGTGCGGGAGCTGGTCGGGTTCGCCCACCGGGCGCACGCCGCGGTCGCGCGCGGCCCGATGCCGTCGCTGGACGAGCTGATGGACCTGGCGCGGATCTCCGACCTGGGCGGACGACGCGCGGACGCCCTGTCCGGAGGGCAGGCCCAGCGGGTCCGGTTCGCCCTGGCGATGGCGGGCGCGCCCGACCTGGTGGTGCTGGACGAGCCGACCGCGGCGCTGGACATCGAGTCCCGGCACGAGCTGTGGGCCGCCATCCGGGCGTGCGCCGGACGCGGCGCGACCGTGCTGTTCTCGACGCACTACCTGGAGGAGGCCGACGCCGAGGCCGACCGGATCGTGGTCGTCGACCGCGGCCGGGTCGTCGCGGACGGCACCAGCGAGGAGATCAAGCGCCGCGTGCCCGGCCGCACCGTCAGCATCGACGCGTCCGCGCTACGTCGCGACCCGGCGGACCTGCCCGGCGTGCTGAGCAGCGAGACCGACGGCCGCCGCCTCCGGCTGCACACGACCGACGCGGACGCGACCGTGCTCGCGCTCGCCACCGCCGGAGCCGTCCGCGACCTGGAGGTCACGGGCGCGAGCCTCGAGCAGGCGTTCCTGACCCTGACCCACACCGACCCGATCAAGACCGACAACACGCAGGCCGACCACATTCAGGCCGATCACATTCAGGCCGGTCCGACGCAGGCCGAGGAGGCCGTCCGATGATGCTCGTCCACTACGTCCGGCTGGAGATGCTCAGGCTGCTCCGCGACCCGGGCTACCTGCTCATGACGCTGGTGTCGCCGCTGACGATGTACCTGGTCTTCACCAACCTGGACCTCGGCGGCGGGACGAGCTCCGACGCAGCCGTGTACTCGATGGTGGGGATGGCCGGGTTCGGGGCGATCGGCGCGGTCATGACGAACGGCGTCTCGATCGCCGAGGACAAGCCCCTCGGCTGGATCCGGCAACTGCGGCTGCTGCCGCTCGGACCGTCCCAGGTGGTCGTCGGGCGCGCGGTGTGCGCGATGGTCGCGGCGCTGCCGCCGATCCTCGCGGTGTGCCTGGCCGGCGGCCTGGTGGACGGCGTCTCGCTCTCCCCCGGCCGCTGGATCGCGGTCATCCTCTTGTTGTGGGCCGGGATCTCGCCGCTCGCCGTCCTCGGCGTCGGGTTCGGCTACCTGCTGACCGCGCAGAAGGCCCAGATGGCCGGACTGGCGTTCTACATGGGCCTGTCGCTGCTCGGCGGACTGTGGTTCCCGATCAGGCTGATGCCGTCCTGGGTCGCCGACATCGCGCGCGTCACGCCCGTCAACCGGTACGGCGAGCTGTCCTGGAAAGTGGCGGGCGGTCACGCGCCGACCCTGGTGGGCGTCGGGGTGCTGGCCGCGTGGGCGGCGGCGTTCACGGTGTTCTCGGTGATCGCCTACCGCCGCGCCGCGCAGACGGTGTGACCGGACCGCCGAGCGCGGCAGCCCGTCCCTGGTGCGCGGGACGGCGCCAGGTGGCCGGGCCGTGCGGATGCTGTGGCCGGTTCGTGAAGGAGGTCTGACCAGGTGGACATACGGTATCCGCGTGCGAAAAGTGGACTGCTGATGCGACGCCTCACCGGGGTGCGGGCCGCCCGGCAGGCCGTCCGGGACCGTGTTCCGCGACGGCCCTCCATGGACCTTGAGCGGATGGACGACAAGGGCCCCTCGCCCTGGGGGTTCGCGTTCTGGGTGTTCCTCACCTGGTGGCCGCTCCACGACGTCCTGCGCGGGTCGGCGCATCCGTGGTGGCTGGCCCTCCCGCTGCTGGCCGGGTTCGTGGCCGTGTACCTCGGGACGGTCATGGCGGCGTTCGACGCGCGCCTGCCCCTGTGGCTGCCGGCGGCGGGCGTCGTCCTGCTGACCGCCGCGGCGGCCTGCGCGTCGGCGGAGCTGGGCTCGCGCTGGTACGTCTTCTTCCCCCTCGCCGGACTGGCCGCCGGGACGGTCGCGGGCCACCTGCCGAACCGGTCGCCGCGTCCCGAGTGGGGGCTGCTGGTGCTGGCCGGCGGGGTCTCGGCCGCCGCGGGCGTGACGATCTGGCTCGGCGGGATGAAGGGCTCGGGGGCCGGCAGCATCTGGTGGGGGACGGTCTCGGCGAGCACCGTCACCGCCATCGTCATCCGGCTGTTCTCGGTGATCGCGCTGCTGCGCGAGGCGCGCGAGGAACTGGCGCACGCCGCCGTCGCCGAGGAGCGGCTGCGGTTCTCCCGCGACCTGCACGACCTGCTCGGGCACACGCTGTCGCTGATGGTGGTGAAGGCGCAGGCCGTCCGGCGGCTCGCCGAGCGCGACCCCGCGCTCGCCGCCGCGCAGGCCGCCGACATCGAGCAGGTCGGACGGCAGGCGCTCACCGAGGTCCGGCAGGCCGTCAGCGGCTACCGCGGGCGGGGCCTGGCCGCCGAACTCGACCACGCCCGCACCGCGCTCGCCGACGCGGGCGTCCGGGCGGTGCTGCGGCGCTCCGGCGGACCGCTGCCGCCCGACCCGGACGCGCTGCTCGGCTGGGTCGTCCGGGAGGGCGTCACGAACGTGATCCGGCACAGCGGCGCGGAACGGTGCGTGATCACCGTGCGCAACGACGGGTCCGAGGCGTCGGTGGAGATCTCCGACGACGGCCGGGGCGCGGCGGCCACGACGCCGAACGCGCCGAACGCGGCCGGCGGGACGGGTCCGGGCGGCGGCGGCAACGGGCTCGCC
>NZ_QURH01000975.1 GCF_003428695.1 Actinomadura logoneensis
CCTCGTTCCGCCGTCTCGGGCGCCGGGCGTGCCGCGCCGGGGTCTGCCGGGCCGACGTCCGCCGGGCCGGGACGGGCCGTCCCGGCGGACAGGCGCGCCGGAGGGTTGGGGGCGCTCATCCGGCCGTCCTGCGCAGCGTGTGCGGGAGCGGTCCCGCGCCGTCCAGCCGGAAGGTCACGCCCTTGCCGTAGTAGGTCTCCTCCGAGGTCGCGAACGGCACCACGTCCAGGCGCTTGACCAGGGCGCTCTCGGCCTGCGTCCACAGGGGGCAGCCGGCGGTGCCGAGCTTGGCCATCGCCTGCCCGGACAGCCGCCGGTAGTCGGGGTTGTCGATGCCGCCGAAGTTGGAGCCCTTCGGCAGCCGCGGCCCGTCGTAGAACCGGACGAGCTGGTCGGGCAGATTAACGACGATCGGCTGCCAGGCGACGTCCCATCCGTCGGAGCCCATCACGGTGGTGACGGTCGCGGGCGTCACGGTCTTGGTGGCGACCTTCACGCCGAACGCGGTCCACTGCTGCGCGGCCAGTTCGACGGCCGCCGTCACGCGCGGGCCGAGGGTGGTCGGGTAGGTCACGGTCAGCTGGAGCGGCTTGCCGTCCTTGGTCCACTGGCCGCCGCTCCTGGCCCATCCGGCCGCGGTCAGGTCCGCCGCCGCGCGGGCCGGGTCGTGTCCGGGCACGTTGCCGGTCACCGAGTCCTGCGGGCAGGGCGTGGGCGCGGTCTCGCCGAGGTTGGTCGGCGCGACGTTGCGTCCGCCGCTCGCCACGGACCCGACCTGCGCCAGGTCGAGGGCGGTGACCAGCGCGCGCCGGACGGCCGGGTCGCCGGTCGCGTGGCCCGGCGCCTCGTTGAAGAGCCACTGCCCGATCACCGTCCGGATGCCCTGGTGCGCGACGCGGGCGGCCTCCAGCCGCTGCCGGTCCGAGCCGTTCAGCTGCACCAGGTTGACCTGGCCGGACATCAGCAGGTTCGCGGCGGTGGACTCGTTGGTGACGACCTTGAAGACCACCTTGTCGGGCGCGGCGGACATGTCCGCGCCGCCCGGTGTCCACGTGACGTCCGGCCGCTTGACGTAGGTGTAGTGGTCGCTCGGCACGGCCTCGGTCAGCCGGTAGGGCCCGGACGCCGCGGTGGTACGGGACAGCGCCTTGGTGTCGGCGAGGTTCTTGCGGCACACCAGCGGCAGCAGGTTCGCCATCTGCAGGATGAACGGCGAGGGCCGGGCGGTCTTCACGGTGACCGTCCGGGCCGCCGGGTCGGCGGTGGCCTTGGCCGTGAACGGCACCGACAGGCCGAGCATCGGCGAGGCGTTGCGCGGGTCGCCGATGTGGTTGTACTCGGCGGCCACGTCCTCGGCCGTCAGCGGCGACCCGTCCTGGCAGGTCACGCCCTGCCTGATGGTGAACGTCGCGGAGGTGAGGCCGGCCGTCCAGCGTTCGGCGACGCCGCCGACCAGGGTCCCGTCCGCGCCGAGCTGGACGAGCCGGGCGTAGCCGAAGCCGTTCATGAAGATGGCCGTGGAGCTCAGCGCGTTGAGCGGGTCGAGCGAGCCGGGATCGGCGGAGACCGCGATCGTGACGGTGCCCCGGCCGCCTCCCGCGGACGTCCCGCCGCCGCCCGCGCAGCCGGTCGCGGCCAGCCCGAGGGCGGCGACCACTGCGGCGGCCCTGGCCGTTGGTGTTCTCATGCTGGTGCTCCTCGAAGGTCGGACGCGCCGGTGTCGGGTCAGGCGCGCGGGATCGCGCGGCCCAGGTGCAGGAAGTCGGCGTGCGGCCCGTCGCCGAGGAACACGTGGACGGTGTGCCGGCCCTCCTGCGGTTCGCGGGCGATGAGGGTCCGGGCGTCCAGGGGCACCATCGTCTCGGTGCTGCCCAGCGTCTCGCCGGGCAGTTCGGCCAGCGAGCCCAGCGGGCGGACGGTCACCGACAGGCCGCCCTCGACCTCGGCGACGTCGGCGCGGAGCGTCCCGGACTCGTACCGGCCGGCGAAGTAGCGGGGGTCGACGGTGGGCGGGTCGGCGGGCGGCAACGGCAGCGGCGGGACCTTCACGCCGGCCAGCTCGTCCAGCAGCTCGGCGATCAGCGGGTACAGCCCGTAGAAGTCGCCGCCGCCGGTCAGCAGCGCGACGGCGACGTCCGCGCCGGGGACGAGCCGCAGCAGCGAGATCTGCCCGAGCGTCCCGCCGTCGTGCCCGATGACCAGGCCGCCCTCGTAGTCGAACAGCTCCCACCCGAGGCCCCACTGCTGGCCGAGCGGCGGGATGAGCGGCACGTCGGCCTGCGGCTCGCGCATCGCGAGCGCGCCCGCCTCCGACAGCACCCGGGTGCCGTCCGGGGCGAGGCCGCCGCTGAGGTGCATCGCCGCGAAGCGCAGCTGGTCGCGGGCGGTCAGCGTCAGCGTGGACCCGGCGGGCGCGTTCGAGCGCGGCATCGCCCAGGCGGGGCCCTTCACCAGCGTGCCGTCCGGTCCGGTCACGTGCCCCATCGAGACGCGGTGGACGATCGCCTCGGCGGGCGAGGTCGCGATGTGCGTCATGCCGAGCGGCACGGCGATCCGCTCGCGCAGCGCCGCCTCCCACGTCTGCCCGGTCAGCACCTCGACGATCCGGCCGAGCACGACGTACCCGCTGTTGCAGTACGACCACCGCTCGCCCGGCGGGAACAGCTGGCGGGCCCGCTCGCCCAGGCCCGCCACGAACCGCTCGACGGCGTCGTCGCCGGGGCCGTGGTCGTCGAAGATGTCGCCCTCGAACCCGGCGACGTGGC
This sequence comes from Actinomadura logoneensis, assembly GCF_003428695.1. Lineage (GTDB taxonomy): Bacteria > Actinomycetota > Actinomycetes > Streptosporangiales > Streptosporangiaceae > Spirillospora > Spirillospora logoneensis. The sequence goes on from NZ_QURH01000975.1 coordinate 2,766, forward strand.
ACAGCAGCTGCCGGACGGTGACCGACGCGCTCGCGGCCTCGTCCGCGACCCGGAACCCGGGCAGGTAGCGGGCGACGGGCGCGTCCAGGTCCACCAGGCCCTCGTCGACGAGCTGCATGACCAGCGTCGCCGTCCAGACCTTGGTGATCGAGCCGGTCTGGAACACCGAGTCGACCGTCACCGGGTAGCCGGTCTCCAGGTCCAGCACGCCGTACGCGGCCTCGACGACCTCGGTCCCGCGCCGCACCGCCAGGACCGCGCCGGGGATGCCGTGCCGCCCGGCCGCCTCGGCCAGCCGTTCCTGGAGTTCCTGTGGCGTCACCATCGTCACCCTCGTCACCTCCGTCCGGGCGGCGCGTTGCCGCCGGGTGGCTGAACGGTAGGCACCCGGCCGCGGGACACGATTCGTGCGGTGACACGAAAAACACGGCCGATCCATGTGGCGGGCTCCGAAGCCTCCGAGCGCCCGGCCACGGATACTCGCGACACGAACCCCCGAAGGGAGCCGTATGGACGTCTACATCTCGGTGGACATGGAGGGCATCGCCGGCATCGCCACGATGGACCAGATCGTGCGCGGCGGACACGCCTACCCCCGTTCCCAGGAGCTGATGACCGCCGAGGCCAACGCCGCGATCGCCGGCGCGTTCGACGCCGGGGCCGACACGGTCGTGGTCAACGACAGCCACGGCACCATGGACAACTTCCTGCAGGACGAACTGGACGAGCGGGCGCGGCTGGTCACCGGCTCCCCCAAGGCCCAGTGCATGGCGCACGGGCTGGACGGGCGGCACGGCGTCGCGCTGTTCGTCGGCTACCACGCGCCGGGCGGCTGCCCGGGCGTGCTCGCGCACAGCTTCTCGTCCTGGTTCACCTGGATGCGGCTCAACGACCGGCTGGTGTCGGAGGCCGAGGTCAACGCGCTGCTGGCGGCCGAGCACGGCGTCCCGGTCGGGCTGGTCACCGGCGACGACCAGATCTGCGCGCTGGCCGAACGCGTCTTCCCCGGCGTCGTCACGGCCCCGGTGAAGACCGCCGAGGGCCACACCGCGACCGACAGCCTGCACCCGCGGCGCGCGCAGGCCCTCATCCGCGAGGCCGCCGCGGCGGCGGTCAAGAACGCCCCGGAGCTCCGTCCCGTCCCGATCCCCGACCGGCTCGACCTGACCGTCGGCTTCCAGCTGCCCGCCGCGGCCGAGGCCGCCGCCGACGTCCCCGGTGCCGAGCGCGTGGACGAGCACACCGTCACGTGTCCGGTCCCCGACCTGCGGCAGCTCATGGGACTGATCGGCATCTGGTACGGCGTGGCCGCCCTCGCCGCGCGGACCCGCCTGCCGCTCATCGACCGCTGATCCCCTCCCCCTCTCCCCAGGAGCGACTTCCCGCGGACGGTGGCCTGCTTCGGTCACCGTGCGTATCAGGCGTCTGAGCCGCAGCGATGCGTCACGCGCAAGGAACAGGCCGCGCTGCTGGACGGCGCCCCCGTCCCGGCGACGCCCTCCTGACCCCGGTCCGCTGTGGACCCGGCATCGCGGCGGCGGCTGACCGAGGGACGGTCCGGCACCAGTGGTCGTCCCTCGTCGGGCACCGGCGTCGGGGCGGGTGAGGCGGCGCGGCCCAGCGCGGTGGCCGCGGTCGCCTCACCCGCGCGTGCCGCCGGTCCCGCCCCCGCGGGAACCGGGACGACCGGTGCGGTGCTCATGCCCCGGTACCGGCGTGGAAGGGCGGCGGCGGAACGGCGGCGCATGTTCGGAAACGCGCGGCGAACGCCGTGGTCACGGGCGCGCCTTGTTGTCAGGGGTTGTCCGGCACTGGCCGGACAACCCCTTGAGCTGGCCCGATAGGCGGACGACCGGGCCGGACGGCGGCCCGGACCTCCCCTGGACTGGAGCCGCCCATGTACGACCGGCCCGCCTCCCTGGCCGCCCCGCAGGGACGCCGCGTCATCCCCGAACAGGTGCACGCGGCGGCGTTCCTCGCCTACACGCTCGCGGCGGCGATGTTCGGTTTCGCGGTCGCCGGGAGCGTGTTCACGTTCGCCGAGCCGACGGGGCGGACCTTCGACGGGACGCCGTGCTACGGCACCACCAACGGGGTCTGCCAGAAGGACCCGTCGGCGGCACCGGCGGGGATGGTGCTGGCGCTGCTCCTGCTGGCCCTGTTCACGGCGGCTGCGGGGCTGGCGGTGCACTTCGGGATCCAGCGCGCGCGTCCCGTGCTGGTGCTGGTGGCGGCGCTCGGCGGGATCGGCGGGCTGCTCCTGCTCAACGCGCCGGGCGCAGGCACGAAGGTCGCGGCGTTCATCAGCGCGGGCGCGTGCGTGGCGATGGCGCGGCTGCCGTACGGGGCCGCGGGCGCGCGCTACTTCGGCGGCCTCACCCCGACGCGGGCGGAGGCGCTGACCGCGCCGGACCGGGCCCGTCCGTCCACCGCGCCGGGATCGGTGTGGCTGGCGGCGGCGTTCTTCACCGTGCTGACAGCGATCAGCCTGTTCGGGGCGCTGGTGGGGCTGGCCCTCGCGCCCGCGGTCTTCCCGTTGGCGGCGGCCGACGCCGGGCTCATGGGCGCGGTCGCGGTCGGGCTCGTCCGGGGGAGGTCGTGGGCGCGGGCGTACGCGATCACCGCGCTCGTGCTGGCGCTGGCGGGCGGGGTCGCGGTGCTGGTCCAGCTGGGGGACATCGCGAGTCCCCGACACGAGCCGTTCGCGTCCAAGCCTCCGTCGGTGGCCGGCGGGGTCGTCCTCACCCTGGTCCTGATGACGGTGGACGCCCTGGTGCTGTGGTCGCTGGCGAGCGAGCGCCGCGCGGTCGACTTCTTCGCGCGCGGTGTCTGAGGGCGTGGGACGGTCCGGGCGCGCCGGGGCGGCGGCGGGGCCGGACGCCGGGCGGTCAGGGGCGTCCCAGGCACCGGGTGTGGGCGGTGCCGACCGCGTCCTGGCCTGTCATCCGGACGGTGGCGGTCCCGGTCACGCAGCCGATGCCGACCAGCAGCAGGTTGGAGTAGCTGGAGTCGAGGTGGCCCATGCGCCAGAACGAGGCGGTGCCGTCGATCGGCCGGTCCACCTGCACCGTCAACGACGCCACCGAGTTCTCGGTCGGGTGGGGGTTGAGCCCCGGCGTCGGGACGAACCGGGTCCACGCGCCCGCGCACCGCGGGGAGTAGAACAGGTACACCGTTCCCACCTGCGTCCCGGCCATGAGTGTACGGCCGTGCAGCGTGGCCGGGCGGTCGAGCCGCACCGGGACGTTGTCGCGGGGGAAGCCGTCCGGGTTGCATCCGGCGATCTTGGGATCGGTGCCGTCGTCGACCGGGACGAACTCGGTCGACCGGGGCGACGGCTCGGCCGAACGCGCCGGGGCGTGGACGGGCCGGAGCCACCACCCGCACGTCCCCGCGACCACCGCGACGACGACGGCGACCGCCGCGTAGCGGCCGAGCGCGCCGCCGCCCGGCCGGTTCCCGGAAAGCCCACCGGGAGGACGCCCGGGAAGCGTCTGCCTCGGCGCGGGCCCGCCCCCGGGGGACGTCGGCTCGGCACCCCCCGCGGACGAGGACGCGACGCCGTCCGGACGCGTCGCGTCACCGGACGCAGCCGCGACCCCGGAAGCGGCCACCTCGGAGCCGACGGACACACCGGTCCCGCCGCCCGAGGCGTCCGCGACCGCAGCGGTCCCCGTACCCGAGGCATCCGCGGCGGCACCGACCCCCGTGCTCGAGGCGTCCGCGACGGCACCGGTGGCCGCCGTGTCCGCGGCGCTCGCCGCCGACCGCGGGACGAGCCCTTCCGCGAGCTGCCGGTGCAGGTGCCAGCGCGCCTCCCACTCGGCCGGGTCGCCTCCGCACGCCCGGACGAACGCCAGCGTCACCGCCAGCGTGGGCAGCCGCTCGCCCCGCGTCGCGTCCGAAAGGACCGTGTGGGAGTAGTTGGCCCGGGAGGCCAGCACCCGGTACGAGGGGTTGCCCGCCGCGCGGCGCAGCTTCCGCAACTCGTCGGCGAAGGCCGGTACGGGTCCGGCGTCCCGGTCCAGCGGCCGTTCCGGTCTGCCCACCAGGCGCCTCCCCGGCGTCCACGTCTTCTCGAGTGATCGACCGCATTCAAGACCGTCCGCGCTCTCCCATCAACCGGTTCGGGAAAAGGGCGGACCCTTTCCAGGAGAACCATGTCATCCGATTTTCCGCCCCTGTCCCCCGACGACCCGCGCGAGATCGCGGGCTACCCGCTGCTGGCCGTGCTGGGCCAGGGCGGCATGGGCAAGGTGTACCTGTCGGTCACCCGCGGCGGGCGCCCGCTGGCGGTCAAGACCATCCGCCCGGAGTTCGCCGCCGATCCGGAGTTCCGCAGCCGGTTCCGGCAGGAGGTCGAGGCCGCCCAGCGCGTCGCGAGCCCCTACACCGCCGCGCTGGTGGACGCCGACCCCGATGCCCCCGCGCCCTGGCTGGCGACCGCCTACGTCGCGGGCCCCTCACTGCAGCGGGCCGTCCGGCAGTGGGGTCCGCTGCCCGGCGGGAGTCTGCTCCACCTGGCGGCCGGGATCGCCGACGCGCTCACCGCCATCCACGCCGCGGGGGTGGTGCACCGCGACCTCAAGCCGTCCAACGTCCTGCTGGCCGCCGACGGGCCGCGCGTCATCGACTTCGGCATCGCGCGCGCCGCCGAGGCCACCAGCCTGACCGTGGCCGGCGCGCGGATCGGCACCCCGGCGTTCATGGCCCCCGAGCAGGTCCGGGGCGAGCCCGTCACCTCCGCGACCGACGTGTTCGCCCTCGGCCAGGTGCTGGTCTTCGGCGCGACCGGGCGGGCCGCCTTCGGGGAGGGCGCGACCGACACGCTGTTCCACCGGATCGTCTCCGCTCCCCCGAACCTGGACGGCTGCGAGGGCGTCGTGCGCGCCCTGGCCGAACACTGCCTGGCCAAGGACCCGGCCGCGCGGCCCTCCACCCCCGAGATCGCCCGGCTGGCCCGCGCCGAACTGCCGCACCCTCCGGCGGAGGGCTGGCTTCCCGAGGCGCTGGCCGTCACGCTGCCCGGCTACGTCCCGCCGCCGGCCACCCTCACCTCGCTCCCCCCGGCGACCTTGCCACCGGGGACGCGGGGCAGGGCGGGGACGGAGACGGGGACCGGGACGAGGGTACGGACGCCGCTCCTGGCGGGGGCGAGCGCGGGAGCGGCCGTCCTGCTCGCGGGCGGTGTCCTGTTCGCGTTCAACCAGCACGGCTCGCCGCCGGCCCACCCGACCGGCGCGGCGACCGGCGCGGCCACCTCCTCGGCTCCGGCCCGGTCGGTGTCGGAGCCCTCCCCGACCGCCTCCGCCACCACGGCCGCCGCCTACGCGCCCGAGTACCAGGACGTCTCCATCGACCTGCCGGGCGGCACGTGCACGGAGGGCTCGTCCTTCCAGTACGGCCTCGAACTCGCCCCCACCGGTCCGAAGGTGCACGTCGACGCCAACGACGCGATGGTCTACGACTGCCTCACCAACGACCACGTCCCCGAACTCACCATCTGGGACTGGACGGGCCAGGGCGCCGTCGTGTCCGGCGACCCCGCACCGGCGGCCTGCGTGAACGCCGTCGAGCACAGTCCGCTCGGCGCTCCCCTGCGCTTCGCGGACCTCCGCAAGGACACCCGCCTCTGCGTGGTCACCACCAAGGGGCAGGTGCTGCTCTTCAAGGTCACCAAGCGGAACCCGGCGCGTTACGGGCTCACGTTCTCGGTCTCCGGCTGGTCCACGCCCAGCCGGAACTGACGCGGGCGGCTCCGCCCGGACTCAGCGGGCTCGGCGGACTCAGCGGCCGACGCCGCCGGCGGTGGTCGGGGTCCGGAAGAGCGCGGCGATGTCGTCGACGAGGACGGTCAGCGCGGTGAGCAGACCCGCCGACACGACGGCCAGCACGATCCCGGCCACCTCGCCCGGCACGCCGGTGCCGACCGACAGCGCCACCGCCGAGCCCAGCACCGCCGCGGCCAGCAGCACCGCGTTGCGGGCGATGTGCCACCCGCTCATCGGCACCTCGTTGCCCGCGCCGAAGCACGCGCACTTCACGGTCGTCCCGCGGGCGACCACGAGGGTCGGGACGGCCGTCAGCCCGGCGCAGAACACCGCGGCGGCGAGGAACCCGGCGGTGACGGTGGCGGGCACGGCCAGCAGCAGCGTGATGAGCAGTTCGGCGGCCGGGACCCCGAGGGCCAGCGGGCGGCGCAGCCCCGCCGGGATGAAGTCGAACCCCTCGAGCGAGGCGGCGAACGTCCTCGGCGAGCGCAGCTTGCCCACCGCCGCCAGGGTCATCACCGCGGCCAGGGCGAGGCGGCAGCCGAGCGATACGTACAGCACGGAAGCTCCTGACGACGGGACCGGCCGGACACGGGACGGGCAGGGAACGGACAGGGCCACACGGTCTGCGCGGCCCCGGAGGTCGGTCCCCTCCCGGGCCACCCGTTCATGATCACCCAAAAGGGGTCGGCCCGCAATGGCCGGTCCGGCCGCGGCGGCCGGAGGGCGGGCCGCGCCGGCCGGAGGGCGGCCGGTGCGGATCAGGCGGCGGGGGCGTCC
>NZ_QURH01000977.1 GCF_003428695.1 Actinomadura logoneensis
CACGCCCGGCCCGGGCACGCCGGGCCCGCGGACGCCCGGCCCGCGGGCGCCACGGCGCGCGGGACCACCTCGCGTCGGATCGCGACCCCCGTCAGGTGAGGAAGCCGCCGAGGCTGCGGTTCTGCGAGACCGCGGTGTCGAAGGCGAGCGGGCAGGCCAGCGTCAGCGTCTTGAACGGCTCGGGAAGCTGGACGTGCTGGCGCAGCACGTACCGGTCCGACCCGGTGAACGCCTGGGCGAGCAGGTCGCCGAAGCCCTCGCTGGCGCGGCGGAACAGGGCCAGCTCGTTCTCCGCGTTGTCCTTGACCCGGCCGCCGAGCAGTTCGTAGTAGCCGATCTGCCGGTCGTAGGCGTCCAGGAGCTCCCATCCGCGCAGGGCGCGTTTCCGCAGGTAGCCGAGGGGCTGGTTGTGCGGGGACAGGATCTGCATCTTGGGCGTGTGCGCGAACCCGTACGGCTTGTAGAAGGTGAACAGCGGCATGCCGTCCGGGCGCATGATGGTCAATCGGCGCTCGGCGTTGTTCTGCGTGCCCTGGTTGAGGGCACGGAACACCTTGCGCGCGCCGTTCACGCCCTCTTCGCGGACGTACGCGGCGGGCCGTCCGTCCGCCGACCAGATCGTGTAGTTCGCCTCGACCGAGAAGAACCCCTGCGGCTGGTCGTAGACGAGCAGCGACTCGGCGTAGAGGTCCGCCGGTCCTGCCTGCTGCGGGTACCCCGGAGGCGGAGCCGGATGATGTGCGGGCGGCGGAGGCGGATGGTGGGCGGGTGGCGGAGCCTGCTGGTAGCCCGGGGGCGGTGCCTGTTGGTACGCCTGCTGATACGCCTGGGGCGGGGCCTGCTGGTATCCCGGCGGCGCATACCCAGGCTGTTGCGGGTGCTGAGGAGGAGCGGGCGGGGCGTACCCCTGCTGCGCGTATCCCTGCGGCCCTTGTCCGGGGTGGGGATGCGGAGGCCCTGGCTGGTGATGCGGGTGTATCGGCGGGGCCGGTTGCGGCGCGTAGGGCTGCGCCGGGTTCCCCGGGGGCGGCGCGTAAGGCTGCGCAGGGTGACCCTGCTGGGGCGGCGCGTACCGGGGATCCCGTGGAGGCGTGGGGGGATGGCTCATGGGGCTCCTCAGTCACGGAACAACCGCACTCTAGCGGCCCATAAGCCGCACAAGAACGGCTTTACCGGCACGGAACCGACGCCCGACCAGGCCGCCGGACCGCCCCGCCCTCTCACCCCTACCTGTACCCCGCATCCTGATGGAGCGTGACATCAACGGACTTCGCCCAAGATGGCCGGATAGTCCCTGTTCCAGGCTGGTGATCCCCTGCGACAATCCCCACCGGATCGTCATCACGGGGGAACGACATTGAGCACGCGGAACACGCGGCGTCGGACGTCACGCGGGCGGTTTCCGGCCGGTCTCACCGCGCTCGGCGTCCTGCTGGCGCCCGCGCTCGGCGGCTGCGGCGGGTCCGACGACGACCCGAAGCGCGGCCCGGAGCAGGTCGACGTGGCCTTCGTGGTCACCGGGGACCACCGGACGGCGGACGTCACCTACGAGGTGGCGGGGGTGAAGACGGACGTGAAGGCCGCGTCCCTCCCGCTGCGCAGGACGGTGCGGATGTCCGAGGACCGCAGCATGTCGGTGGAGGTCCAGAACCCCGAGGGGAACAGCCTCGGGACCGTCACGTGCACGGTGCTGGTGGGCGAACGCGTGATCAGCCAGCGGACGGGCGTGGAGTACGCCTCCTGCCTGAGCGTCACCCCGACCGACTACACGGTCCCCGGCGCCACGGTCCCGACGGCCGGCGCGTCGCCCCGGCGCGGGAAGCCGCTGCCGGGTGAGACGCGCCTGACCACCCGGGTCCCGATCAAGCGGTATCCCGGCGCCGGGTCTCCCACCAGGGGCCGCGTCACCGACGGGGTGGCGCACCTGTCGTACATGTCACTGGGCGGCGACTGGGGAGCGAGCAAGGCCGATCCCGACACCTCGGAAAACTCGCGTGAGCAGTCGTTCACCACCGAGGGGACATGGGTGGCGATGCTGTCCTCGGGCGTCCTCGAACCGGACCTCGCCGCGGTCTCGAAGGCGCGCGGCCCGAACCGCCTGCGCGTGCTCGCCGGGGCCGTCCAGGACGACCGCCAGGAGGGGAACTTCCCCGACGGCGCCCGCGGCCGGGACGTGGCGTCCCAGCCGTTGAAGGTCGGCGGGCGCGACGCCTGGGCGGTCGTCCGGGAGATCCGGTTCACCAAGCCGGGCATCCGGGCGCGGCTCGACCTGTCGGCGGTCGTCGTCGTCGACACCGGACGGCCGCGTCCGTCCTATGTCTGGATCGACATCCCCGAGACCCACGCACGCCTCTACCCGGACGTCAACACCGTGATCGACTCGCTCCGGACCGCCTGACGGGCCGCCGTCCGCACCGCCGCCGAGGGAGGGAACGCGATGGAACAGCCGAAGCACCTGGCTCGGCCGGTGGTGGACCCCGACCTGCCGTCCGACGTGCGGGACGCGCTGCTGAGCAGGCCCGACCTGCTGACTCCGGCGTCCGGGGAGCCACCGCCCGACACCGGCGGCGCCCGGCGCCCGGTCGTCGAGGCGCTGCCGACCGTCCCGATGGCGGTCTCCTGCGCGGCCCTGCCCGTCGTGTGCCTGCCGTTCATGGTCGGACGCGACCGGGGGCTGGTCCTCGGCGGGCTCCTCCAGCTCGGGCTCGCGGGCCTGTGGTGGGGCAGGGGCTTCTGGCCGTTCATGCTGGCGGAGGTGGTCCTGGAGGTCGCGTTCCTCGCCTGGCTCCTCGTGTCCGCCGGAGTGCGGACCGATCCCGCCCACCTCGCGCGCGTCCACCACGGCCGCTACTACGTGGACCGCGACTTCACCGTGAGGCCGCGGCGGCAGCTCACCACCCCGCCCCGGCGGCTGATGCGGCGCGCGCAGGAGGCGGTCGCGGCCGTCCAGAGGTCGGCGGTCGGCCGCGCCGGGCTGCTCTACGACATGGTCCATCCGGTCGACCTGCCGCGCGTGGAGTGGGGGATCGCCGAGACGCTGGCCGAGCACTCCGCCCGCGAACGCCGGCTGGCCGAGATCCTGCACCGGCGGGGGAACTCCGCGGAGGCGCGGGCGGAGCTCGAACCCCACTGGCAGAAGCTGCGGGCCGACGTGGACGTCGTGGTGGGGCAGGTCGAGGCGCTGGAACGGTACGCGGACCGCGTCCGCGCCGCCGACGCGGTCTACCGGGAGCAGCGTCCGCCGTCCGACGCCCCGCCCGTGCGACTCGCCCGTCCCGTCTCCGGCGACTCGGACGGCTCCGATGGCTCCGATGGCTCGCACGGTTCGGACGGGCCTCCTGAGCCGGTGTCCCTGGAGGACAGTCTCCAGGAGGCCCGGCGCGCGGCCCGCGCACTGCCCGGAAGGCCGGTGACATGACGATCGAGGGAACGGCGGACGGCAACACGGTCGTCCGCGCGCTGCGGTCCCGGGGGAACCTCGTGGAACGCCTCCCGGACAGGCTGCGGCTCGTCGGCTTCGTCCTGCTGCTCGCGCAGGTCGTGGGGTGCGTCGCCGTGCTGGTGACGCACGGCCGGGACGGCGACCGGCCGAGGCCCTCGGCGGCGCAGCCGGTGGAACCGTGGACCGGCCCGCCACCGGCCGCCGCGACCGTGCCCCTCCCCCGGTATCCGGGGAAGGGATCGCCGACGAACGGGCGGATCAGCGACTTCCCCGCGCAGGTCACGTACATCTCACTCGGGGGCGTCTGGAAGGCCGCGAGCGCCACGCCTGAGACGGACGGGTTGACGACCAAGTACACCTTCAGGGACCGGAACGGCGTGACCGCGACGATCGGCTCGGGCCCCATCCAGGACTACCCGGGCGTGACCGGACGGGGCTGGGACTGGCTCCGGTCGCTGGCTCTCAGGGCGTACGACCACCACCAGACCGGCATTCCCTGGGCGACCGTCGAGGAGGACCGGTCCCGTCCGGTCTGGCTGGACGGCCACGCCGGATGGCTGGTCACGCGGAACGTCGGCCTCAGCACACCGGGCCGGTCCGGCATCTCGGGGGTCGTCGTGCTGGACACCGGGCACGTGCTGCCCGCCGTCCTCTGGTTCTTCGTCCCCGACACGCGCAAGGACCTCTACCGCGACATCAGCACCGTGATCGCCTCCCTCAACGTGCAGTGAGGCGGCCGGGCCGCCGCCCGGTCGCACGACGGACGGACGACGGACGGACGGACGACGGCGGACAACGGCGGACAACGCGCCTGGGCGACGGGCGGGCAACGGCGTCCGGGGCGGCGGCGCGGGGCGGCCTGCGGACGGGCGGGTCACCGATGACGAGAGGGGCGAGTGCTCGCGTAGGGTTGCGGAGCGGGTCCTTCCGGGCCCGCGCCGTTCGATCTGAGACAGGAAGAGACGACTGGTGGGTATCTTCCGCCGTCCGCGTGAGACGACGTCCGCCGTGAGCCCGGCGATCAGCGAGTTCTGGGAGTGGTGGGCGGGGGCCCGTCCGGCCGTCGAGGCGTCGCTGTCGGCGGTGCCCGACACGCCCGAGGCGCTGCTGTCGGACGGGGAGGCGGGAGCGGAGGCGGCGTCCGGCCTCACGGCGGAGATCATGGAGGAGCTGTCCCGCCGGGTCGCCCGCATCCATCCGGACCTGCAGTGGGAGATCGGCGGCATGGAGGGGCGCGCGCCCGCGCTCACCGTGTCCGGCGGCGGCGACCCCGAGCTGCGCGGGCTCGCCGAGCGCTGGTACCGCGCCGCGCCGGACGGCGACGCGGCGGGCGGCTGGGACTTCCATCCGGCGCGTCCGGCCGACCCGGAGATGCTCGGCCAGGAGCTGCAGCTCGGCGACCACGACTTCGACCTGGAGTACGTCCGGTTCGGAATGCGGGCCGACCAGTTCCGCGGCCGGGTCGACATCACCGCCTACCACCCCGACTTCCTGTTCGTCTCCGAGGAGCACCAGGTCGCGGTCGCGTTCCACGTGCTGCACTGGGCGCTCGGCGAGGACGACGTGGCGCGCTGGGTCGGCGAGGTGAAGATCGCCTCCGAGGAGCCGGTGGACTCGCTGCCCCCGGCGGTGCTGCCCATGGTCGTCGAGCAGATCGTCGAGGACTTCCGCGAGCCGACCTGGCTGTCGGGCGAGGGCCGCACGCCGCGCGGGCACCCCGCGCAGTTCGGCATCCGCTTCCCCGTGCACCGGCAGGACCACCCGCTCGCCGACCTGCACGTCGAGGTCTCGGTGCCCTACCAGCACGCCAACCCGGACCGGCTGCCCGTCGAGCCGTCCGCGTCGGCGCTGCGCAAGTTCGAGAAGAAGCTCGACGCGCTGCCGGACTCGGTGCTCGTCGTCCGGCAGACCGGGGACGGGCTGCGCGTCTTCCACATGTACGTCGATCCGGACTCGGGCGTCCTCGCCGAGCTCGACCAGCTCACCGCCGGATGGGGCGAGGGCAAGGCGAAGGTCGCCTCCACGCCCGACCCGGGCTGGCGCGCGCTGGCCCCCTTCCAGCCCTAGCCGTCCCCGCGTCCCGCCGGTTCGGTTCTCTCGCCGTCCGAAGCCCGCATCCGTACGCCTGTGCGCACCTCCCGCGCGCAGGGGCAAGGATGCGGGCTTTCGCATGTCGGGCTTCCAGGCTTCGGGATCCCGGTTTCCCGGGCTTCCGGGTTTTAGCCGCCGTCCTGGCGGAACACCTAGGTATAGCGCTTGGCGACGCTTATGTGACATTTCGTGTCCAACGGGACGGGCCGGGGGAACGCGGCCCGCTCCAAGGAGTGCTCATGAAGCCGGAAGAACTGCTGCGCGCCCCCGTCTCCCCCTCCACCCTGCCTCCGTCACCCGTGCCCTCGTTCCCTGCGGCCCCGCTCGCGGGGTTCCCGGCGGCCGACCGGTCGCGCGCCGCGCCGCCGCTGTTCGACCGCGAGTGCTTCAGCGTCGTCTACCGCAGCGATCCGGAGACGCTGCGCGCCGCCGTGCCCGAGCCGCTGGAGGTCGCCGAGCCGCTCGTCCGGTTCGAGATCGCGAACCTGGCCGGTGCGGACGGCCACGGCTCCCGCACCGAGGCGTACCAGGTCGTCGCCGTCCGGTACGGCGGCGAGGACGGCGAGTACCTGCACGCCGTGCATCTGGGCGGCGGCGGCACGCTCCCCGCCGGACGCGCCCCGTCGTCCTCCCCCGGCCCCGCGACCGCCGGGACACCGCGGCTCGTCGTCGAGGAGGACCTGCTCGTCGGCACGCTGGACTGCGGGGCGCAGCGCGTCGCGACCGCCACGATGCCCTACGAGTACGCCCCGATGAACCTCCGCGAGGCGCGGGAGCAGATCACCCGCCCCACGTTCGCGGTGAGACCGGCGGCGGGGACGGCCGTGGCGTCCAGCGCGGCGGAGACCGTCGGGACGGGGACCGGCGCGGCGGGGATCGGCGGCGCGGGGACCGGCGGGTCGCGGGGCGGGGAACTCGTCCGGACGGAGCTTCCCGGGATCACGGTCAGGCGCGCGTGGCGCGGCCCGGCGTGGCTCCAGCTTTTCGAGCACGCGCTGGCGCCGCTGGCCGAGCTGCCCGTCCTGGAGGTCGTCTCCGCCTCGCACGTGCTGGCCGACCTGACGCCGCGCGGCGCCGGCCCCCGGCGTCCGGGCGAGCGCGTCGAGGCGCGGCACCCGGGCTGAAGCGGACGGTCAGCTGAGCCCGGCGCGGCGGGCGCGTTCGACGACCGGCGGGAGGGCTTCGGCCAGGGCGTCCACGTCGGCCTCGGTCGAGGTGTGGCCGAGGGTGAAGCGGAGCGAGCCGCGCGCGCGTTCGGGCGTCGCGCCCATCGCGAGCAGGACGTGGCTGGGCTGCGCGACCCCGGCCGAGCAGGCCGAGCCGGTCGAGCAGGCGATGCCGCGCGCGTCCAGCAGCATGAGCAGGGCGTCGCCCTCGCAGCCGGGGAACGAGAAGTGCGCGTTGCCGGGCAGCCGGTCATCCGGGTCGCCGTTGAGGACGGCGTCCGGGACGGCCTCCCGCACCGAGGCGATCAGCCGGTCGCGGAGGACGGTGAGCCGGGCCGCCTCGTCCGCGCGGCGCTCGGCGGCGAGCCGGGCGGCGGCGGCGAACCCGGCGATGGCCGGGGTGTCGAGGGTGCCGGACCGGACGTCCCGCTCCTGGCCGCCGCCGTGCAGCAGCGCGACCGGGTCGACCCCGCCGGCCTTGCCGGGCTTGCCGAGCAGCAGCGCCCCGACGCCGAGCGGCCCGCCCAGCTTGTGCCCGGACAGCGTGAGCGCGTGCGCGCCGCTCGCGCCGAAGTCGACCGGGAGGTGCCCGGCGGCCTGGACGGCGTCGGTGTGGAACGGGACGCCGTGCTCGCGCGCGATCCCGGCCAGCTCCGCCACCGGCTGGACGGTGCCGACCTCGTTGTTGGCCCACATGACGGTGACCAGCGCGACGTCGTCGCCGGTGCCGATCATCTCGCGCAGCGTCTCCGGCTGGACCCGGCCGAGCCCGTCGCACGGGATCCACTCGACCCGGGCGCCCTCGTGGGCCGCGAGCCACTGGACGGTGTCGAGGACGGCGTGGTGCTCGACCGCCCCGGCGAGCACCCGGGTGCGGGCCGGGTCGGCGGCGCGCCGGGCCCAGTACAGGCCCTTCACGGCGAGGTTGTCGGCCTCGGTGCCGCCCGAGGTGAACACCACCTCGCTCGGCCTCGCGCCGAACGCCTCGGCGACGGCCTCGCGGGACTCCTCCACCACCCGGCGCGCCCGGCGCCCCGCCGCGTGCAGGGACGAGGGGTTGCCCAGCCCGCCCAGCTCGGCCGTCATCGCCGCGATCGCCTCGGGGAGCATGGGGGTCGTCGCCGCATGGTCCAGATAGGTCACCACGCGCCCCAGGTTATCCGCGCGGCGTCCGGGCCCGGCCCCGGCCCGGACGCCCGCCGCCCGCACGACGGAACCTGCGGGGTGACCGTGGTCACAGCGGAATATTTACGCTCCAGATGTGATTTTTACGGAAGATCTTCGAGTTGTCGCCTGAACCGTCCGGTCGGTACAGTGGAGCAGCCATGATGAAGCAAGCCCTCCTCGACGCCGCCGAGGCCGTGCTCTCCGAGCACGGCGGACGCGCGTTGACGCTGAACGCGGTCGCCGAGCGCGCCGGGGTCAGCAAGGGCGGGCTGCTCTACCACTTCCCGACCAAGGAAGCCCTGGTCCAGGCGCTGGTCGCCCGCGTCATCGCGGAGTTCGACGAGCTCATCGGCTCGTTCGAGGACGGCGGCCCCGGGTCCTACACCCGCGCCTACGTCCTGGCGACCTTCGAGATCCTCACCGGCGAGGCGCGGGCCCACCGGCGATGGTCGGCCATCACGGCCGCCGCCACCGATCCCGAGCTCGCCGAGCCGCTGAACGAGGCCATGGGCCGCTGGCACAAGCGCCCCTGCGGCGAGGATCCGGACCCGGCCACCGGCATGGCCGTCCGGCTGGCCGCCGAGGGCCTCTGGGAAGTGCTGAGCCACAGACCCGGGCTGTACGACGAGGCGCAGCTCGCGGACCTGAGGACACGGCTCCTGGCACTGGCCTCCGGCTGACGGCCCTGGCCTCCGGCCGCCCGGCCTCCGGCTGACCGGCACCGGCCTCCGGTCGGCGCCGGGCCGCCCCGCCTCGTCCACCCGCACGACCCACCCACCAGCTTGACCGACCCGGCGCACGCCGCCGCGCCTCCGGACGCCCCGACGGGCTTTGGAGCGTTCCGGCGTGCCCGGGCGCCGACCCCCGGGCCCTTGCCCCACCTAGACGAGAAAGAGGTGAACCATGCTGCTGCGCGCGCGCACGGGTACGTTCCTGACCTTCGCCCTGGCAGGACTGCTCTGCGGTGTGTGGACTTCGCGCATGCCCGCACTCGCGAGCAAGTTCGGGACGAGCGAGGGAGAGATCGGCATCGTGGTCCTCGTCTGGGGCCTCGGCGCGCTGGTCGCGATGCAGGGCCTGCGGGCCGTGATGGGACGGGTCGGGAGCCGGGCCGTCCTGCGCGTCGCGCTGCCGCTGACCGCGGTGTCCTACATCGGCGTCGCCTACGCGCCGACCTACGGGGTGCTGATCGCCGCCGTGGCGCTGTTCGGGATGACCTTCGGGATCACCGACATCGCCATGAACGCGCAGGCCAGCGTGGTCGAGCAGGCGTACAGGCGGTCGATCCTGTCGTCCATGCACGCGGGCTGGTGCGTGGGCGCGATGACCGGCGGGCTGATCGGCTTCGGCACCGCGCACGCCGGGCTCGGCTTCAGCGCCACCGTGCTGGCCGCCTCGCTCGCCGCGCTGCCGCTCGCGCTGCTGCTCGGCCCGACCTACCTGGCCGACCGCCCGGCGCGCGCCGCGTCCGGTGCGGGCCGCCGCCGCGCC
>NZ_QURH01000980.1 GCF_003428695.1 Actinomadura logoneensis
CGGGCGGCGGACGCGACCGCCGCCGTGCGGTGGCGCGTGCCGCCGCCGCACACCGCGCACGGCCCCTGCGCGGACCGCGCACGGACCGCACACGGACCGCGCATGGACCGCGCACGACGGGGGACCTACGCCCAAAGACCGAGTGCCCTGGCCGAACGCGCCGTCCCGCACAAGAGTAATGTCGGTGCCCTGAGCATGATCCGATATCGAGGGAAGGGAACGCAGGTGCTGGTCAACCTTCTGCGCCCGAAGACCACGGTCTCCGCCCACTGCGACCTGCCGTGCGGCGTCTACGACCCGGCGCAGGCCCGGATCGAGGCCGAGTCCGTCAAGGCGATCATCGAGAAGTACAACGCCAACGAGGACCCGGCGTTCCGGGCGCGCGCCATCCTGATCAAGGAGCAGCGGTCCCAGCTGGTCAAGGAGCACCTGTGGGTGCTCTGGACCGACTACTTCAAGCCGCCGCACTTCGAGAAGTACCCGCAGCTGCACACGCTGTTCAACGAGGCGACCAAGCTCGCGGGCGCGGGTGGCACCAAGGGCGGCCTGGACGTCGAGGCGGCCGACAAGCTGCTCGAGAAGATCGAGGAGATCTCCAAGATCTTCTGGGAGACCAAGCAGGGCTGAGCCCGCCCACCGGCTGACCGAGGCCCGTTCCACCCTGCGGCTGGGTGGGGCGGGCCTCGCGCCGTCTGGGGCGCTGCGCCGCGTCCGCCGGACGCGCGTCCCGGATCTGCGAGGGTTTCGGGCCTGGTGGTTTGGGGGTGCGGCCGGGGTCTGGTTAGCTTGGTGAATATGATTCGCCCCGCGCGCTCCGAGGACGTCCCGACGATCCTGGGTCTGATCAGGGACCTGGCCGAGTACGAGCGCGCCGCGCACGAGGTGCGGGCGACCGAGGACGACCTGCTCCGCTCGCTGTTCGGCCCGGAGCCGAAGGTCTTCGCGCACGTCGCCGAGCTGGACGGCCGCGTCGTCGGCTTCGCCCTGTGGTTCCTCAGCTACTCCACGTGGCTGGGACGCCACGGCGTCTACCTGGAGGACCTCTACGTCTCGCCCGAGGCGCGCGGCAAGGGCTTCGGCAGGGCGCTGCTCGCGGAGCTGACGCGGATCGCGGACCAGCGGGGCTACGGGCGGGTCGAGTGGTCCGTCCTGGACTGGAACGCCCCGGCGATCGGCTTCTACGAGTCGCTGGGGGCGCGTCCGCAGGAGGACTGGACCGTCTACCGGCTCACGGAGGACACCTTCCCGAGCCTCACACGGGACTGACGAAAGGATGGTCGGGGTGTGGTTTCTCGCCCCCTGAACGGGTTTACGGCGCGAACGCCCGTGTCGCCCGGCTGTTCCGGGCCGGTCCGCGCGCGCCGGACGCTCCGGAGGGGGCTCGTAAGCGGTAGTTTCGAATCAGCGGGACCACCCCAAGAGGGAGAGACGTGACCGAGGAAACCGCTGCTATGGCGGCCAGTACCAAGTTGTCCGTGCGTGATGTGGTGACCGTCCGGCTGCCGGCCGCGAGCGCCTACCTGTCGGTGCTGCGGACCGCGACGGCGGGGCTCGCCGCCCGTCTGGACTTCACCCTGGACGAGATCGAGGACCTGCGCATCGCGGTGGACGAGGCGTGCGCGATGCTGCTGGCCCAGGCCGTGCCGGGTACCGACCTGACCTGCGAGTTCGAGCTGACCGGGGACGCGATGCGGATCTCGGTGTCGGTGCTCACGATGGACGGCGCGGAGCCGAGCCGCGACACCTTCGCCTGGACCGTCCTGTCGTCGCTGGCGGGCGAGGTGGACGCGCGGGTCGGCGCCGACGACCGGGTCACCGTGACGCTGCAGAAGCGCCGCGGCGGTGCGGGGGCCCCGTGACGGAGAACAAGACGACGCTCGCGGGCGACAGCCCCGGCAACGCCGGCGCCACCGGCACCGAGCGCGAGGGCGGCGCGGTGCCGGACCGCGCCCGTGCCCGCGCCCTGTTCGAGCGGCTCGCCGAGCTGCCGGAGGGCGACCCGGAGCGCCAGCGCATCCGGGACCAGCTCGTCGAGCTGCACCTGCCCCTGGTGGAGTACCTGGCGCGCCGGTTCCGCAACCGCGGCGAGTGGCTGGACGACCTGATCCAGGTCGCCACCATCGGCCTGATCAAGTCGATCGACCGGTTCGACCTGGGCCGCGGGGTGGAGTTCTCCACCTACGCGACCCCGACGATCGTCGGCGAGATCAAGCGGCACTTCCGCGACAAGGGCTGGGCGGTCCGGGTGCCGCGCCGGCTGCAGGAGCTGAAGCTCTCGCTGACCAAGGCGATCAGCGACCTCGCCCAGCGCGAGGGGCGCGCCCCGACGGTCAGCGAGCTCGCCGCGCACCTGCAGATGTCGGAGGAGGAGGTGCTGGAGGGCCTGGAGTCCGCCAACGCCTACTCCACGGTGTCCCTGGACGCGCCCGACTCCGGTGACGAGGACGCCCCGGCGGTCGCAGACTCGCTCGGCATGATCGACGAGTCGCTGGAGGGCGTGGAGTACCGCGAGTCGCTGAAGCCGCTGCTGGAGAAGCTCCCCGCGCGGGAGAAGAAGATCCTGCTGCTGCGCTTCTTCGGCAACATGACCCAGTCCCAGATCGCCGCCGAGCTCGGCATCTCCCAGATGCACGTGTCCCGCCTGCTGGCGCGGACGCTGGCGCAGCTCCGGGAGGGCCTGACGGCGGACGAGTGATCCGCGCGGTTCCTCCGAGGCCCGGTCCGACCCCGTGTCGGCCGGGCCTCGCCGCGTCCGGAGGGATTCGGCGTCGGAGGGTCAGGCAAGGGAGGGTCAGGCGAGGGAGGGTCAGGAGTTGGAGCCGGTCTTCCGGTCGGCGCCGTCGGCCTGGGAGTCGCCCTGCGAGCCGGCCTGGGACTCCCCCCTGCCGTCGCCGGCCTCGGAGCCGTCCTCGTCGTCGCCGCTCTGGAAGTTGATCCAGGCGGTCACCGGCGGGCTGAGGACGAGCAGGAGCGCGAGGACCGCGACGACGCCGAGCGGGACGGCGTAGAAGGGCTGCTCGCTCTGCCAGAGCGACCACGCGACCGGGAGCGCGAACAGCTGGGTCAGGACGATCGGGGCGCGGCCCCGGGAGTCGCCGCGCAGCAGCATCCGGGCGCAGCCGAGCATGGCGAGGCCGCCGCCGAGGGCCAGGACGGTCACGGCGACCGCGCTGGTCGGGTCGACGGCCGCGCCGACGGCCGTCTCGATGCCGGAGAACAGGCCGAAGCCGACGGCGGCGAGGCCCTCGGCCCCCTCCAGCGCGGCGGCGGCGGACACGGTGCTGGGACGCTTGGACACCCCGAAACCCTACCGGCCGCCCCGGCGAGCCTCCGCCCGGGGACACCGCCCGGGACAGAGCCCCAGGACGGCCCGGGACAGCGCCCGGGACACCGCGCCGGGACGGCTTCGCGGTGGGATCGGTACCCTTGCGCCGTGCGCGCCATGCTGATCGCCAACCCCAAGGCGACCTCCTCCAGCCGACGCGCCCGTGACCTGCTCGTCCGGGCGTTCGCCGGGGACCTCGACCTGGAGACCGCCGAGACCGGGCACCGCGGTCACGCCACCGACCTGGCCGCCCGGGCGGTCGCCGAGCGGTTCGACCTGGTGATCGCGATCGGCGGCGACGGCACGGTGAACGAGGTCGTCAACGGGCTGCTGCGGGACGGACCGTCCGCGGACGTCCCGGCGCTGGCGGTGCTGCCGTTCGGCAGCGCGAACGTGTTCGCCCGCGCGCTCGGCCTGCCCAACGACATGGTGGCGGCGACGCGGCAGGTGCTGGCGGCGCTGCGGGCGGGCCGGCGCCGGACGGTGGGGCTCGGCACGGCGGTGCTCCCGGACGGGTCGGAGCGGTACTTCACCTTCTGCGCGGGCATCGGCCTGGACGCCGAGGTGATCCGCGAGGTGGAGCGGGCCCGGCTGGCGGGCGCGAAGGCCAATCCGCTGCTGTACGTCCTGTCCGGCCTGCGGCGGTTCTTCGGCGGCACCGACCGGCGGCGTCCGGCGCTCACGATGGAGCTGCCCGGCAACGACCCGAGAGGCGCGAAGGGGAAGCTGTTCCTGGTGTTCGTGTCGAACACCGCGCCGTGGACTTTCGCCGGGCCGTTCCCGGTGAATCCGAGCCCGAAGGCCAGTTTCGCGCGGGGGCTGGACGTCTTCGGGATGCGTTCGCTGGCCCTTCTTCCGACGGTGGGGGCGCTGGCGGGGATGTTCGCCGCGCGGACCCGTCCGGTGCGCGGGCGGCAGGTGCTGAACGTCCACGACGCGGCGGAGGTCACGCTGACGGCGGACCGTCCGACCGCCTACCAGCTGGACGGCGATTACCTCGGTGAGGTGGAGCGCATCACGTTCCGGTCGGTGCCGAAGGCGATACGCATCGTCATTTGATGCCGATGCGGTGATCCGTTAACAACAAAGTCACACGAACGACCCACCCGTGTGACACATGCGACACCCATACCTTGAGAAACCTTTCTCAAGGGTCTTGCGTCTCTCCGCGCCCCCCTGACACGCTCAAAGTGCGCCGGTAGTCAGGGGTCCAATGAGGCCGCCTCTGAACGCAGCGCCGCCGAACTGTCACCCCTGACGAAACCTTGACCGTTCCGGGGTGTTCGCGACATGTGAAACCGTTCACAAGTGGAGTGACTTCCGCCACCGCTGACGAAGGAGTGGACGCATGGACTGGCGCCACCGGGCAGCCTGCCGTGACGTGGACCCCGAGCTGTTCTTCCCGATCGGCAACACCGGGCCCGCGGTCGTGCAGATCGAGGAGGCCAAGCAGGTATGCCGCCGCTGTGACGTGACCGATGCCTGCCTGCGCTGGGCGATCGCGTCCGGCCAGGACTCGGGCGTGTGGGGCGGCATGGGCGAGGACGAGCGCCGCGCGCTGCGCCGCCGCGCCTCCCGCGCCCGCGCGAGAGCCACCGCCTGAACCTTTCCCGCCGGACGTCCAGGGCGTCCGCGCCCGGCTGAGGCCACCGAACCCCCACACGGTCGGAACGGCCCGCGCCGGACAAGCGAATCACGCCGGTCCCGTGGCGGACGGCCGCTCCTCAGGAAGCGGCCGGCCGCCATAGGGCCGGCGTTTTTTCTTTTCCCACGAGGGTTCTTCGTCTTTCCTGCGGGAAAAGGCAAGGGGCTAAGCACCCGGCTTAGGCACCCGGCTTAGGCGGGGGTTAGGCCCGGCGTTAGGGAATCGTCGCGGGTAACGAGCGCGGCGTAGGCGCCGTCCGCGGCCATGAGGGATTCGTGGGTGCCGCGTTCGGCGATTCGGCCGTGGGCGAGGACGACGATCTGGTCGGCGTCGCGGACGGTCGAGAGCCGGTGCGCGATGGTGATCGTGGTGCGTCCCCGGGAGAGGGCGTCGATGGCCTGCTGGACGGCGCGCTCGGTCTGGGTGTCGAGGGCGCTGGTCGCCTCGTCCAGGACGAGGACGGGCGGGTCGCGCAGGAGGGTGCGGGCGATGGCGAGGCGCTGCTTCTCGCCGCCGGAGAAGCGGTAGCCGCGCTCGCCGACCAGGGTGTCGTAGCCGTCCGGGAGCCCGGCGATGTGGTCGTGGATGCGGGCGGCGCGGGCGGCGGCCTCCAGCTCCTCGTCGGTGGCGTCCGGCTTGGCGAACCGCAGGTTGTCGGCGACGGACGCGTGGAACAGGTAGGTCTCCTGGGAGACGACGCCGACGGCGTCCGAGAGGTCGGCGAAGGACAGGTCGCGGACGTCCACGCCGTCGATGGTGACGCGGCCGCCGGTGACGTCGTACAGGCGCGGGACGAGGTAGCTGAGCGTGGTCTTGCCGGAGCCGGTCTCGCCGACGACGGCGAGGCTCGTCCCGGCGGGGACGGTCAGGTCCACGTCGCGCAGGGCGGGCGCCGCGTCCGGGTCGTAGGAGAACGCGACGTCCTCGAACCGGACCTCGCCGCGGACGCGTCCGGTCAGGCGCACGGGCGTCTCGGGCTCCTGGATGTCGGGGACCATGTCGAGGTACTCGAAGACGCGGTCGAAGAGGGAGAGCGAGCTCTGCACCTCGACCCCGGTCTGGAGCAGGATCATCAGCGGCCGGAACATGCCGGTCAGCAGGGTGGTGAACGCGACCAGCGTGCCGATGGTGACCAGCGGGTGGCCCTGCGAGACGGTCATCCCGGCGGCCCAGTAGACGAGGGCGGGCATGGCGGCCATGACGATCGAGATCGTGGACTGCCGCCAGCGTCCGGCCATGTTGGCGCGGACCTCCAGGTCGACCAGGCCCTCGGACTCGGCGGCGAACCGCTCGGTCTGCGCGCGGGAGCGGCCCATCGTGCGGCCGAGCAGGACGCCGCTGACCGACAGCGACTCCTCGACGATCGCCGACATCGCGGCGAGCTGCCTCTGCCGGACCGAGGTGATCCGGCGGCGCTCGTTGCCGACCCGGCGGCTGATCCACACGAACAGCGGCAGCACCAGCACCGAGACGAGGGTGAGCCGCCAGTCCAGTGCGACCATGGCGGCCAGGCTGGCGACGACCGTGGTGAGGTTGGAGACGAGCTGGGTGGCGGTCTGGGTGACGGTGGACTGCATGCCGCCGATGTCGTTGGCGATGCGGGACTGGACCTCGCCGGTGCGGGTCCGGGTGAAGAACGCCAGCGGCATGCGCTGCAGATGGGCGTAGACGCCGGTGCGCAGGTCGTGCATGACGCGCTGCCCGACGGCGGTCGAGAGGTAGGTCTGCAGGACGCCGAACACGCTGGTCAGCACGGACACGGCGATCATGCCGAGGACGAGCAGGCTGAGCAGGCCGGTGCGGCCACGCGGCAGCGCGACGTCCACCACCTCGCGCAGCATGAACGGCGAGGCGAGCGAGACGAGCGCGGACAGCCCGACCAGCAGGCCGACGACGGCCAGCCTGGACCGGTACGGCCGGAACAGGCGGACGATCCGCAGGATCTGGCGCCGGCTCCGCGGCGCACCGGGGTTCTCCGCGCGAGCGGGATTCTCCGCGGGAGTGGGGTTCTCCGCGGCAGGGGGGTTCTCGGACGGGCTCGGCATGGGCGGCTCCTCTCCCGGACGGCGACGGACCCTCCGGGTAACTGAGCCTAGCTCACAATTATTCCGCTACAACAGTGAGGTAGACTCAATGTCATGCCGCAGAGCACCCCGAACGACCGTCCCGAGCTGGGCGAACTGTTCCTGCGAGCGGCCCACCGGGTGCGCCGGGGCATGGCCGACCGGCTCGCGCCGCTGGGCCTGACGCCCGCCCAGGCCCGCGCGCTGCGCGTGATCGCCAAGCACGACGGGCCGCCGCGCATGGCGGAGCTGGCCGGGCTGCTCGGCATCGTGCCGCGCTCGGCGACCACGCTGGTGGACGCCCTGGAGGGGGCGGGCCTCATCCGGCGCGAACCCGACCCGGAGAGCCGGCGCGCGACCCTGGTCGTCCTGACGGACGAGGGGCGGAACGTCGTCGCCCGCATGCGCGAGGCCCGCCTCCAGGGGGCCGAGGAGCTGTTCGCCACCCTGTCCCCCGCGCAGCGCGAGACCCTCCGCGACCTCCTCGCCGCCATCGACTCCGACTAGTCCGCCGCGCTACGGGCGGGGGCCGGTGGTGGACGGCGGGCGCTGGTGGTGGTCGAGGGGGACGTCCACGACGACCTCGGTGCCGCCGCCCTCGCGGGCGCGGAACTCCAGGGTGCCGCCGAGCTCGCCGACGATCAGCGTCCGGACGATCTGGAGCCCGAGGCTGTTGCTGGCCTCCATGTCGAAGTCGTCGGGCAGCCCCACGCCGTCGTCCGCCACGATCACGACCAGGCGGCGCCCGCTCGGCGCGGCCCCGGCGCCGGCGTCCCGCGGCTGGGCCCCGGGCTCGTCGGCGGGCCAGTCGCCCCAGATCCGGATGCCGCGCTGCTCTGCGGCCGGAACGCCGTCCCCGTACCGGCGGACGCGCACCTCCAGCGTGCCGTAGCGGTTGGCGAGGCCGTGCTCCAGCGCGTTCTGCAGCAGCTCGGTCAGCGCCATCGCGAGCGGGGTGGCGATCTCGGCGGGCAGCACGCCGAAGCTGCCGGTGCGGCTCGGCGCGACCTTGGACTCGGGGGTGGAGACCTCCCCGGCCATGGTGATCACGCGGTCCGCGATGTCGTCGAAGTCGATCAGCTCGTCCGGGGTGTGCGACAGCGTCTCGTGGACGATCGCGATCGAGCCGACGCGGCGGACGGCCTCGTCCAGCGCGGCGCGGCCCTCGGGGATGCGCAGCCGCCGGGCCTGCAGCCGCAGCAGCGCCGCGACGGTCTGCAGGTTGTTCTTCACCCGGTGGTGGATCTCCCGGATGGTGGCGTCCTTGGTCATCAGCTCGCGGTCGCGCCAGCGCAGCTCGGTGACGTCCCGGCACAGCACGATCGCGCCGATCCGGTTGCCGCCGACGACCAGCGGGATCGTGCGGAGCTGCATGACCGAGCCGTGCGCCTCGACCTCCACCTCGCGCGGCGCGCGGCCGGACAGCACGACGGTCAGCGCCTCCTCGCGCGGCTCGCCGGTGTCGCACAGCCCGCTGGTGACCTTGCCGAGCGACTCGCCGACCAGGTCGGTGGCGAGGCCGAGGCGGCGGAACGCCGACTGCGCGTTCGGGCTGGCGTAGGTGACGTGCCCGGACCGGTCGAGCCGGATCAGGCCGTCCCCGACGCGCGGCGACCGGACGAGGTTGGGCTCCTCCCCCGGCACCGGGAACCGGCCCTCGGCGATCATCTGGGCGAGGTCGCTGGCGCTCTGCAGGTAGGTCAGCTCCAGCCGGGACGGGGTGCGCGCGGACGACAGGTTCGTGCTGCGCTGGATCACCCCGAGCATCTTCGCGCCGCGCCGGACCGGGATGGACTCCTCGCGGACCGGGATGCCGCTGCCCCACTCGGGGTCGCCCTCCCGGACGATCCGGCGCTCCCGCCAGGCCACGTCGATCATCCCGCGCCGTCCCTCGCGGACGGCCTTGCCGACCAGGTCGTCGGGGTAGGCGGTGGGGCCGGTGGTCGGCCGCATCTGCGCGATCGCGACCCAGCCGGGCACCGAGCCGGGCGGCCGGGGCCGGGACCGCCGGTCGGCGGGCGGCAGGACGGCGTCCGACCGCAGCGGCACCCACAGCACCAGGTCGGCGAAGGAGAGGTCGGCGAGCAACTGCCAGTCGGAGACCAGCGCGTGCAGCCACTCCAGGTCCTCGTCGGTCAGGTCGGTGTGGTCGCGGACCAGATCGGTCAAGGTAGGCACACGACAATCATGGCCTACCGATCCTGTGCTCCGGACGCCGCGCTGACCTGGCAGGATGCCGGACATGACGGGCGGAACGACCGAGCAGGCGACCACCGCCGCACCCCCGGCGCGGGCGACCGCCGACCCGCCGCCGCAGCAGACACAGCCGCGGACGGGCGCCGACCCGCTGGCGCGGCTGCGGGC
>NZ_QURH01000979.1 GCF_003428695.1 Actinomadura logoneensis
CCGGACGAGCCGCCGGGCGGGGCCGGCGCCCGGCGGCTCCGCCCGCCGCGGCGGCCCTACCCTGGTCCCGTGAGCAGGGTTATCGCGGGAAGTGCGGGCGGACGGCGGTTGGCGGTTCCGGCGGGACGGGACACCCGGCCCACCAGCGACCGGGCGCGGGAGGGGCTGTTCTCGACCGTCCAGGCGCTGCTGGGACCGCTGGACGGGCTGCGCGTGGCCGACCTGTACGCCGGGTCCGGGGCCGTCGGGTTGGAGGCGCTGTCGCGGGGAGCCGCGCACGCGCTGCTGGTGGAGTCGCATCCGCGCGCGGTGAAGGTCGTCCGGCAGAACGTCGAGACCCTGAAGCTGCCCGGCGCGAAGGTCGTCGCCGACAAGGTCGAGCGCGTCGTGCGCACCGCCCCCGGCGAGCCGTACGACCTGGTCTTCGCCGACCCGCCCTACGCGCTCGCCGACGCGGCCGTCGCCGGCCTGCTGGACGCCCTGCGCGACAACGGCTGGCTCGCGGAGGACGCGCTGATCGCCGTCGAACGATCCGTCCGGTCCCCGGCTGTGGAGTGGCCATCGGGGTATATGCCCGAACGTGACCGTCGATACGGCGAAGCCGTCTTCTGGTACGGGCGCGCCACCGGGTGAGGGGCGGGCCCCCGGCTACCCTGAGCCGCGGAGCGAGCTCGGGGGACGGGGGTCCGGATGAGTTCCGGGAGCACGAACAAGGCGCTGCGCTGGACCTGGGTGATCACCCTGGTCATGGTGCTGGCGCTGCTGGTGAACATCACCTACGTCCAGGGGTTCCAGGCGCAGTCGCTGCGCGACGACCCGCTGAACACCCGCCAGTTCGCCGACCGCGACGCGATCGCCCGCGGGCCGATCGTCGCGGGCGGCGAGCGCATCGCCTGGTCCGACGCCGTCGCCAAGAACCGCTACCAGCGCCGGTACAAGGACAGCGAGGTCTTCTCGCCCGTCACCGGCTACTTCTCGAAGTTCTCCCAGACGCAGCTGGAGAGCTCGGAGAACCACATCCTGGACGGCACCGACGCCCGGCTGAAGACCACCAGCCTCGTCGACCGCATCCTCGGCCGGAAGGTCCCGGGCGGGACGGTCGAGACCACGGTCGACCCGGCCGCGCAGCGGGCCGCCTACCAGGCGCTGGCCGGCAGCGGCGCGCGCCGGGCGGCGGCCGTCGCGCTCGACCCGAGGACGGGGGCGATCCTGACCCTGGCGTCCTACCCGTCCTACGACGCCAACCAGGTCTCCGGCCCGGACGCCGAGCAGGCGCAGCGGGTGTTCGAGCGGCTCAACAAGAACCCGCTGAAACCGCTGCTCAGCAAGGCCACCGGCGAGCTCTTCCCGCCGGGCTCGACGTTCAAGACCGTCGTCGCCGCGGCGGGCCTCGCCGGCGGGGCGACCAAGGACAGCGCCGTCCGGGCCGGGCGCAGCTACCGCCCGCGCGGCGCGGGGCAGGCGATCAACAACGACGCCGGGGACATCGGGGGAGCGTGCGACAACGCGTCCATCCCGCTGATCACGGCGTACGCGCAGTCCTGCAACACCACCTTCGCCTTCATGGGGGCCGAGCAGCCCGGCAACTCCGGGGTGGCCGACCAGGCCGCGAGGTTCGGCTTCGCCAAGAAGATCGAGTATGACAGGGGCCTGTCCAGTGCGGTCAGCTCCTTCCCCAGGACCGACCAGCCGTCGCTCAGCGCCCTCGGCTCCATCGGGCAGGGCAGCACGGTCGCGACGCCGCTGCAGATGGCCGTGGTCGCCGCCGCGGTCGTCAACGACGGCAAGGTCATGCGGCCCCACCTGGTGAACCGGCTGCGCGGCGCGGACGGCTCGGTCGTCCAGAGCGCCGCCCACGAGTCGATGGGCCAGGCGCTCAGCGCCGACCAGGCGGCCCAGCTACGGGACATGATGGGGGAGGTCGTGCGGTCCGGCACGGGCAAGTCGCTGCAGGGGACGTCCGTGGGCGGCGGCAAGACCGGCACCGCCGACATCGAGGGCGTCTCGTACAACGACCGCTGGTTCATCGGCTTCGGCCCCGGCGCGAACCCCCGGTACGCCGTCGCCGTCATGACCGAGGCGCCGGGCTACGGCATCGAGTCCGGCCCGATCGCCGCCAAGATCATCGATGCCCTCGGCGGCTGACCGACCGCCGGTGCGGAGCCCGTGCGCCGGACCCGTGCGCCGGACCCGTCCGGCGGACCCGTCCGGCGGATCTGCCCGGCGAGTCGTCCGGCCGGTCCGCCCGGCGGATCGCTTCGCGGACGGCGGCGCGGGCGGCGGAAGGGGAGGCCGCGCCCCGGTCGCGGGAGCGTATCGGGGGGTTTGGTACGGTCGCGCCGCAGGTCGTCCCCGCCCAAAGGATGGAGCCGTCTCGTGCGCCGTGTCGTCTGCCCCGGCTCGTTCGATCCCGTGACCAACGGCCATCTGGACATCATCAGCCGCGCCTCCCGCCTCTTCGACGAGGTGGTCGTCGCCGTGATGATCAACAAGACCAAGCAGGGGCTGTTCTCCGTGGACGAGCGGATGCAGCTGCTCCGCGAGGTCACCGAGGAGTACGGCAACGTCCGGGTGGACTCCTGGCACGGCCTGCTGGTCGACTTCTGCCGGGTGAACGACATCCCGATGATCGTCAAGGGCCTGCGCGCGGTCAGCGACTACGAGTACGAGCTGCAGATGGCCCAGATGAACCACCGGATGGCGGGCGTCGAGACGCTGTTCATGTCCACCAACCCGCTCTACTCCTACCTGTCGTCCTCGCTGATGAAAGAGGTCGTCAAGTTCGGCGGGGACGTGTCGGGCCTGGTGCCGGAACTCGTCCACGAGCGCCTGGCCGAACGGCTCCGCCCGTCCTGACGCGCGGCTCCGGCCGTCCTGACGGACGGCCCGCCCATGGCGACGGACGGCTCCGCCCGTGCTGACCGGTGGCTCGGCTCGTGCCGACCAACGGCTTCGCCCGCCCTGACCGGCGGGCGCGGCCGGGCGTCCGCCGTGTCCGGAACCGGCGGCCCGGCCGGGCTGGACGGGGCCCCTGAGTTGGGCTATCGCCGCCGGTCGGATACCCTGGGACATCGGCCAGGAACGACGGTCGCGATTCGCCATGCCTCACGAAAGCAGGAAAGCTCTGACTCGCAACGAACCCGCGCGCGGCCCGCTCGTGCTCGACACCCGAGCCCTCAGCAGGCAGCCCGGGTCCGAGCGGCGGGAGCACCTCACCGTGCCGGCTCCGGAGAATTTCGGCATCGAGATGGTGCGGGTGCCCGAGGGCGCGCCGATGGAGCTGGACATCCGGCTCGAGGCGGTGCTCGAAGGCGTGCTCGTCACCGGAACGGCACGGGTACCCCTCGAGGGGGAGTGCGCACGCTGCCTGGATCCGATCGCCTCGGACTTCGAGGCGAACTTCCAGGAGCTCTTCGTTTATCCTGACACCCGCTCCGGTGGGAACGCAGGCGACGACGAGCTCCGCCTCGAGGACGACCTGCTCGACCTCGAGCCGGTGCTCCGGGACGCGGTGGTGCTCCAGCTGCCGCTGTCGCCGCTGTGCCGGGACGACTGTCCCGGCCTGTGTCCGGAGTGCGGTGTACGGCTGGCGGACGCCGGGCCCGACCACCACCACGACGCCGCCGACCCCCGGTGGGCGGCGCTCGGTTCCATCGACCTACGAGAAGGAAAGCAGGAGGGCTGAAGTGGCCGTCCCGAAGCGGAAGAAGTCGCGCAGCAACACGCGGCACCGTCGTTCGCAGTGGAAGACCGCTGCCCCGACCCTGGTCGAGTGCCCGACCTGCCGTGACGTCAAGCTGCCGCACACCGCGTGCCAGACCTGTGGCACCTACGACCGCCGGCAGGTCATCGCGCCGTCGGCCTGACGGCTTGAACTCGTCGTACCGGGGGGCGGTCTCGCGTGTGAACGCGACCGCCCCCTCGCGGTTCCCCGAGACCCGTGCCGGCGCCCGCCGCACGGCCGGGGACCGGCCACCCCGGCGCGCCGCGCCGACGCGGTGACCGGCCGAGGCCAGCGCCCGGAGCCGTGGTGCACGCCGGGAACATTCCCACCGGCGCGCACCTCGCTTTCGCGGACGGACCTCCGTCGCCTCCCCGCCGCCGCGCGCGCCGTCCACGGGCAGCCCGACACGGCTGCCACGCCAGGCGAGGAGGGCCTGTGAGCGGCAAGAAGGACCGTCCCATCCCGGATCGCGCCGAGCTGACCTCGGCGCTGCAGGTCGAGGTCTCGGCCGACCTGCTGGAGCGGGCGCTGACGCACCGCTCCTACGCCTACGAGAACGGCGGCCTGCCGACCAACGAGCGGCTGGAGTTCCTGGGCGACTCGGTGCTCGGCCTGGTCGTCACCGACACCCTGTTCCGCGGCCACCCGGACCTGCCCGAGGGCCAGCTCGCCAAGCTCCGCGCCGCCGTGGTGAACATGCGCGCGCTCGCGGGCGTCGCGCGCGAGCTGGGCGTCGGCCCGCACATCCGGCTCGGCCGGGGCGAGGAGGGCACCGGCGGGCGGGACAAGTCGTCCATCCTCGCCGACACGCTCGAGGCGCTGATCGGCGCGGTCTACCTCGACCGCGGCCTGGACGAGGCGTCCGCGCTGGTGCACCGGCTGTTCGACGCGCTGATCACCCGCTCGGCGGGCCTCGGCGCGGGTCTGGACTGGAAGACCTCCCTCCAGGAGCTCACCGCCGTTGAAGAGCTGGGCGTCCCGGAGTACCACGTCGCCGAGTCCGGCCCCGACCACCAGAAGACGTTCCGCGCCTCGGTGCGCGTCGGCGGCACGGCCTACGGCTCCGGCGAGGGCCGCTCCAAGAAGGAGGCCGAGCAGCACGCCGCCGAGGCCGCCTGGCACGCCATCCGCGAGACCGTCGTCCGGCGCGAGGGCGGGGCCGGCGAGAACGAGGCGGACAAGGGCGAGGGCGAGGGCAAGGGCCGGGCCGGCGGGAACGGCGAGGGGAAGGGCGGCGCGACCGCCGCTGTCGCCGGTGCCTGAGCTCCCCGAGGTCGAGGTCGTCCGGCGCGGGCTGGACCGCTGGATCACCGGTCGGCGGATCGCGTCCGCCGAGGTCCTGCACCCGCGCGCCGTCCGGCGCCATGAGGAGGGCCCGGCCGACTTCGCGGGCCGCCTCGCCGGACGCGTCGTCGCCCCGCCGCGGCGGCGCGGCAAGTACATGTGGCTGCCGCTCCTCCCGGACGGCGCCGACGCTCCTGGCAGTACGGACACGTCCGGCGGCACCGACGAGGCCGGGGAGGCGAAGGCCGAGCCGACCGAGGCGCTGCTCGCCCATCTGGGGATGAGCGGGCAGCTTCTGGTGGGGGAGCCGGAGCGCGAGCGCCACAAGCATCTGCGGGTCCGGCTGACGTTCGAGGACGGCGGCCAGGACCTGCGCTTTGTCGACCAGCGCACCTTCGGGCACCTGCTCGTCGCCGACGTCGTCCCGTCCCGTGCGGGCGACCCGGTGCCCGCGCCGGTCCCGCACATCGCGCCCGACCCGCTGGAGGACGCCTTCGACGAGGAGGCGTTCTTCACCGCGCTGCGGCGGCGGCGCACCGGCATCAAGCGGGCGCTGCTCGACCAGTCGCTGATCAGCGGCGTCGGGAACATCTACGCCGACGAGGCGCTGTGGCGGTCGCGGCTGCACTGGGCGCGTCCCACCGAGACGATGACCCGCGCCGAGGCGGCCCGCGTGCTGGAGGCCGCGCGCGAGGTGATGAGCGAGGCGCTCGCGGTCGGCGGGACGTCGTTCGACGCCCTGTACGTCGACGTCAACGGCGACAGCGGGTACTTCGAGCGGTCGCTGGACGCCTACGGCCGCCGGGACGAGCCGTGCCGCCGCTGCGGCACGCCGATCCGCCGCGACGAGTTCATGAACCGGTCGTCCTTCAGCTGTCCCAAGTGCCAACCGCGCCCGCGCCGGGCACGCTACTGAGACTTCGGGCCGCTGCGGGACGGCCGCGACGGGGGCCGGGGCGACCCGGTCGGCAGGGCCCGGGCGCAGGGACGGCGGGCCGGAGACAGAGAACGGGGAGGACCGGAGATGTCGGACGAACCGGACGTGCGGCTGACCGCCTGGGTGCGGGGCCACGTGCAGGGCGTCGGATTCCGCTGGTGGGTGCGCGCCCGCGCGTTGGAGCTGGGGCTCGTGGGAAGCGCGTCCAACCTGAGGGACGGCCGGGTCGAAGTGAACGCCGAGGGCCCGCGTACCGCCTGTGACCGGCTGCTGGGGATGCTGCGCCCGGACGCCACGCCCGAAACGGGGGTTCCCGCACGTCCGGGACGCGTGACCGGGGTGGTGGAGCGCTGGGGCGAGCCGCGCGGCGGGGCCTCCAGTTTCGAGGAACGCTGACCGGGTAGGGAATTCCGGTTTGATCCTGCTAAACTAGGGACGACAGGTTGTTACCGGCCTGTGATGTCCGTCTTGACCAGGACTCGCGCCGGTGCGACTCTAGTGATACGCGCACCGAGTCCAGTTGCTTCCCGTGCGCGATTCCTGCTGGTTACTCAGCGTGGAGGACCCTTAGTCATGGCGAAGGCTCTACTCGGCCACGTCGGCGGTCCCGACCCCCGGATGGTCGCGGAGATGCGGCGCCTGCAGCAGCGCGTACGTGACCTGGAGGCCGAGCTCGTCCGGCTCCAGGAGGAGAACGACGCGCTCGCGACGGCCGCCGAGGGCGACATGGTATCGCTCGCAGTGAAGGACCGTGAACCGGCGCTGACCTGATCGGCGCCGCTTTTCACGTCGGCGGAATCAGGGACGCCCAGCACGTGGCGTCCCTTGTTCATTGCCCGTTGTGCGGCAGTCCCGGCCGGGACATCCGCCCCTTTTCGGGGCGGGTTTCGTCCGTTCTGTAACGGTTGATTCCGGCTCGACGGCCGCGGTGGTCTCCCAGGCACGTCCGGTCGCCGGACGTGCCTCAGGGCTGCCCGCGACCCGGGGACGACGCCCCGCCGGACATGACCGATCATGGCATGTCCGGCGCCGACGGGCGAGCGTTCGACGTCCCCGAACGATGACGCCCTGGGACGACGCCCCCTCGGATCGCGTCCGGCGGTCGCCGGGACGTGCCCCGATGTCATTCGGGCCCGCTCGACGTGTCACTCGTGCCTGCTCGACACGTCGCTCGTGCCCGCTTGACGGGCACTCGTGCCTGCTCGACGGGTCGCTCGGGTGTGCCCGACGGGTCGCTCGGGTGTGCCCGACGGGCGATCCGGGCGCGTTCGGCGGGGAACGGTCGTGCGGATGCGGGGTGGCGGCGTCCTCTCCCGGTAGGGTTCGACAGGCTCGCGGGCGTCCGCCCGGCGGGCCACGGGGGTGAGCGGGCCGCCCGGCACCGTCCGCACCGGCCGTCGGGTTCGGCGCACGGCGGTGGACCGCGCGCCGGCGGACTCCGGGCGACCGCGTGAGGCGACCGCCCGGGGCGGCGTCCCGGCGCGCACCGGCGTCCGCTCCCCGACCGCGAACCCGGAGGAGGACGGCGAGCGCGTGTACCTGAAGACACTGACCCTGCGCGGCTTCAAGTCCTTCGCGTCGTCGACCACGCTGAGGTTCGAGCCCGGCATCACCGCCGTGGTCGGCCCGAACGGGTCCGGCAAGTCCAACGTCGTGGACGCCCTCGCCTGGGTGATGGGCGAGCAGGGCGCCAAGTCGCTGCGCGGCGGCAAGATGGAGGACGTGATCTTCGCGGGCACCGCGAACCGCCCGCCGCTGGGCCGCGCCGAGGTCGTGCTGACCATCGACAACTCCGACGGCGCGCTGCCGATCGACTACACCGAGGTCACCATCAGCCGGCTGATGTTCCGGTCCGGCCAGTCGGAGTACGCCATCAACGGTGACTCGTGCCGGCTGCTGGACATCCAGGAGCTGCTGTCGGACTCGGGCATCGGCCGCGAGATGCACGTCATCATCGGCCAGGGCCAGCTCGACCGCGTGCTGCACGCCGGGGCGGAGGGCCGCCGCGCGGTGATCGAGGAGGCGGCGGGCGTCCTGAAGCACCGCAAGCGCAAGGAGAAGGCGCTGCGGAAGCTGGACGCGATGCAGGCCAACCTCACCCGCGTCCAGGACCTGGTCGGCGAGCTGCGCCGCCAGCTCAAGCCGCTCGGCCGGCAGGCCGAGATCGCCCGCCGCGCCGCCACCATCCAGGCCGACCTGCGCGACGCCCGGCTGCGGCTGCTCGCCGACGACCTGGTCACGCTGCGGACGAGGCTGGAGCGCGAGGCGGCCGACGAGGCGCAGATCCGCGAGCGCCGGGTCGAGACCGAGCGCGCGCTCGCCGCGGCGCAGGAGCGCGAGGGCGTGCTGGAGGCCGAGGAGGCCGAGCAGGCGCCGCGGCTGGCGCTCGTCCAGGACACGTGGTTCCAGCTCTCGTCGCTGAAGGAGCGGCTGCGCGGCGTCGCCGACCTGGCCGCCGAGCGGCACCGCAACGCGGCCGAGGCGCGCGACGAGGAGCGGCGCGGTCGCGACCCCGAGGACATGGAGCGCGAGGCCGCGGCGATCCGCGAGCAGGAGGAGATGCTGCGCGCGGCGCTGGAGGAGGCGCAGGACGGCCTGGCCGACGCGGTGCAGGAGCGGTCGGGGGCCGAGGAGGCGCTGAACGCCGAGGACCGCCGCCTGCAGTCCGCCGCGCGCGCCGCCGCCGACCGCCGCGAGGAACTGGCCCGGCTGCGCGGACGCGTCGAGGCGCTGCGCAGCAAGGCGCAGGCCGGGCAGTCGGAGATCGGGCGGCTGTCGGCCGCGCGCGCGGAGGCCGAGCAGCGCGCCGCGACCGCGCAGCAGGAGTTCGAGGCGTTCGAGGCCGAGGTCGTGGAGGACCCGGCGCTCGCCGCCGAGCACGAGTCGGCGCAGGAGCTGCTGGCCGCCGCGAAGGAGACCGCCGAGACCGCGCGCGCCGCCGTGGACCTGCCGCGCCAGGCGCTCAGGGACGCGCGCGCCGCGGTGTCCGCGGCGCGGTCCGCCGACCAGGCCGCGCAGAAGCGGGTCGCCGCCCTGCAGGCGCGCATCGAGGCGCTGGAGCTGACGCTCGCGTCGGCGGCGGACGGCGGCGAGGCGCTGCTGGCGTCCGGGCTGGACGGCGTGCTCGGCACGGTCGCGTCGCTGCTGACCGTCCGTCCCGGGTACGAGACGGCCGTGGCCGCCGCGCTCGGCGACGCGACGCAGGCGATCGCGGTCGGCTCGCTCGACACGGCCGAGGCCGCGCTGTCGCTGCTGCGCGCGAAGGAGGCGGGACGCGCCGGGCTGCTGATCGGCGGTCCGGCCGCGGCGTCCGAGGCGGCCGAGCGGTTCCCGGGCATCGACTACGCGATCGACGCGGTGACCGTCCCGGGCGAAGTGCGTCCGGCGATGGAGTTCCTGCTGCGGGACGTCGCGGTCGCCGACGACGTGACGTCCGCGGCCAAGCTCGTCCGGACGCACCCGTCGCTGCGCGTCGTCACGCGCGACGGCGACCTGGTGGGCGCGCACTGGGCGTTGGGCGGCGGCGCGGGCGGCGCGCAGTCGATCCTGCAGATGCGCGCCACGCTGGACGAGGCGACCGCCGACCTCGCCGCCGCCGAGACCGCGGCGGAGCGCGGCGCCGCCGACCTCGCCGAGGC
>NZ_QURH01000978.1 GCF_003428695.1 Actinomadura logoneensis
CGGGTCCGGGTCCGCCCGGGACCCGCCGCGCGCGCACGGCCGCGTCCGTTCCGACCCTGGCGTCGGCCGCCCAGGCCGCCGCGCGGCAGAAGGAGACCCGACGATGGCCCACTGGCGCATGTCTCCCAACCTGGAGCTCAACCAGGTCGTGGACCGGCTGAACGCCGCCGGAGCCGACATCATGAACCTGGCGTTCGGCGAGTCCCGGCTGCCGCTGCTGCCGTCGCTGGCCGACCTGCTCACCGCCGCGGCGCACCGGACCACCTACGGCCCGGTCGCCGGGACCCCGGCGGTCCGCGAGGCGGCGGCCGGGTTCCTCGGCCGCCGCGGGCTGCCCACCGATCCCGAGCAGGTGGTCGTCGCGCCGGGCAGCAAACCGCTGCTGATGGCCGTCCAGCTGGCCGTCCCCGGTGACGTCCTGCTGCCGCGGCCCTGCTGGAACAGCTACGCGCCGCAGGCCCGGCTCGCGGGCAAGGCCCCGATCGGCGTGCCCATCACGGCCGAGGCCGGGGGCGTCCCCGACCCGGCCGCCCTGCGGGCCACCATCCGGACGGCGCGCGCCCGGGGCCTGGACCCCCGGCTGCTGATCTGCACGCTGCCCGACACGCCGACCGGAACGCTGGCCCCGCCCCGGCTGGTGCGGGCGATCTGCTCGATCGCCGAGGACGAGGACCTGGTCATCCTGTCCGACGAGATCTACCGCGACATCGTCCACGACCCGGGCACCGAGTTCCTCAGCCCGGCCGAGGTCGCCCCGCACCGCACGGTCGTCACCAACGGGCTGTCCAAGAGCATGGCCCTCGGCGGCTGGCGGATCGGGCTGGCGCGGTTCCCGGCCGGCGCGCGCGGCGAGCAGATCCAGGCGGGAGTGCTGGGCGCGGCCAGCGACCTGTGGTCGACGCTGGCGCACCCGATGCAGGAGGTCGCCGGGTACGTGCTCGGCGACCCGCCCGAGGTCCGCGAACGCCTGGCCGCGAGCGCCCGCCTGCACGGCTCCGTCGCCCGGACGCTGCACACGGTCATGGTCGCCGCCGGCGCCCGGTGCCGTCCGCCCACCGCGGCGTTCTACGTCTACCCGGACTTCGAGCCGCTGCGCGCGCCCCTGGCCGCGCTCGGCATCACCGACTCGCACTCGCTCCAGCAGTACCTCTTCGAGGAGTACGACATCGCCGTCCTGGCCGGGCACAAGCTCGGCGACGAGACGGGCGCGCTGCGGTTCAAGGCGTCCACGAGCATGCTCTACGGCAGGACGCCCGACGAGCAGCTGGAGGCGCTGGACAGCGCCGACCCGGCGGCCCTGCCCCACATCCGCAGGGCCACGAGGCGCATCGAGGCGGCCGTGGCCGACCTGCGCTCGCGCTGCCTCGTGGAGGACTCGGTCTGACCCGGACGCACCCTGGGTCGCACCGCCGGACGCACCACGGCGCGGGCTCTCCGGTCGCTCGTGAGCCGCTTTCTAAGCCGCGGCCTTATGGCTTCGGGTGGGGCCTTACGGTCACGGTCGTGGCATGGAAGCCGCCGTCGCCGCATCCGCGCTGCGCCGCACGTACGAGCGCAGGCGCAAGGACACCGTCGTCGCCCTGGACGACCTCACCCTGACCATCGACCGCAACGAGATCCACGGGCTGCTCGGGCCGAACGGCGCGGGCAAGACCACGCTGGTCAAGATCCTCTCCACCGTGCTGCTGCCGACGTCCGGGACCGCCCGGGTGCTCGGGCACGACGTCGTCGCCGAGACCGGGGCCGTCCGGTCGCTCGTCGGGCTCGTCCTCGGCGGGGACCGGGGGCTCTACGACCGGCTCACCGCCCGCCGCAACCTGCTGTTCTGGGGCGCGCTCTACAAACTCGACGCCCGGACCGTCCGGCTGCGGGCCGACGCGCTGCTGGAACGGGTCGGGCTCGCCGACCGGGCCGACGACCCCGTCGAACGGTTCTCGCGCGGGATGCGGCAGCGCCTGCACCTGGCGCGCGGGCTGCTGCACGAACCGCGGGTGCTGTTCCTGGACGAGCCGACGTCCGGGCTCGACCCCGTGGCCGCCACGGCGTTCCGGCGCCTCGTGCTGGACCTGCGGGACGAGGGCCGGACGTTCCTGCTGGCCACCCACGACATGGACGAGGCGACCGCGCTCTGCGACCGGGTCTCCCTCATCGACCGCGGGCGGCTGCTGCTGACCGACGACACCGCGAACATGGGCCGGATCCTCGGCGACCGCGAGTGCGTCGACTTCACCCACGACGACACCGCTCCCGAGCCGACCGCACGGGCCGGGTCACTGGCCGAGGCGCTGGCCCTGCTGCCCGAGGTCACCGACGTCGAACGGCTGGGCGACCGCTGGCGCGTCCACACCACCGACCGGGCGGGCTCCCGGCGCGTCCTGGCCTGGCTGATCGAACGGGACGTCCTCACCGCTCGGCACGCGCGGCCCACCCTCGAAGAGGTCTACCTGCGGACCGTCGGCGATCGGGGGCTGCGGGTATGACCTCCTCCAATGAGCGGCGACCGCTCGCGGCCCGGCGGGTCCCCCTGGCGCGGCGGGCATCCGTGATGTGGCGGGTCTCGCTGGTGTGGCGGGTCTCGCTGGTGTGGCGGGCCTTCCGGCTCCAGACCGTGCTGTCGCGGCGCAGCCCCTCCCATGCGCTGATCCTGCTGGTCGCCCCGATGCAGACCACGAGCCTGCTGGCGCTGACCCTGCACGCGCACCGGCCGGACGCGGTCGCGAGCGCCGTCATCGCCCCCGGCCTCATCGGCCTGTGGGTGTCCTCGCTCGACTACGCCGGACGCGTCGTCCCCGAGGACCAGTGGGCCGGACGGTTCACCCCCATGGTCGCCGCGCCCGTCCCCCTCGCCCTGGTCGTCGTCGGACGCGTCGCCGCCGTCGTCCTGGTGGGCGTCCTGGCGTTCGCCGAGTCCTGGCTGGTGGCGGCGCTCGGCTTCGGCCGGGTCCTGACCGTCCGGAGCCCCGGCGTGTTCGTCCTCGCCATCGCGGCGACCTGCCTGGCGTCGGTCGGCACGGCGATGCTCCTGGCGGGCGTCATCTCGCTGTCGCGGGCACGGGACGTCCTCCAGAACTCGCTGAGCTACCCCTTCTACATGCTCGGCGGGGTCGTGTTCCCCCTCACGGTGCTGCCCTCCTGGGTGCGCCCGCTCAGCCACCTGGTGTTCCTGTCGTGGAGCGCGCGCCTGCTGCGCGACGCGGTGCACGGGACGGCGCACGGCGGCCCGCTCGCCCTCGCGCTCGCGGCGATCCTCGCGCTCGGCGCGGCGGCGCTCGCGGGCGGGATGTGGCTCACACGCCGCCTGGTGGACGCCGCCCGGCGCGACGGGACGGTGGGGTACGCATGATCCACGCGATCCGCGTCATCGGGCAGGCGACCGTCCTCGGCTTCGCCGAGATGGGCCGCGTCTACACCTGGCGGACCTGGACGTTCGGCTGGCTCCTGCGGCTGCTCTGCCAGGTGTCGTTCTACGCGCTGCTCGGCTCCTACCTCGGCGATCCGGGACTGACCCGGTTCGTGCTGGTCGGGAACATCGTCGTGCTGGCCTGCATGGAGTCCACGATCGTCGTCATCTCGCTGGCGGGCGAGCGCGCCCAGGGGACGCTGCCGCTGCTGGCCGTCGCGCCCGCCGGGCACCTGCCCGTCTACCTCGGCCGGGGCGTCCAGTGGATGACGACCGGGCTGGTCAGCTCGATGGTCGCCTGGGCCGTCCTGCCGCCGCTGCTCGGCGTCCCGCTGCCGTGGCCGCGCGCGGCGTACGC
Source organism: Actinomadura logoneensis (assembly GCF_003428695.1). GTDB lineage: Bacteria > Actinomycetota > Actinomycetes > Streptosporangiales > Streptosporangiaceae > Spirillospora > Spirillospora logoneensis. The sequence continues at coordinate 3,759 of NZ_QURH01000978.1, forward strand.
GATCCCCGTCATCGTGCTCGTCCTGGTCAGCAGCTACGGCTACGGATGCGCGCTGGCCGGTGTCGCCCTGCGGACGCGCGGCGTCGAATGGCTCGTGCTGAACTTCGCCTACGGGATCATCATGGCGTTCGGCGGGACGAACGTCCCGCTGTCGGTCTGGCCCGCCCCCCTGCGCGCGGTGGTGGAGTACCTGCCGCTCGTCCACGGGCTGCAGGCCGTCCGCGGCATCCTGGACGGCGCGCCCGCCGGCCACGTCCTCGCGCAGGTCGGGGCCGAGGCGCTGGTCGGCGCGGGCTGGTACCTGGTCGCCTGGCTGTCCATGGAACGCCTCGTCTCGGTCGGACGCCGCACCGGCACGCTCGACCACGCGGGCTGACGGGCCGGCGCCCTGAGCGGACGGCCCGGGAGCCGGCGGCGCCCTCAGGGAAGGCCGAACGCCTCCGTCCCCCAAGGGACGGAGGCGTTCTCACCTCTGCGGACGTCTGTCCGGCGTTCTCCTACGCGCCGCGCAGGACCGCGCCGGTGCGCTCCGCCGCGACGGCGACGGCCGCGTCCCGGGCCTCGCTCGCCTCCTCGGCGGTCAGCGTCCGGTCGGTCGCGCGGAACCGCAGCGTGTAGGCCAGGGACTTGCGGCCCTCGCCGACCTGCTCGCCGGTGTACACGTCGAACAGCCGCAGCGACTCCAGCAGGTCGCCCGCGCCGTCGCGCAGCGCGGACGCGACGTCGGCGGCGGGCACCCCGGCGTCCACCGTCAGCGCCACGTCCTGCGTCGCGACCGGGTACGCCGACACGTGCGGGGCGCGGACGTCGCGCGGCTCGCCGAGCGCGCGGACCTCCAGCTCCATCGCGCAGGTGCGCGCCGGGAGCCCGAACGCCTTCACCACGCGCGGGTGCAGCTCGCCCGCGTGCCCCACGAGCGTGTCGCCCGCGTACAGCGCCGCGCAGCGGCCCGGATGCCAGGGCGCGTGCCGGTCGGCCTTCACCGTCAGCTCGACACCCGCCTCGCGCGCGACCGTGCGGGCCGCCTCGACGGCGTCCGCCCAGACCGCGGCCTCGCCCCTGCCCCACCAGCCGGACGGGGCGCGCTCGCCGGACAGCACGGCCGCGACGCGGAACGGCTGGTCCGGCAGGGCGGCGTCGATCGAGGCGATGTCCTCGGCGGAGGGCGCCCGGTCGACCGGCAGCCGCGGCGCGCCCTCCGGCGCGTCCGGACGCGGCCGGAAGACCCGCCCGGTCTCGTACAGCGCGACGTCGCCGAAGCCGCGGCCGACGTTGCGGGCCAGCGCCTTCAGCAGGCCCGGCAGCAGCGTCGTGCGCAGCAGCGGCTCGTCCTCCGACAGCGGGTTCGCCAGGCGCAGCGCGGCACGGCGCGCGTCGTCCTTCGGAAGCTGCAGGTCGTCGGCGTCCTTGCCGGAGGTGAACGGGAAGTTCAGCACCTCCACGTACCCGGCCCCGGCGAGGGCGCGGCCGATCCGGCGGCGCAGCCGCTGGTCGGTGGTCAGCCCGCGGCCCGCGACCGGACGGGGCGCGCGCGACGGGATCCCGTCGTAGCCCTCCAGCCGGATGACCTCCTCGGCGAGGTCGTTCGGGTCGCCCAGGTCCGGACGCCAGGACGGCGGCGTCACGGTCAGCTCGTCACCGCCCGCGACCGCGCAGCCGACCTGCTCCAGCCGGCGCACGACGGTCCCGCGGTCGTAGGCGACGCCCGCGACCTTCGCCGGGTGCCCGGCGGACATCGTGATCGTGCGCGGCTCGACCGCGGTCTCGGCGTGCGTGACGCCCGGGACGATCTCCGCGCCGCCGAGCTCGGCGAGCAGCCGCGCCGCGCGCGCCGACGCGTACAGCGGCAGCTCGCGGTCGACGCCGCGCTCGAACCGGTAGGACGCCTCGCTGTGCAGCTTGTGCCGGCGCGCCATCCGCGCGACCGCGACCTCGTCGAAGTGCGCGGCCTCGATCACGATGTCGGACGACTTCTCGTCGATCTCGGTGCTCAGCCCGCCCATCGTCCCGGCCAGGCCGACCGGCCCGGACGCGTCGGTGATCAGCAGGTCCTCGGCGTCGAGCTCGCGCTCGACGTGGTCGAGGGTCTCCAGCCTCTCCCCCGCCGCCGCGCGCCGCACGACGATCGGGCCGGTCAGCTTGGCCCGGTCGAAGGTGTGCAGCGGCTGGCCGAGCTCGAGCATCACGTAGTTCGCGACGTCCACGGCGAGCGAGACCGGGCGGACGCCGGCGCGGAACAGCCGCACCCGCATCCGCAGCGGGGTCTCGGCGGACGGGTCGAACCCGCGCACCTCGCGCAGCACGAACCGGTCGCAGCCGGACGCGTCGCCGATCGACGCCGGGTACACCTCGTCCGAGCCGTCCGGCAGTTCGACCTCGGCAGGGTCGTGGAACGGCACGCCGTAGGCGGTCGCGGCCTCGCGGGCGATGCCGCGGATCGACAGCGCGTAGCCCCGGTCCGGAGTGACGGCGATGTCGAGCACGTCGTCGCGCAGGCCGAGCAGCTCCATGGCGTCGGCGCCGACGGCGGTGTCCGGCGGCAGGACCAGGATGCCGTCGTGGTCGTCGCCGATCGCCAGCTCGCGGACCGAGCAGATCATGCCCTCGGACATGTGCCCGTAGGTCTTGCGCGCGCCGATCTTGAACCCGCCGGGCAGCTCGCCGCCGGGCAGGATGACCACCACGTGGTCGCCGACCGCGAAGTTGGTCGCGCCGCAGATGATCTGCTGCGGCTCGCCGGTGCCGTTGGCGTCGCCGACGTCCACGGTGCAGAACCGGATCGGCTTCTTGAAGCCGGTCAGCTCCTCGATCGTCAGGACCTCGCCGACCACCAGCGGGCCGACGACGTCGGCGCCCGCGCGCTCGACGGTCTCGACCTCCAGGCCGGCGTCGATCAGCTTCGCGGCCAGGTCCCGGCCGGTGATCCCCTCGGGCAGCTCGACGTACTCGCGCAGCCAGGAAAGCGGGGCCCGCATCAGATCTCCATCCCGAACGGAAGGGTGAACCGGACGTCGCCCTCCACCATGTCGTGCATGTCCTCGACGCCGTGCCGGAACATCAGCGTCCGCTCGACGCCCAGGCCGAACGCCCAGCCGCTGTAGCGGCCCGTGTCGATGCCGCAGGCCACCAGCACGCGCGGGTTGACCATGCCGCAGCCGCCCAGCTCGATCCAGCCCTCCGAGGAGCAGGTGCGGCACGGCTCGCCGCCCGGCTCGGCCGACGCCCCGTGGCACACGAAGCACTGCATGTCCACCTCGGCGGACGGCTCGGTGAACGGGAAGTAGGACGGCCGGAACCGGGTCTTCAGGCCCCCGCCGAACATGCCGGTGACGAACGCGTCGATCGCGCCGCGCAGGTCGGCCATCGTCAGGCCCTCGTCCACCGCGAGGCCCTCGAGCTGGTGGAAGACCGGAGCGTGCGTCGCGTCCAGCTCGTCGGTGCGGAAGGTGCGGCCCGGCGCGACCACGTAGACCGGCAGCTCGCGCGAGAGCAGGGAGCGGATCTGCACCGGCGAGGTGTGCGTGCGCAGCACCACGTCGGACTCCTCCGACTCCACGAAGAAGGTGTCCTGCATGGACCGCGCGGGGTGGTCGGGCTTGAAGTTCAGCGCGTCGAAGTTGAACCAGCCCGCCTCGACCTCGGGCCCCTCGGCGACCTCGAAGCCCATGGCGACGAACACGTCGGCCATCCGCTCCTGGAGCGTGGTCAGCGGGTGCCGGGCGCCGCGCGGCGCGCGGTCCCACGGCAGGGTGACGTCGACGGTCTCCTCGACGAGGACGCGCTGGTCGCGCTCCTCCTCCAGTTCGGCCTGGCGCTTCTTCAGCGCCTGCGCGACCGCGCCGCGGGCCGCGCCGACGCGCTTGCCCGCCTCGGCCTTGGCCTGCGGCGGCAGCGCGCCGATCTCGCGGTTGGCCAGCGCCAGCGGCGAGCGGTCGCCCGCGTGCGCGAGCCGGACGGCCTTCAGCCCGTCCAGGTCGGCGGCGGCCGCGATCGCCGCGATCGCCGCGTCTCGGGCCTTGTCGAGCTCCGCGGGTTGCAGCGCGGACACCTCGACGGGGTCGTAGGACTTGTTGGGTGCAGACATGGTGATGTGATGACTCCGGTCGGCGTGGGACGTCCGCAGTCTAGTGCGCGGACGGGAAAGATCCGGAAAAGCGTGCGCGTGCGCGCCGCCCGCACGGGGAGCCCGGTGCCGCCGCGGTTCGAGCGTGCGCTCAGGCGGTGGCGTGGTCGGGGGCCCCGGCGGGCACGGTAAATCGGAACTCGGCGCCGCCGCCGGGCGCGCGCCGCACGGTGATCGTGCCGCCGTGCGCCTCGACGAGGCCCTTCACGATGTAGAGGCCGAGGCCGGTGCCGCCGCGGCGGCCGGACGCGGGCCCGCGCCAGAACTGCCGGAACACGCGCTGGGCGGCCTCGGGCGGAATGCCCTCGCCCTCGTCGCGTACCGACACCGCGGCCCCCTCCTTGTGCGCGTCCGGCTCCACCACGATCGTGACAGTACCAGCGCCGTGCCGCACCGCGTTCTCCACCAGGTTGCCGATCACCTGGTCGATCTTGTCGGGGTCGAGCCAGAGCTCGGGCAGCTCGCCTCGCGTCTCGAACCGGAACCGGTCGGCGGGGTCGCCCGCCGCGACCCGGCCCGCGATGATCTTGCGGACCTCGTCGGCGAGGTCGACGACCTGGCGGCGCATCTCCAGCCGGCCCGCCTCGATCCGGGACACGTCCAGCAGCTCGGTGATCAGCCGGGTCACCCGGTCGGCGTCGGCGTTCACCGTCTCCAGCATGACCAGCTTCTGGTCGTCGTTGAACCGGTGCCACTTGGCGAGCAGCGTCGCGGTGAAGCCCTTCACGCTGGTCAGCGGCGAGCGCAGCTCGTGCGCGACGGTCGAGACCAGGTCGGCGCGGTCGCGCTCGCGGCGGGCGCGGCGCAGGGCGTCGCGCAGGGTGACGGTGAACCGTTCCACACGTCCCTCGGCGTCCCTGCGGTAGGCGGCGCTGACCAGCAGCTCGGTGCCGTCGGGGAGGAAGAGGGTCTGCTCGGGGTGGCGGGTGCGGGTGGCCAGGCCCTCGTAGGGCGCGGCGCACTTCCACCAGTCGCGCCCCTCGGCGTCGTGCAGCGGCAGGACGTCGCGGAAGTCGCGGCCGATCGCCGCGTCCGCCGGGACGCCGGTGAGCCGCCGCGCGGCGGCGTTGAAGATCGTCACCCGGCCGTCCGGGCCGGCGACGAGCAGGCCGTCCGGCAGGTCGTCGGGATCGAGCGCCCCGGGACCCTGCGGAGCGACGTGCCCGGACCTCGGACCGGGCACGCGCCGACGCGCGGTCGGGGAGTCCTCTCCACCCACGGACGGCCTCCAGAACACCGGACGGGACGCGGCCTGACGACAACAGACTCTATCCGGAGACGGCGACGGCGCGGGACCCGAGAGGCGCCACGGGGCAAGCGTTTTGTGGCCTTCGCGGCCCCGCGCGCCCCTCCCGGCACCGGCCCGCCCCGAGAGGCGCCGCCCACCCGCCCGGAGCACCCCCGAGGGCAGCCGTGACCGCCTCGGGCGCCGCGCGGTCAGTTCCGTGCGGGTCAGTTCCGTGCGGGTCAGTTCCGTCCGGCGATGGCGGCGACGGCGTCGTCCACGTCCCCGTGCAGCGGGAACCGGGCGTCCAGGCCGACGACGCGCAGCAGGCGCAGCTGCGCCGGGCGCACGCGGGCGAGCCGGACGCGGCCGCCGTGCGCGCCGAGCGCGTTGCGGAGCGCCACCAGCACGCCGATGCCGCTGGCGTCGCAGAACCGCACGCCGCCGAAGTCGATCACCAGGTCGGCGCAGGCGGGGCCGCCGTTCAGGCCGGCCAGGTCGGTCAGCCGCGCGCGCAGCGCGTCGGCGGTGCGCAGGTCGATCTCGCCCGCGACGGCCACGACCGTGGTCGTGCCGTGCACGGCGGC